>CAMBEL010000027.1 GCA_945865605.1 Bifidobacterium breve
GATGTTCCCAAGATCGTGTGCAGCAACCGCTATCCGCACCGACGTGCGCCACACAAGTGTCGGGTCACTACCGGCAGGGCGTGACCACGCAAGATCGAACACCTCATCGCCGCGCTCCGGGTCGTTGAGGACACGCCATTCGATACTTACTCCCGGCGAAGGAAGCCACGGCGACTCCGCGTTCTCAGGCCAATGCTCATATTGCTTGCCGATCCACTGCTTCGTAAGCGCACGCGCGGTAATGGGATCGCGGCCACCGGCTTCGGCAAACTCCAGGCGGCAGGTGTATGTCCGACGCATCGGTAGCGATCCCTCTCCGCTGCGCTAGGCGCGCAAGATCAGTCCAAGACCTCTCAGGGTACTGCCCGGGTAAGGAGCACTATTGCTGCTGTTGATGGGGCCAGGCTTAGGACGCCTTCAATCTTTTTGCCGTCCCTCGACCGATCCGTGCAGCATCTGATCTCGCCACGAATGCCTTCAACGGCCTCCGGCTCGCTTCCCAAGTTGATCGCCACCACGATCCGCTCCCCGCGTTGATAAGCGAGCACATCTGTGGGACTGTCGAGAGATGCGTACGCACCGGCGCGCAGATCCGGTAGTGCTTCACGCAGCGAGATCACATCGCGGCATAGCGAGAGCATCGAATCGGAATCGTGCCGCTGGTCGGCAACATTGCAACTGAGATCTCCGAATGGCAGCCAGGGCTCGATTCCAGCCACCGTGAAACCGCCACCCGACTCGCCACTCCATTGCATTGGCGTGCGCACCGGATCGCGTCCCGCGTACGGGAAGAACTTGATGCCTACCGGATCGAGCACCTGTTCCCGCGTGATTTCCGTATCGACCATTCCGATCTCGTCGCCTTCATAAAGAAAACAAGTGCCGCGCAATGTCAACAACATCATGAGTGCACAGCGCGCTAGTAACGGATCGCCACCAGCCCACCGCGTCGGGAACCGCGAAAGGTCATGGTTGCTACCGGTCCACACTGGCGTGCAGCCAACCGGAATGATCGACTCCGTAAGTTCAATTGTTGTGCGCAGCGCAGCGGCTTCAAGTGGACATTCTGCGAATGGAATGTTGAAGTTCAGTTGGAACGCGTCGCCGTCGCCGTAGAACGCGAGTACGTCTTCGACCTTTCCGACGAACGTTTCACCCACGAACAAGCGGGGCGGGGAGTATGACTCCGCAATCGTCCGCCAGCGCCGATGAACATCGTGCACTTCGGGGCGACACGAGTTGTAGAGAGGTAGTTGACCGCGCATCTGATCCATGAACGAATCTTCAGATGTCGCAGGAGGGTTGTCGCGCAGTTCGGCATCCTTCACCATCATGTGAGCTACATCGACGCGAAAACCTGCAACACCGCGGTCGAACCAGTAGCGGATGATGTCGTCAAACGCATCGCGTACTTCCTCGTTCCACCAGTTCAGATCGGGTTGCTCAGGTAGGAAGTTGTGCAGGTAGTACTGGCCGGTTGTTTCGTCCAACGTCCATGCCGGTCCCCCAAACGTGCTTACCCAGTTGTTGGGTGGCCCGCCGTCGACAGCGGGATCGGCCCACACGAACCAATCGCGCTTCGGATTATCCCGCGATGCGCGCGCCTCTGTGAACCACGCGTGATCAATGCTTGTGTGATTGGGAACAATGTCGAGCAAGATTCGAATATCGCGTCGCGCTGCATCTGCGATCACATCGTCGAGGTCGGCAAGTGTTCCGAGCGAAGGGTCAACATCGCGATAGTTGGCGCAGTCGTACCCGAAGTCTGCGTTGGGTGACACGGTTACCGGACTCAACCAGATGCCCCGAACGCCTAGCCACTGGAGGTGGTCCAGCCGCTCGATCACACCGCGCAGATCTCCTATGCCGTCGCCGTCCGCATCCATAAAGGAACGCGGGTAGACCTGATACAGCACACCTTCGCGCCACCATGCATTTGGATCATCAGCCATGGTCGGCTGCGATTAGTCGGCCTAGTTCCTGCAGTTGTGGAGTGGCCGCTCCCATCGTGAACTCAAGTTGCTTGACCCATAGAAAGTAGCGGTGAATCGGGTAATCAAGATCGATTGAGATGCCGCCATGGACATGAAGCCCTGCATGCACAACACGGCTTCCGCCTTCCGATGCCCAGAACTTTGCGGTATGCACCTCTGACGCGTCATCCTCACCAGATGACAGGTGGGTTGCAGCTGCGAGCATCGTGAGTTCAATTGCTTGAGTGTCGATGTAGCAGTCGGCCATGCGTTGTCCAACCGCTTGGAAAGTGCCGATAGCGCGATCGAACTGCTTGCGTGTCGTTGTGTAGTCCGCCGTCAACTTCAGGGCTGCTTGGCATGCCCCGGAAACGATTGCGCATATCCCTACGGTCGTACGGGCGACAATCCAACGCAACATGTCCCGGCCATCCGCGAGAGCACCGATGCGATAGGCATCTTCAACCGTTGCGCCATCTAGTTCCATCACGAACTGCGGTTCATGATTGGGCGTCGTCTGCCTAGTCAGGGTAACTCCAGGCTGGTCAACGGCTACGAAGAAAAGGCCGATGTCTTCTCCAACCATCGCCGGCACAAGGATCCGATCACAAAGATGTGCAACCGGAACACAGACTTTCTTTCCTGAAATCTTCCAACCCTCGCCATCTGCAACGGCTTTCGTCTGGGGCGCATCGGGAGGAGTGCCCAGTTCATTCAGAGCTGCCGTCGCGATCATCTCGCCGCGAATTATCGGATCCAGCACAGCGCGCTGTTGCGCATTACCGAACATCGATACCGGCAACGCGCACGAAACGAGGGTGTGCAGCAAAGGCAGAGGCGCCAACGTGCGGCCTTGTTCCTCCAGGATGAGACACAACTCCAGGAAGCCAAACCCGAGCCCGCCAACATCTTCTGGCAATGCCACTCCTAAGAGATTGGCATCGGCCAATGCCTTCCAAGTGTCGCGATCGAACCACTCGTCGGACTCATCGGCCTCGCGCAACAACGTTGGGGTCGTGCGGTCGGTGAGGATCTGTCGTGCGAGATCTCGCAGAGCTGTTTGATCTTCGGTGAGAGTGAAATCCATGTTCTCGTCTCCTAGCGCGGTGAGCCCGGCATGCCGAGGCCGAAGATTGCGATGAGGTCGCGTTGCATTTCGTTCGTGCCACCACCGAACGTGAGGATGTGCATGCTGCGGACGCGCGATTCGATGCGTCCGCGCAATACCGCTTCGGGTGACCCTCCTTGCACGTAAGCCACGGGACCGAGGATTTCCAGAAGTAGGCGAAACGCTTCGAGATAAAACTCTGTTCCAAACACCTTGATGCTCGATGCGGCGGCCGGGTCTAGGGACTCCCCACGCGTTGCCCCGTCGGCAATCTTCCAGTTGGCGAGACGCAGGTATTCAAGGCGGGCGTGAACACGTGCCAGATTGAGTTGCACCCAATCTTGATCAATCACGCGCCGCCCATCGGCGAGGCGCGTTTCTTTCGCCCAAGCAATTACGTCTTCAAGTTGGCGATCAACAATTCCCGATGCGCACAGCGTGACGCGCTCGTGGTTCAACTGGTTAACGATCAAACCCCAGCCCTGGTTCTCTTCGCCAACAAGATTGCCGACCGGAACACGCACGTCTTCGTAGAGCGTGATGTTCGTGTTGAGATTGGCCATGTTGCGAATCGGTTCACACTTGAATCCAGGCGTATCGGTTGGAACGATGATGATCGAGATGCCCTTGTGCTTCTTCACATCGGGATCGGTGCGAACAGCCAACCAGACATAATCGGCATCCGATGCCAGACTCGTGAATACCTTCTGACCGTTAATCACGTACTCGTCGCCATCGCGCACGGCGCTCGTCTTGAGAGAAGCTAAGTCGGTACCCGCGTCGGACTCGGTGTAACCGATGGCGAAGTGGATCTCTCCAGCAAGAATCTTGGGGAGAAAGAAGTCCTTCTGTTCCTGTGTGCCGTATCGCATGATCGTTGGCGCGACCGAGTTGATAGTGAGCATCGGAACTGGAGCCCCAGAGCGCATTGACTCGTCAAAGAAGATGAACTGCTCAATCGCTGTGCGACCTTGGCCGCCGTACTCGGTTGGCCAGCCAATGCCAGCCCAGCCGTCCGCAGCCATCTGCTTCCACACCCCACGCGCTACGGGGCCAACGCCCTCACCACTTGCAAGCCCAGCCTCAAGATCGGGCGTGAGCAATTTCTCATAGTACGCACGCAACTCATCGCGCAGCGCAGCGAGTTCTGGACTGAGACCGATATACATCCGCAAGTTCCCTTCGGTCCACAGGCGTATTCCGCCTGCAGATGCCATGGGTAAACGCGGGACTGTAACGCCAACGGCGGAGGGAGTGGGATTCGAACCCACGGAGACCCTCACGAGCCTCAGCAGTTTTCAAGACTGCCCCGTTCGTCCGCTCCGGCATCCCTCCAGGGATAGGCAAGGCTACCGGGCGCTTGAGGCCTCGAGCGTCGTCGGCAAAGCGATCGATGGCGTAAGCACCTCGACACCATCGTCGGTGACGACCATTGTGTGTTCATACTGCGCAGTGCGCTGGCCATCTGCAGTCACTGCGGTCCACCCGTCAGACCAGATTCGCTCTCGCCATGTACCCATTGTGATCATCGGTTCAATGGTGAAGGTCATGCCTGGCTCAAGGCGTGTTGTCGCACGTGGCTCGTCGTAGTGCGGAATCGAAAGAGCGCCATGAAACTCGGGGCCAATCGCGTGCCCGCAGAACGTGCGCACGACCCCGAAATCGTTCGCCTCTGCGTGTTGCTGAATCGCGCGTCCTATTGCCCGCACTTCAACACCAGGCCGCACCGCGTCGATGCCACGGAACAGACACTCGCGAGTGACGCGCAAGAGCGCTGTCGATCGTGGATCGAGGCTACCCACAGCGAAGGTCGCATTCGTATCTCCGTGCACTCCATTCAGAAAAATCGTCACATCTACATTGACGATCTCGCCCTCGCACATAGGTCGATCGTCGGGAATGCCATGACAAATCACTTCGTTGACTGATGTACACACGGACTTAGGAAATCCGCGATAGCCAAGCGGGCTCGGGTACCCGCCGCGTTCGATGTAAGCAGCATGAGCGACTGCATCAAGTTCATCGGTCGTAATTCCCGGAGCGACGGCGGCGCCAACAAGGTCGAGCACCTCGCCTGCAGCTACTCCGGCCATACGCATCGCGGCTACGACCTCAGAAGATTTGACGATCGGATCACCGCGGCGAATCGGGTCTCCACCATTCGCAATGTACGGCGGTCGCTCGATGTCTTCAGGCACTGAGCGTGTCGGGCTCATTTCGCCGGCCTTTACGGGCACGTCGGTCGGCCTGTGACAGTGCTTGTACTTGTCGCCGCTTCCGCACCAACAACGCTCATTCGGCCCTAACTTCACGGGAACAACACTACCCGCAGGAGATTTCACCTTTCAGAGGCCGACGGCACACCTCTCCATAGGTCGCTGACGAACTACCCGATCGCGGCGAAGCGATCGGTGCCACAGAAAGGCACCAGAACCTCTGGCACTTGGAAGGAGCCGTCTGCTTGTTGGCAATGCTCGAACAAGAATACGAGCGTTCGACCAATCGCGCACGCGGTGCCATTTAGCGTGTGCAGTAGCGCAGTACCGCCGTCAGCGCGCACCCGCGTTTTCAACCTGCGGGCCGAGAAATCCCGGTAGTTGGAACATGATGTGAGCTCGCGGTAGCGGCCTTCTGAGGGAAGCCACACCTCGATGTCGTACTTACGTGCGGCCGGTGCACCTAGATCTCCCGCTGCGATGTTCACTACGCGGTACGGAAGCCCAAGGGACGAAACCAGTGACTCCTCGATGGCAAGAATCCGTTCGTGTTCGGTGTCGGACTCGTCCGGTGACGCAAATACGAACATCTCCAACTTGTCGAACTGATGGACGCGAAAGATGCCAGCGGTGTCCTTGCCGTAGGTGCCTGCCTCACGGCGGAAGTTGGTGGACCAACCTGCGTACCGCAATGGCAACGAATCGGCATCGATGATTTCGCCACGATGCAAAGCCGATAGCGGTACTTCGCTTGTGCCGACAAGGAACAACCCGTCTTCCGGTAGGTCGTAGACCTGGTTGCGATCCGTCGGGAAAAAACCCGCTTCTTCCATAACATGTTCTCGCACGAGCACCGGGGGAACGACCGGTGTGAATCCCTCGGCTACCAACCGCGACAGAGTCCACTGCACCAACGCGAACTCGAGCAGCACTGCGTCGCCCATCAGATATGCGAAACGTGAACCGCTTGCCTCTGCCCCTCGTTCGGCGTTCACCCAGCCCCGTGCGGACGCGTATGCGCCATGATCGAGAGGCGGAGGTGGCGATGTTTCACCGACTGTGCGCACGACTTCGCCATCGTCTTCGCCGCCGTCCGGTACCGATGGATCGGCCGGGTTCGGCACCGAAAGCGCCAGCATGCGTAGCATTTCTTCCGCAGCAGCCAGTTCCGGTTCACGTAGCGATAGATCTTCTTTGAGTGCGCCTGCCACAGCGATCTTGACGGCCCGTTCGTCGGTGGTGGCCTTCCCTATCTCCTTGGACGCCGCGTTCTGACGCGCCCGTAACTCTTCGACATCGGTCAACAGAGCACGACGCGCGTTGTCTGCGACTAGGACTTCTTCGATGAGACCGTCGCGCACTCGTTTGCGTTCAATACCTACGCGGTAGTCAGGTTCGTCACGCAGTCTCTTTAGGTCGATCACACGCGTCTCACTCGTCTCGGACCTGTCCACGCAGGTCTTCCATCCACGCGTTCGCGTCGCGCCATGCTTTTGTGACCGTGCCGCGGCGCGCACGTGCTGCTTGGCCCGCAACCGGGTAGGAGCCGAGAAACTTCACCGTCATCTGCTTAGTCGTCAACGTTCGCAGACAATCGGCAACGAGTTCGTCTGCGATGTGTCCCTCGCAATCAATGAGGAAGCAGTAATCGCCGAGACTCTTTTTGGTGGGGCGTGATTCGAGTTTGGTGAGGTTTATTGACCGGGCGGCGAACTCTTGAAGGAGACCGAGCAATGAACCCGGGCGGTCGTGGTGTTGGAAACAGACGATGCTTGTTCGATCGTGCCCCGTGGGCGCGGGAATGCCGCGCCCGAGCAAGACGAAGCGTGTCTCCGCTTCGGGATGATCACCGATGTTGCGCGCAAGTGTTTGCAGCCCGTAGAGCTTGCCAGCCAGCGAGTTTCCGATCGCTGCTTGGTCGACGCGCTTCGAGTTAGAGACCCGCTGCACGGCCTCGGCGGTCGAGTTTGCTGCTACCTGGGTTGCTGCTGGCAGGCGTCGCTTCAAAAACTTGCGACACTGCGCGATGGCATGGGGGAAGGACAGGACAGTGCGAACATCGGCGATGTCTGTGCCTGGTTTCACAAAGAGATTGAGACGAACCGGCAGGTCAACTTCACGCTGAATCAGCAGATTGCTTTCGAATGCGAGGGTATCGAGGGTGACGGAAACTGATCCTTCGATCGAACTCTCGAGCGGCACGAGGCCGTATTCATGTTCTTTGCGTTCTACCGCGGCGATGACATCGGGAATCGACGGCAGCGCTACGCGGTCTTGCGCGGCTAGATCAGGTTGGGTGAGAAGGGCTTCCTCGGCGAATGTGCCGGAGGGACCGAAGAATGCGAGAGGCACGGGAAGTCAGCCTACCGGCCACCTACTGCCTTACGCGGCCGAGATAGAGATGGTGAAGGCTGCTTCGAACGAAGTTCCCGGCTGCACCGTCGGATGCGTGCCGCTCACAAGAGCATTAGTTGGTGCCGTCATCGGCTCAATGCAACAGAACTCTGAATCTGTTGGTGAGTACACCTGCGCGAATGGGTAACCCTCATCGAAATTGAGCGCGATTCGCAATGCGTCGCCGACGATCGCAAATTCTCGGGAGTCCCCAAGAGCGAAAAGGTCGTCGAGTGCGCGTTCTGCAAGCGGTTGGATCGCCGCAGTTTCTTGCTGTGTTGTCCCGGTCGGGATGCCGCAGTCATCTAGGGCCATTCGTTCACATGCCGGTAGTGACAGAACCCAATCGCGTCGCGCTGCTCCGGGCAGGACGAGATATGGGTGATACCCGAACGAGATGGGTACCGCGCGCGATCCCGTCGGGCGCACGGTTGTTGTGACAAGCACGGTCGTCGTCGTTACCGTGACCGACATCTCGATCTCATGTGGAAATGGAAATGACGCCAGTAGCTCTGGGTGATCACCGAACGCGAAGATTGCAACGCATCGCGCCGAGCTCTCATCGGCTTCTAAATACGTCACCGTCCAATCGGCTTGAGCGGTCATCGTGCCATGCATCGGTAGCCCTTGATCATCCAGATGAAGGTGGGCCACCTTTAGGCCTACATCGGTTCCCTGGACGCTGTATTCCATTCCCGACAGGCGATTCGCCCAGGGATGCAGGAATGGGATGCCCGTTGTATGTCCGGCGCGGTACGCATCGAGCCCGCCGGGCAATGCAACGATCTCATTGCCTTGCCAACAAATCGACGGTATGAGCATCCCCAAGTTGGGGATCACTATTACTTCGCAGTCACCGGCAGTCAGTTGCACTGCGGACGTGCCGCTCCAAGACATGGTGTCGCTGTTGGCCATCAGGGATTGGTCACATAGATGTTCGCGACGGAGTGATCTGCCGCTTTTTCAACGACAACCGTCGCATTCGCGCGCGTGGGTGCAATGTGTTCGCGCAGGTTTACGAGGTTTACCGATTGCCATATGGCGCGTGCCATGCCTTCCCTGCCATCCGTTCCCAAGCCCCGAAAGTTCTCGTAGAAAGACCCTGGAGGTGCTTCATCGCATAGGCGCATAAATCTTGTGACATACCAGTCCTCCATCGCCACCTCATCTGCATGGAGGTACACGGCGATGTCGAAGTGCTGAGCGAAGCGAAGAGAGTTCACCCCTTCGACGACCAGCAACGACGTTGACCCGAGTGGCCTACGAATGTCGGTCAATACATCGTAGGAAATGTGGTCATAAACCGGCACCGTGAGACCGGTAGCCCCATCGCGGACCGCCCACAAGAACGAATCGAGTGCTTCGTTGTCGTAGCTATGCGGGAACCCCTTCTCTCCCAACAGATCGCGTTCTTCGAGGACCGCGTTGGGCAAGAGATAGGCATCGGTCGTAACAACTTCGGCTGGCGTACTCCCCACCAACCCAACAAGCTTTTCCGCTGCGGTGCTTTTACCGACGGCGACGCCGCCTCCGATTCCGACGATTAGAGGACCGCGTGACCCCAGTGCTTCAGTCGGGCGCGTCTCGCGTTCTTCGAGGGCGACTTTGACGATTCGCGCGAGGGGTTCGTAGCCGGTCGTTTTCATCGGGCGGATCGTAGGTCGCCGCGCGTCGGGGTGATCCCATCCTCGCTATCGCCATGGGGGAGAATGGCAGGCAATGTCAACCGTCGCGGTCCAACCAGCGAACCCCGACGGCGATTCGATGCCGACGCGCAGTCTCGTACGGATGCGCTACATGCCCGGTCTCGACGGCCTGCGCGCAATCGCTGTGATGGCAGTGCTGCTTTACCACGCCGAACTTACCTGGATGCCTGGGGGATTCCTCGGCGTAGATGTGTTCTTCGTAATCAGCGGTTATCTGATTACAGCGTTGCTTCTTGCAGAATCCCGCAATCACGGTCGGATCGGCCTTGGACAGTTCTACCTGCGGCGCGCTCGGCGACTTCTCCCTGCACTGTTCCTTGTGCTCGGCGTCGTGTCGCTCTATTCGATCATTTTCTTGCCCGAAGAACTCGCAGAACTGCGAACCGATGTCATTGCGGCCCTGGGGTACTCCACCAACTGGTGGCAGATACTGCGCGAGCAATCGTATTTCGAAGCTGCAGCAAGACCACCTCTGCTTCGACACTTGTGGTCACTCGCAGTCGAAGAACAGTTCTATCTGATCTGGCCATTGCTATTCACTGCGATGCTCAAGCAGTGGAAGGGGCGGCCTAAGCCGATGCTCATCGCGATCACCGCCGGCATCGTCGCTTCAACGGTGTGGATGGCGATCCTCTCGATAGCGAACGACTTCCCGGTTACGGATCCGTCGCGCGCATACTTCGGAACGGACACGCGCATCTCGACGATGCTCGTTGGCGCGTTCCTGGCAATCGTATGGTCTCCATGGCGACTGTCGGCACGCGTCCCTCGCGAAGGTCGCTTGCTGCTCGATGTCGTTGGCACCGTGTCTCTCGGCGCGTTGGTGTGGATTTTTATCAACGCGACAGAGTTCTCTGGCTTGTTGTACCGCGGTGGTTTCACTGGAGTCGCAATCGTCAGCGCGTTGGTGATTGCGGTTGCGGTTCACCCCGCGTCGCGCTTAAGCCCGTTGGTGCTTGGCAACAAACCCATGCGCTGGATAGGAGAGCGGTCTTACGGCATCTATCTGTGGCACTGGCCCGTCTTCATGTTGACGAGACCGATGCTCGACATCGGCATTACCGGTTTACCAAACCTTGTGCTACGGCTGGGTATTACATTCGGATTAGCTGAGCTCTCTTATCGATTTGTTGAGCAACCGATTCGACAAGGCGCGCTCGGTCGGTGGTCGCGTGAAGTGCGCGCGGCCACAGGACCGGAACGTTCACGGCTGGTCGGCGTGGGTCTCGCGACTGCAGGAACAACCATGCTCTGCGTTGTGCTTGCCGCAGCAGGATTGGCAAGCGGTACAACGCCGCGACCCACCGTGAGCCTGAATGCGGTAGTAGCTGCCGCACAGGAGCCGACGACTACCACCACCGCCACGACGATTCCGGTACCCGGCGTTCCGGTTGCACCAACTACGCCAGTCGCGTCGCTTGCACCGCGCGTCACGGCAATCGGTGACTCCGTGATGCTCGGCGCGAAGCCTGCACTTGAGGCCGCTCTTGTGGATGTGTACGTGGATGCCGCGGTAAGCAGGCAGTTCGGTCATGCCATCGAGCTCGTGGGGTTACTAAAGGCCTCGGGTCGGTTGAGTGACACAGTCGTCATTCACATGGGAACAAATGGCGTGATCACCGATGGACACATGGAAGCGATGATGGCCCTGCTAGCTGATCGAAAGCGTGTCGTGTTCTTGAATCTGAAAGTTCCGCGCCGATGGGAGGGGCCGGACAACAGTGTGCTGAATTCATGGATACCTCGTTATCCGAACACTGTTCTCATCAACTGGAACGGAGAAGGCAACGCGCACCCGGAGTTCTTTTATCCCGACGGCTACCACCTGCGTCCCGACGGTGCGCGCTACTACGCGGAGCTAATCCGTCAGCAAACCGCCGTAAATCCCTAAAACAGTTTTCTAACTTCTCGGAGCCCGCAATGAGTGTCCAGATCCACCCCGTGACCGACCTTGCATCGCTGCTCGATCTAGAGACCGTGAAGCCCGATGCCTACCTGGGATCAGGGCCGGTGCTCGGCTGGGGACGTATCTACGGGGGGCAGGTGGTGGCACAAGCGTTGCGCGCCGCAGCGCTCACAGTTGAAGACGGCAAATTGCCGCACTCCCTGCACGCGTATTTCATTCGCGCTGGGAACGAAAACGAAGCGGTTCTCTACGAGGTAGACCGCGTGCGCGACGGGCGCTCTTTCGCAACACGGCAGGTCGTTGCATATCAATCTGGTGGCGCGATACTGAACCTCATCGCGAGTTTCCAGCATGCTGAGGAAGGTCTGGAGGTGCAATCCATTGCGGGCCCGATCCAACCGGTAGCTCCAGAAAATCTTAAGCGCGAGCCCACGGGGCTTTTTATGGACCACCGGCTTGTGATGCGCGAGAGCAAGCCGGAACCGCGGGCACAAAGTTGGTTGCGCGTAACCGAAGACATTGGCGACGATCCAGTAGTGCACGCGTGCGCGCTTTCGTACCTGTCCGATGAAGATTTACTTGGCACCGCGCTCATGACGCATCCGATTGCTCCCGACTGGGAGTCGCTAATAGCAGCCAGTCTTGATCACGCCATCTGGTTCCATCGCCCGGTGCGCGCTACCGACTGGCTGCTATTCGACCAACATGGGCACGGCATTGCAAACGCGCGTGGAATGGCGTTTGCGCGGGTGTTTACCCAAGACGGAACGCATGTAGCGACAGTCGCACAAGAGGGCCTAGGTCGAGCTCGGCGGTTTATTGTTTGATATTGCCGTTGATCAGCGCCAAGGTTTCGGTGGGGTCTTTGACCTCTACAACAAGATGCTTGAAGTCTTCGTTTTCTAGATCAATCACAATTGCAGCGTCCGAGTTGTGCACGTCCCAAAAAACTTTCTCGCCGTCTTTATGAAACGTACCGGCGTAGATAATCCCTGGAATTCTGGTGCCTGGGCCTTTGAGTCCCTTGGGTAGCGAAGTGGCCTCGGGGTCGGCTTTTGCACCGGTCACGTGCTTGAGCGGAATGGTCAGCTCGCTGCGCAGGGCCAGCACCTTGCCCATGCCGTTCACTACTACAACAAGATTTTCACCGGCGATCGTGATTGTCACCACAAGAATCTCCTTGATGTTGAGTTGTTGGGATGTTGAGTTGTTGAGTTGTTGAGTTGTTGGTTTTTACCACCTAGAGACCCCCCCACCAATCTCCTTTTGTCGCGTAGCGCACTGCTACCGTACATTTTCCGACAAGCGCTCGCGGATTTGGGGGCGCTCGCGGATTTGGGGGAGAATTGTGTGGGCGAGGGGGGACTTGAACCCCCACGTCCTTGCGGACACAGGCACCTGAAGCCTGCGCGTCTGCCAATTCCGCCACTCGCCCGAGTGCCCACTTGCTTTTTCTCTATGTGGGACCGCTGACGTTAGTGCCTAGCCAGTCGGTCACTCGTGCCAGGAACACAGAGTTTCTCAGGTACTACCGCCCACAACCTGGGTCAGGTCAAGTGCATCGGTCCTTATCCCTCTGGGCCTTACACTCGGCCATATGGGAGTCCAGGGCTTTGAGCGTCGGCTCGAACGACTGGTGGAAGGCACCTTCGGCAAGGCCTTCCGCAGCGGCCTTGAGCCGGTCGAAATCGCTCGGCGCCTTTTGCGCGAGATGGATACAAAGCGAACCCTCGGCGTTCGAGGCGCGGTCGCACCCAACTGGTATCTGATTGCCCTTTCTTCCGAAGACGCGGCAAGTTTTGACGACTATGCCGACGCATTCGAGAGTGAACTCACTACAGAGGCCCGTGAACACGCTCGCTCAGAGGGATACCACTTCATGGGTCCCCTCTCCATCCAACTAGTCGAAGATCCGGAGTTGCGGCGCGGCGACTTGGAGATCGATACCAAGTTCAAAGAGGGAGCAGGTGGTCGCGTCGGGGCACTCGTCTTGTCGGACGGTAAACGTCTTCCACTTTCCGAAGCGACATTCACAATCGGCCGCCTCCCAGACTGCGACCTCAAGATCGAAGATGCTCTCGCCTCGCGGCGCCACGCCGAGATACGCCCAGAGCCGGACAGCTACCGCCTTGTAGATCTCGGCTCGCTCAACGGCACGACCATCAATGGCTCCAAGGTTCAAGATCACACGCTGTCTGACGGCGACCTAATCGGAGTAGGCGCGGTCGCTATCCGCTTCGAGGCCTCGTAGCCTCCGCCACGCAAATGACTGACGAACTACTCACCGTCCTGAAATTCTGTTTTCTCGCACTGCTGTACTTGTTCCTGTTCCGAGTTGTGCGAGTAGTGACGCTCGAGTTGAAGGCAGACAAGATCGCGGTACCACTTGCGGCGTTGCCGGTAACGGAAGCTCCCGTCAGCCAACCCAAGCGCAGTCGCGGTGCGCGAGACGAGAGCACCCTTGTCATCGTTGCTCCTGAGTCGCGCGAGGGGGAAACGTTTCTGCTTGATCAAGAGATCACTGTTGGGCGGGCTCCGGGATGCGGCATCGTTCTTGCCGACGACACATTCGCCTCACAAGTCCACGCGCGTATTTACCGCCAGGGCGGCAAGACCTACGTTGAAGACCTTGGTTCCACCAACGGCACGCTCTTGAACGGCGAACGAATCTCGGGCTACGTGCGTGTCCGACGCGGCGACCGCGTGCAGTTTGGTCAAACGATTGCAGAACTCACACGATGAAGTTCATCAGTGGTGCCGCTACAGACACGGGCCAGGTGCGTGAGGGCAACGAGGACAGCTACGTCGTTGATCCACGCCTCCAACTCTTCGCCGTCGCCGACGGTATGGGGGGCCATCAGGGAGGCGAGGTAGCCAGTAGTACGGCCCTCGAATCGTTGCGCGCATCAATCGCATCCGGGGTACCAATGGGTACCGCGGTGCGGGCGGCGAACGATGCCGTCTTTGCCAAGGCACACGCTGATCCCGACCTGCGCGGCATGGGTACAACTCTCACGGCTGCGGTGCCTGTCGGTAACCAGATAATCATTGGCCACGTCGGTGACTCGCGCGCCTATCTGTTGCGAGACGGCGAACTTGAACGCATCAGCGTGGACCACAGCTTGGTAGAAGAACTCATTGCCGAAGGCAAGATCACAGAAGAACAGGCGATCACTCATCCACAACGATCGATCATTACGCGCGCGCTCGGTATCGGCGACTCGGTCGTGGTAGATGAATACGCCGTAACTCCCGCGCCAGGAGATCGACTTCTCCTCTGCTCCGACGGATTGACTGGCATGCTTCGTGATCCACAGATTTCGGCCATCTTGCGCCGCGAACCAGATCCGACACGCGCAGCGAATGCGCTAGTTGACGCAGCCAACTCTGCGGGCGGCGAAGACAACATCACAACGGTCATCATCGACATTGAAATCGGCACGACGGATCTTCTGCCGACAGTTCGAACCCTGGTAGATGTGCCAATCATCTCAGAACCTCGCGACACGGTTGTCCCCGTCCAACCTGTAATCATCCCGCCGCCAGGAGATACACCGGCAGCCTCGGCAGACGATGCGTTACAGCCCAACTCGCGACGCAGCACACGCGCTGCTGGGTCTAAGGCGTCGCGCTCTATCTGGCTTCTTGGCCTCTGGGCGATCCCAACCGTGACCATCATCCTCATCGCTGTATGCGCCGTATGGTGGTTCGCCCGCAACACGTACTACGTAGGAGCGAACGACCGCGGACAAGTGATCCTTTACCAAGGGCGACCGAACGGTCTCCTCGGATGGAATCCCACTGTGGCGCGCACTTCTGACCTCCGCATGCCTGACCTCACTGAGGCGACGCGCCTTGAAATCACAGAGAACAAGGAGTTCGCAACGAAGGGTTCGGCGACCGCATATCTATTGCGCCTCAAAGCAGACTTAACTTCGGCAACCAGCACCACGACGGGACCCACGACTACGACGGTGCCGACTAACACGGCTCCCACTACCTCTCTGACGCCACCCATTCCTCCGTTGCCGACGGCGTGAGCGTAAACAGGTCGGCACTCGGACAACGTCGGCGTGGTCACGAACTCAAGCTCGGTGCACTCGCCCTCGTAATAGTTGCAGCCGGACATGTTCTGCTCGCGCTGTCGGAGTCTCCCGCTTTTCCGCGCGACCTCTGGGCATTCCTAGGTGCGATCCTTGCGCTCTTTGTGATTGCGCACCTCGCCGTTAGGCGCCTCGCTCCTCGCGCAGACCCAACGTTGCTCCCGCTAGCGGCGTTACTCCTCGGGATCGGATACATCACAATCTCGCGCCTCGATGTGGCGGCCGGCGCCGCCGACAGAGTCGGTCCCACCCAAGCTCTTTGGGCCGCGGTCGGGGTAGTCGCATTCGTCACGACGCTCGTACTGCTACCGACTGTACGCGCACTCGCTCGCTACAGGTACTCGTTTCTAATGCTTGGCGTTATCGCTCTGCTTCTTCCCCTCGTACCCGGCCTCGGACGCGAGATCAATGGCGCGCTGCTTTGGGTTCGGATCGGGCCACTCACCGTCCAGCCAGGCGAGGCGGCCAAAGTCCTTCTCGTCGTCTTCTTCGCCGCGTACTTAGTAGACAAACGCGAACTACTGAGCGCGGGAAGTCGTCGAATCGGTCGCGTGTATCTCCCCGACCCAAAGCATCTCGGGCCATTGTTGTTGCCATGGGCCGCGTCGATCCTGATCATGGTCCAACAGAAAGACCTTGGCTCCTCCCTGTTGTTTTTTGTCGCCTTTCTCGCCATGCTCTACATAGCGACCGGTCGCTACGGGTACGTCGTCATCGGCACGGGTCTTTTCGCTACAGCTGCGATTGTTGCCTACAAGACGTTCGGTCACGTGCAGAGCCGCATCGACATCTGGATCAACCCGTGGCAGGACCTGCAAGATACGGGCTACCAGTTAACTCAAAGCCTGTTCGCGTTTGGTAGCGGGGGTTTTGCGGGAACCGGTCTCGGCCTTGGGCGGCCCGACGTAATCCCGGTCGCTACAACCGACTTCATCTTCGCTGCCATCGGCGAAGAGCTCGGTTTGTTGGGCACCATCGCCGTACTCATCGGGTTCATGCTGCTGGTTGGAAGCGCTTTTCGCATCTCACTGCAGGCGCAACGACCCTTCCTCAAATTGTTCGGCGCCGGGCTAGCGACGATCCTCGGCATGCAGACGTTCGTAATCATTGGTGGCGTTACACGCGTTATTCCACTTACTGGTGTCACGTTGCCATTCGTCTCTTACGGTGGGTCGTCGCTTGTCTCTAACTTTGTAATCCTCGCGTTGCTACTGCGAATCTCCGACGAGAGCGCCACAGAAGCGGAAGATGATGCCGCGACCGAAGAAGCCCGGCGCGCAATCGAGTCCGCGCACGCATGAACGCGAACATTCGTCGTGTTGGTCTGCTGATGATCGTCCTGATGCTCATCCTCGCTGCTCAACTCACTTATCTACAAGTACTAGATGCAGGAAGGCTGGCGAACGACCCGCGTAACTCACGCACATTCCTGCGTGACTTCACCGGCCCGCGCGGGGCGATCATCGACGCTGCTGGCAAAGTGCTCGCGCACACCGTTCCGAGCGACGATGAGTACGGCCGCCAACGAAAATATCCTTTGGGAGACTTGTTCTCTCAAACGGTTGGGTACCAATCGATCGTGGTCGGCAGTGTTGGCATTGAAAAGGAATACAACGACGTTCTTTCCGGCCACGATCTCAAGTCGGTGAAAATCGACAACCTAGGTGAGTTGCTTCTCGATAAAGAGCACACCGCAAACGTCATACTCAGCATGCGTGCAGACGCGCAGCAATTGGCCAAGGACACACTTCGCGGACAAAAGGGTTCGGTCGTGGTCTTGGAACCGGCCACGGGCGCCATCGTCGCCATGTACTCCACGCCGAGTTTTGATCCGCAACCGCTTGCGGCTCACAACCCGCGTGAAGTACAAGTTTACTTCGACCTTCTAAATGCGGACCCTTCCAACCCGGCGCTGCCGCGCGCATATCGCGAGAGGTATCCACCAGGTTCAACATTCAAGATCGTCACGACGGCAGCCGCACTCGATACCGGCATCGCTACGCCCGAGACGGACTTCCCAAGCGTCAAGTCGTTTACACCGCCACAAGCAGGTCGTCCGATCGAGAATTTCGGTGGCCGTAGTTGTGGCGGAGATCTTGAATCGGTGTTCGTTCAATCGTGCAACTCGGCGTTCGCACTATTGGGAGTACAACTTGGCGAGTTGTTCCCGCCTCAGATGCGCGGTTTTGGAATTTTCGAAGCACCCTCAATAGATCTGAATCCAGGTGCGGTCGTCAGTTTGGGCCCCCCCGAAGGCTCCTTCTCTACCAACAAGCCATCATTCGCACTTGCTGGTATTGGCCAGGGCGAGGTCGCTACGACTCCGCTTCAGATGGCATTGGTTGCAAGTGGCGTAGCCAATGGTGGACTCATCATGACGCCCCATGTCGCCGCCGAAGTGCGCGATGGCGATGGGCGCATATTGCGTACAATCAAACCCAAGCCATGGAAGCAAGCCATGCCGGTCGCCACGGCGATGACAATTCGGGACTACATGGTTCAGGTGGTAGCTCGCGGAACCGGGACGGCAGCGCGAATCTCGGGAGTTGCCGTGGCTGGCAAGACTGGCACCGCTCAATCCTGCGAGACGTGTGACCCCCATGCATGGTTCGTCGCGTTTGCTCCAGCGGAGGCACCCAGGTACGCAATTGCAGTACTTGTGGAGAACGGTGGCTCTTCAGGCGATGAGGCAACCGGTGGCAGGGTGGCCGCTCCGATAGCGGCCAAGATGTTGCGCTTCCTGCTCGGCCTGTGAACTCTTCTCCACGACGTCAGTCGTGCGCGCGACGCGATTAGGGTTTAGCCAAGACCATGGTCGATCGCTTGATATACGCAAACCGCTACGAGGTAGAGCGCGAGATCGCGCGCGGCGGCATGGCCGACGTGTCCCTCGCCCGCGACACAAAACTGAATCGCGCTGTCGCCATCAAAGTTCTTTCCCCACAACTCTCTCGCGATCCAACGTTCGTGCAGCGCTTCCGGGCCGAAGCGCAATCGGCTGCGAAGTTGAACCATCCGAACATCGTCGCTGTCTACGACTGGGGACAAGAAGACGGCACGTCATTCATTGTGATGGAGCACGTAGAAGGCAAGACACTTCGCGACTTGGCCGCCGCTGAAGGCCCGCTCATGCCAGAGAGAATCGCAGAAATAGGTGCTGAAATCGCGTTGGCCCTGTCGTTCGCTCACCATGCCGGTGTCGTGCATCGCGATGTGAAACCTGGCAATGTGCTTGTCACTCCCGAAGGGCAAGTGAAGGTCACCGACTTCGGAATCGCACAGGCGGATGGGGCGGCGTCGGGCCTTACGCGCACTGGCGCAGTTATGGGCACAGCGACTTACTTCTCACCTGAGCAAGCTCAGGGCCTACCAGTAGACGGTCGCTCGGATATTTATTCGCTAGGGATAGTTCTTTACGAACTGATCGCTGGTACGCCGCCCTTTGCCGCGGACAACTCGATAGCCGTCGCGTCGCAACACGTACGCGACTCGCTTCCAAGTCTCAGCACGCGAATGCCGGGAGTTCCCGTAGATCTCGAACGCATCGTGGCCATGTGTTTAGCGAAGAGCCCGAGCGAGCGGTATCAGTCGGCAGACGAGTTGCGCGCGGATCTTCTCCGTTTCCGACGCCATGAACCGGTAGTCGCAGGACCCGTAACGGCGCACGTTGCGGTCATCTCGGATGCCACCACGGCGCTTCCTGTCTTGGTCAGCAGCAATGCCACTACTCGTGCAGCCCCCGTCACGGGCAAGGGACCGCTCGTAATGGTGATCGTCCTGCTCGTCGCGCTTGTCGCGGTGGTCGGCGCGCTGATTCTTAGCCAATTAGGTGGCAGCAAAGGCGTCGCACGCGTCGAAGTTCCGTTGGTAATAGGCGAGCCTGTGAAGGTGGCCACGGCGAACCTGAAGGCCAAGGGTTTCTCCGTTGTCATCAAGCGCAAGGCAAACGACACCGTGCCCGAAGGTCTCGTGGTGGGGCAGAACCCCGAAGCCGGGACAAAGGCCGACGCGAAGAGCGCCATCGAACTGATCGTGAGTGACGGCGTAGGCAAAGTTCGTATGCCCGATGTTGACGGAGAACTTTTCGAAGATGCCGAGAAGAAGTTGGCCGACCTCGGACTCGAAGTCTTACGCACCGACGAAGAGAGTGAAGACGTGGTGGCTGGCACGGTAATCAGGACCGACCCTGCAGCCGGAACAAAACTTGCAGAAGGTTCTGCGGTGACGGTTGTGGTGTCGGCAGGTCCAGCACCAACCCCCGTTCCAAATGTTGTCGGCGAAACCGAGTTCAACGCGACACAAATGCTTGCTCGTGCTGGCTTCATAGTGGAACGTTCGACAGCCGCGAGCGATACGGTGCCGAGTGGTGCCGTCATCAGCACGTCGCCTGCCGCTGGTCAACCCGCATCGAAAGAAAGCACGATCAAAATCGTCGTGTCGACGGGCCCCGAGCAAGCAACGGTGCCCAACGTCGTGAGCCAGAGTCAGGCGACAGCTACGAACACGCTTACGAGCGCGGGGTTCAACGTGGTTGTTGTGCAAGTCGCGTCCACGGCGCCAAACGCCGGCAAAGTAATTACCCAGAACCCCGCTGGTGGGACCGCTGTACCTAACGGTTCAAGTGTCACGATCACGGTTGGAACAGGTCCACCGCCAACAACGACTACGACGGTCTAGAAACTAAGGAAGTTGCGAAGAAGGTCGTGACCACCAACGGTCAAGATCGCTTCGGGGTGAAACTGCACACCTTGAATCGGGTACTCACGATGCCGCAAGCCCATTACTAAGCCGTCTTCGGTCTCTGCGGTGATCTCTAAACAATCAGGCACCGAATCGCGGTCGACAACCAGGGAGTGGTAGCGGGTCGCGGTCAAGGGGTCTGGAAGGCCAGCGAATACTCCGGCTCCTCCATGGCGTATTTCGGAAGTCTTTCCATGCATCACGCGTTCTGCACGCACGACCTCGCCGCCGTAAAGCGCCCCGATGCATTGGTGACCGAGACATACCCCAAGGACAGGTATCCCAGTCTCACCAAACACCTTGATCGCATCGTTCGAACATCCGGCATCTTCAGGGCGCCCGGGGCCGGGAGAGATCAGTACTGCATCGGGCTTAAGGGCTTGCATTGCGTCGATGGTGATCGCGTCGTGGCGGTGCACGATGGGCTCTGCGCCGAGTTCCCCGAGGTACTGAACGAGGTTGTAGACGAAGCTGTCGTAGTTGTCGATTACGAGTACGCGAGAACCCATTGCCTTGCACGGTATCGGAAGCCGCCGCCTCGAACCGCAGGGTTAGGGGCCACGAGAACAGGCATGGCCCACGAGCCGCTAGCCTCTCAAGCCGTGCCCGTCTCTAAATCGAAGCGCTCCCGGTATACGCCGCCGCCTGAAAAGAAGCGGCCCCAAAGCCCTCCGTGGATACCGACGCTGATGTTCACCCTGTTTGCGTGCGGGATCGTGGTCGTGGTGTCGAACTATCTCGGCCTGTTGCCGGGCACTCAGCAGAACAGTTACCTATTGCTGGGCTTAGGTGAGATCACGGCCGGCTTCATGGTCGCCACGATGTACCGCTGACCAGACCCCTGACCAGACCTCTGACCAGGGCATCGTGCTGGCTATCTATAACTACATATATGTGTTTCCCCACAGCCTGTGGACAAGTCTCTGGATAACTTTTTGATGCCCGATGTCATTAGCCGTCGGCCAGAACCATGTCCTCGCGGCAGTGCCGGGGTGGGGTCGGTTCTTCTTCGCCCGGCGTGGCCGTCATGGTGACTTCGGCACCGCACACCATGCACTGGTAGCGCAGTTCGACGGGACGCAGGAGGGACAAGTCTGGCTCGTCGGGCGGTGGGGGCATCATGAGGACGCGTACCACCTTCACGCCAATTAGATAAAAGACCAGCGCGGCAATCACCGCTATCGGGATAGTGACCGAGAGCGACATGTCGGCAATACCGAGTTAGCCGAGCCGTTCGATGATCGTTGCGTTGGCCATGCCGCCACCTTCGCACATCGTCTGAAGGCCCCAGCGTCCACCGGTGCGCTCAAGTTCGTTAAGCAATGTCGCCATGAGCCGTGCACCGGAGCATCCGAGCGGATGGCCAAGCGCGATCGCGCCGCCGTTCACATTGACTTTTTCCATGTCGGGGTGATGTTCCTTCTCCCAAGACAAGACCACCGGCGCAAACGCCTCGTTGATCTCAATAAGGTCCATCTGGTCGAGGGTCATCCCGGCGCGTTCCAGGACTTTCGTGGTCGCGGGGATTGGGCCGGTGAGCATGAGTACGGGGCTTACGCCGGCAAGTGCGAAGGCGTGGAAACGCGCCCTCGGGGTTAGACCCAACTCTTTGGCCTTCGTTTCGCTCATGATCAACATGGCAGCGGAACCATCGGTGATCTGACTTGAATTGGCGGCTGTAACAACACCGTCGGGCTTGAAGGCTGGCTTCAGTTGCGCCAATTTCTCCATCGATGAATCTGGACGGATGCCTTCATCGACGGCCATGAGTTCGGTGCCTTCGGCGGCAGTCACTTCGATCGGGACGATCTCGTTGTCGAAGCGACCCTCGGCGGCGGCTTGGGCCGCGCGGCGGTGCGACTGGACCGAGAACCGGTCGTTGTCTTCACGTGTTACACCCCACTGCTCTGCGATTAGCTCTGCAGAGATGCCCTGGGGAACGAGGCCGGGATAGCGGGCAAGCATTTCGGGGCCGAAGGGCATGGAGCCCGGGATGAACGATGCGCCCATCGGCACGCGCGTCATGGCCTCGACACCTGCTGCGATTACAACGTCGTATGCGCCGGCCATAACACCTTGCGCGGCAAAGTGTGCTGCCTGTTGCGATGAACCGCACTGGCGGTCGATGGTGGTACCGATTACGGACTCTGGAAATCCGGCAGCGAGAGCCGCGTTGCGACCAACGTTTACCGCTTGATCTCCGACCTGCATGACACAGCCCATGAGTACGTCTTCGACGAGGGCCGGGTCGATACCGGTGCGCTCCACTACTGCGCGGACTGTGTGCGCGGCCAGATCGACGGGGTGAACTCCGCCGAGCTTGCCGTTGCGCTTGCCTAGCGGTGTGCGTACTACGTCGACGATTACGGCAGTGGGCATTGGGCCTCCTGGGGGAACCGGCCGGATGCCGGAAACAAGATCAGCGGTCGAGTCTAGGCATGAACAGCGTTGTACTCTCCAAGGCAAATGCGCGACATGGACAGATCACTAGGTGACGGCGGCATGGCATTGCTCGCGAACCTCGGTGTGAACTTCGAACGCTATGGCGAGGGCTGGGTAGAGGCGACCTGGGTTCCGACTCCGGATGCATGTAACCCCGCTGGTCCTGTGCATGGAGGTGTATATGCGGTAGTCCATGACGCCGCGATGAACTTTGCTACCAACGCGGCGCTAGAACGCGGTGACCGTGCGGCCACAATCTCAATCACGTACTCAACCATGCGACCGGCATCGGCGGGCGACTCCTTGGCAGTGCGCGGCGAAGTGACGCGCATAACCAAACAGGTTGCCTATTTGGAAACGACCGTGAGTAACAGCGATGGCGAAGTCGTAAGCAAGGCGAGTGGGTCATTCATCCTGCGCCGCCGTGACCCGGACGCTGCTGCGGCTCCGATCCCGGCACCAAAGAAGGACGGCTAGTGATCACCGTCGTCGTTGGCGGCGGGATTATGGGTGCAGGCATCGCATACGAAGCTCTCGTTGCGGGGTTTCCGGTCACGATTGTTGAGACAGCTCCGGAACTTTGTGAAGCGGGTGCTGCGCGTGTCGCGCACTACGAGAGCCGTGCGCGGGCAAAGGGTGCCGATCTTGTTGGATTCGGCGCCCTAGACCTTGCGACCGATCTTGCTGGCACAGTGGCAGGTGCAGACATTGTGATTGAAGCCGTATCGGAGAACCTGGAAATCAAGTCGGAGATATTTGCAACGCTTGGCGCGGCGGCGCATGACAAATCTGTGTTGGCATCGAACACGAGTGGGCTGTCGATAGCGACCCTCGGCGCTGCTAGCGGTAGGCCAGCGCAGGTCGTCGGAACACACTTTTTCAATCCAGTTCCTGCAATGCGCCTGGTTGAGGTGGTGCGTTCCGCCGCTACGAGTGATGCCACGCTCGCACGCGCTGTCGATTTTGCCCACGCTCTCGGCAAGGAAACTGTAGAAGTGCGGGATCTGCCGGGTTTTGTATCGACCAGGCTTGGCGTCGTTCTCCTGTGCGAGGCGATTCGCGCGTATGAACAAGGCGTCGCGACTGCAGAAGATCTGGACACGGCGATGAAGCTTGGGTGGAACCACCCCATGGGACCATTGGAACTGGTAGATCGCATTGGGCTCGACACGATCCTGTCGATCTGCGATGACCTCCGGGAACCGTTCGGTGATGCGTTCCGCGCGCCACAACTTTTGCGCGACATGGTGGCCGAGGGAAAACTTGGCCGAAAGTCGGGAAGCGGCTTCTACGGGTATTGATAGAAAAAACAAAAGAGCCGCCGGTCGAAACCGGCGGCTCTTTCAGTTAGATCTTGTTGCTAACTCAGACGACGCGGACGTTCTGGGCCTCATCGCCCTTGCGGCCGGGGCCTACGTCGAATTCCACGGTCTGACCCTCATCGAGGGTCTTGTAGCCCGATCCTTGGATGGCGGAGAAGTGAACGAACACGTCGTCCCCGTCCTCCCTGGAGATAAAGCCGAAGCCCTTCTCTGCATTGAAGAACTTCACGGTACCTGTAGCCACAGCAATCTCTCTTCATTTTCGGGTCGACCCTCATGGTCGACTGGGCGACACAGTACGGGAAATCGTCCGAATCGGCACACTCGGGGGAAATAACGGACACCACGAGGCCCAAGTTGTTGCCTTATCTGCCAGCGACTACATGGCGCTAGTGCCGCTTGACGCCCCCGTATTTCATACGTGTATCGCTCATTGAGGCGATGCGTGCGTCCGGATCGGCAATGTCGGCGTCGACCACTTCGCCAACAAAAAGTGTGTGTGACCCCAGGTCGAGTGAGTGGCGGACTTCGCAATCCATCCACGC
>CAMBEL010000028.1 GCA_945865605.1 Bifidobacterium breve
TCGATTTTCATCATGATCCTTGGCTTCGGCAGTTCGCGCTACCAACTCGAGCCAGACCCGCTGTTCTAGCGGTCATCGACCGGTCGCTGCCGGTACAAAAACTCTGAGAGCGGGTGACGAGAATCGAACTCGCGTTCTCAGCTTGGGAAGCTGATGTTCTGCCTCTGAACTACACCCGCGGCGTCACTGAGCATAGGCCGTGCTTGTTCTGCCGCTCCCTCCACGTCGTCGGCCTCCCACCGCAGTGCGCCGCTAGCATCGCCAACCGTGATCCTCTCTGATCGTTCCATCAAGGAAGCACTCGCCGAAGGCCGCATCGTCATCGAGCCACTCGACCCGGTCGACATTCAGCCGTCATCGGTAGACCTCCACATCGACCGTCTCTTCCGCGTGTTCCGCAACGACACCACTCCCTTCATCGACCCCAAGCAAGCGCAAGAAGATCTCACCGCGCTCGTCGAGGTGGAAGAGGGCAACGCCTTCATCCTCCATCCCGGCGAGTTCGTTCTTGGCTCTACCTACGAGCGCGTGTCATTGCCGAACGATCTCGTTGCACGCCTCGAAGGCAAGAGCTCACTTGGGCGACTCGGGTTGCTCATTCACAGCACTGCCGGGTTCGTCGACGCCGGCTGGGACGGCCACCTCACACTCGAACTTTCCAACGTCGCCAACCTGCCAATCGCTCTGTATCCGCAGATGAAGATCGGCCAGATCTCGTTCTTCGAGATGACCACCGAGGCCGAGCACCCGTACGGTAGCGATGTGAAGGGCTCCAAGTACCAGGGCCAACGCGGCCCAACGCCAAGCCGCTACTACCTGAACTTCCCAGACAGCGGGTGACGGCGCGCACGCTGGTGCGCTGCGCATGGGCGGGCACCGATACGCGCATGATCGCCTATCACGACGACGAGTGGGGCGTCCCGGTACACGACGACCGCCGCTTGTTCGAAAAGATCACACTCGAAGGCGCGCAAGCTGGCCTGTCGTGGAGCACCATCTTGAACAAGCGCGACGGCTACCGCGCTGCGTTCGCCGACTTTGACCCGGCAAAGGTTGCGCGGTTCACTCCCGCCCGTATCGCGCGACTCATGGCCGACCCGAGCATTGTGCGCAACCACATGAAGATCGAGTCGACGGTTACCAACGCAATAGCGGTGCTGCGCGTGCAACGTGAGGAGGGGAGCCTCGACACGTACATGTGGCAGTGGGTGGACGGAGTGCCGGTGGTCAACCGGTGGAAGCGACTGGCCGATGTGCCATCGCAGACTGCATTGTCAAAGGTGATCAGCGTGGACATGAAGCGACGAGGGTTCCGGTTCGTGGGGCCGACAACGATCTATTCGATGATGCAAGCGGTAGGGATGATCAACGACCACATAGTGAACTGCCCAAGACACACCGAACTAACGACCATCTTTCAGCGCCGAATCTGAGCGCCCTGGTGCCCCATTTCAGCGCCGAAAGGGGGCACCCTGGCGACCAATTCGCGTGTCGAAAGGGTGAGCGCCCCCAGCCTGCCTACAAGCCTGGTTTAAAATCTGCGCTGGCCGGTGCCGCCATCGCTCCTTCTGCTTCCAACGCCTCCACCAGCACCTCGGCGATGTCCGACACCACAACGTCCTCGCGCCCTTCGCCCTTGATGCCGTCGTCCATCATCACCCAACAGAATGGACACGCAACCGCAACACGCGTTGCACCCGTCGCCAACGCTTCCTGTGCTCGCTCCGTGTTCACCTTCTTGCCGATCGACTCTTCCATCCACATGCGCGCACCACCAGCGCCGCAGCACATTCCCTTGGTGCCGTTGCGCGGCATCTCCACCACATCAATGCCAGCAAGCGAACCGATCACATTGCGCGGCGCCATGTACACATCGTTGTGCCGACCCAAGTAACACGAGTCGTGGTACGTCACGCGCTCGGCCAACGAAGCGCCCGCCAACGACAACCGCCCGTCGGCCACCAACTCCTCTAGGAACTGCGAGTGGTGCATCACTTCATAGTTGCCACCCAGCTGCGGATACTCGTTGCGCATCGTGTTGAAACAATGTGGGCACTGCGTGATGATCTTTTGCACGCCCAACCCGTCCAGCGTCTCGATGTTCTGCATGGCGAGCATCTGGAATATGTACTCGTTACCTGACCGCCGCGCGCTGTCGCCGGTACACAACTCGCTCGGCCCCAGAATCGCAAAGTCAATCCCAGCGCGCTTCAACAACTTCGCCAACGCGCGCGTCGTCTTCTTGTTGCGATCGTCAAAACTTCCAGCGCATCCGACCCACATCAAATACTCATGGTTGAAGTCGCCACCGGCCTCAATCACTTCAACGCCTTCGATGTCTCCTACCCAATCGGCACGGTCGCCCTGGTTCATGCCGTACACATTCGACGAGTTCTCCATCGACCGGTAAACGTTGCCCAACGTCGCAGGGAAGTTGCTCTCCATCAACGACAAGTACCTGCGCATATCCAGAATCTTGTCCAGGATCTCAATGTTCACCGGGCAAATCTCATCGCACGCCTTACACGTTGTGCACGACCACAACTCCTCTGCCGTAATGCGCTCAAACATCGAGTTGGCGCCGATCGTGATCTCAGCGTCCACGCCAATCGGCGGAGAAACCGGCGGGCTACCGGTAGCTGCCATCACTTCGCCGACCTTCAGCACAATCTCCCGCGGGTCAAGCGGTTTCCCTGTTGCATGCGCCGGGCACACCGACGTGCACCTCCCACACATCGTGCAAGCATCTGTATCGAACAATTGCTTCCACGTGAAGTCCTCAACCGTCGATGCACCAAACGTCTCGAGGTCGGTCTCCATCAAGTTCGGCATCTCGCGCATCGCGCCTTTAGGACGCGGCCTGTCGCCCAAGTACATGTTCATCGGACTCGTAATCATGTGACGCAACATCGTCGTCGGCAAGATCACCAAGAAGGCAAGGAATGCGACGACGTGTACGCCCCACGACCACTGATGCAGGTCCGACAATCGCTCAATCGGCAAGCTATCGAACCATCCAGAAATTCCCCAAGCGACAAACGACCACTTCTCAAAGTCTGCGCCGCCGCCCATCTCTTCACGCATCCCCGCAATGCGAAACGCCTCGGTAGTGAACCCCGTAATCGCAATCGCAAGAAACACCGTGATGATTACAAGGTGCTCCGGCTTGGTCTTGATGCGAATGCGATAGGGCCGCCATCCGTAACGGCGCTTCAACGCCCACAAGATTCCGATGAGGAACACGATCCCGAACACCTCAGCGATGAACGAGTACGTCTGGTAAACGCGTCCCTGCAAGAACTTCAAGCCGGTAGGAAGTTGGTGATCAATCTCTAGCAAGACAGTCGCGACAAACAGCACCAAGAAACCGAAGTAGATGAACGAGTGCATCACTCCAGCCGCAGGGTCGCGCAACAGCGTCTTCATCCACACGCCCCGCCGGAAGTCGCGCATCCGTCGGTGAGCATTTCCCTTGTTGGTCTTGCGGTCATCGGGCTTGCCGCGTTCGTAGTTACGCACACGTAGCGAAACGAGCCACGCGACGATCATCAGCGCGGTAGCAACCACCAGATAGAACGCCACGATCACGGGCGACGGAATGTTGACGAACACCTCGCGCGAGATCGGCGCGTCGTCGTGCCAGCCAGTGAGTTCAGGAGCAATCCCTGACGCGATCGTGCCGACAGCGGCCAGCACGCCAGTCACGAGAACTAGTTGGTGTGGCTTCGGCAACTTCACGCGTATCCGGCTCCCGTTTCTAGCGACGCGAAAAACCTACTGCCACACGGCCGACAACACAGGCAACGTGGCGTTGTTACTGCACAGATTTGGTGTCTGCCGCGCGCAGCCTTGTAGCCATGCCGGTGAGCAACTTGCGCGAGAAGCCGGGTACCTCATCGAGCAGCGCCCGGAATTCGCGCTGCCCAATGACCAGTACTTCCATCGGAGTGACCGCTACAACGGTGGCATTGCGCGGCGCCGTAACGAGCAATGCGAGCTCACCAAATGCATCTCCGGGGCCAACCGTTGCAACCTTGCGTCCACGGCGCATCACCTTCGCCGTACCTGAGACAACCACGAAAAACTCAGAGCCCGTGGCACCCTCGTTCACAAGTACACGTCCGGGATCTACGTCTAGATCTTCGGCTCTTTTCCCAAGAAGAACCAACTCTTTACGGGAAAGGGCGGAGAACATTGGGACCGCCGCCAGGTGTTTTAGGAAAGCATCGTTTCGGGCCATGCACAGAATCTACGCTGATCGAGGCCCAGATGCACAGAAAAGTGCCCGATTAGACAACGAATCGAAGATCTGCTAAAACTTATCAACATCCCACTCAAGTTTTCGCTATAGGAGGCACGCAACCATGGTCAAGGCCGTCGGAATCGACCTAGGAACCACCAACTCAGTCGTCTCAGCCCTAGAGGCAGGCGAGCCCGTAGTCATTCCCAACGCCGAGGGCGCGCGCACCACACCCTCGGTCGTTGCATTCTCCAAGACGGGCGAAGTACTCGTCGGAGAGGTTGCGAAACGCCAGGCGATTACCAACCCCGACCGCACGCTCCGTTCCGTGAAACGCCACATGGGCACCGGCTGGAGCATCGATATAGATGGCAAGGCCTACAACTCCCAAGAAATCTCAGCCCGCATTCTCCAAAAACTCAAGCGGGATGCAGAGGCCTACCTCGGCGACTCCGTGACCCAAGCGGTCATCACTGTCCCCGCGTACTTCGGTGACGCAGAGCGTCAGGCGACCAAAGAGGCCGGAGAGATCGCTGGCCTCGAAGTGTTGCGCATCATCAACGAGCCCACAGCGGCAGCGCTTGCCTACGGCTTAGACAAAGACAACGACCTCACCGTGCTCGTCTTCGACCTCGGTGGAGGAACCTTCGATGTTTCCGTACTCGAACTCGGCGACGGCGTATTCGAAGTGAAGTCCACAGCTGGCAACACACACCTCGGCGGCGACGACTGGGATCAGCGCGTCATCGACTGGATGGTTGCAGAGTTTCGCAATGCGCATGGCGTCGACCTCGGTGCCGACAAGATGGCAACGCAGCGCCTCAAGGAAGCAGCAGAGAAAGCCAAGATCGAACTCTCCTCTCTGCAAGAGACTTCCATCAACCTCCCGTTCGTCACAGCGACAAGTGAAGGTCCACTCCACCTCGAATTGTCGCTCAGTCGCGCCAAGTTCCTAGACCTCACCCGCGACTTGCTCGAAGCATGCCGTGGCCCATTCGAGCAAGCAATTCGCGATGCCGGTCTCACCAAGGACGCGATCGACCGCGTCCTGTTGGTGGGTGGTTCTACACGCATGCCAGCCGTTTCCGAACTCGTTGTTGAACTTGTTGGCAAAGATGGTGACAAGGGAATCAACCCCGACGAAGCGGTTGCGGTCGGCGCTGCCATCCAGGCTGGCGTGCTCAAGGGAGAGGTGAAAGACGTCCTTCTTCTCGACGTGACGCCGCTGTCTCTCGGCATTGAGACCAAAGGTCAGATCATGACCAAGCTCATCGAACGCAACACAACTATCCCAACGAAGCGTTCCGAGACGTTCACCACGGCCGACGACAACCAACCGTCGGTCGAGATCAAGGTGTTGCAAGGCGAAAGCGACATGGCCTATCGCAACAAGACACTTGGCACATTCCAACTCGTTGGCATTCCTTCAGCACCGCGCGGCGTTCCACAGATCGAAGTCATCTTCGACATTGACGCCAACGGCATCGTGCATGTGACAGCCAAGGACCTCGGCACAGGTAAAGAGCAGCAGATGACCATCACCGGCGGCACGGCTCTCACCAAGGAAGAGATCGATCGCATGATGCAAGACGCTGAAGCACACGCAGAGGAAGATCGTGTGCGGCGTGAAGAAGCCGAAGTTCGCAACAACGCAGACTCGCTCGTTTTTCAAACGGACAAGTTGCTCGCCGAACAAGGCGACAAGGTCGAAGCCGACGAACGCGAGGCGATCGAAACCAAGCTCAAGGCCCTCAAAGACTCGCTGGCCGGTACCGACGTCGATGCCGTAAAGCGTGCGCATGAAGAACTCATTGTGGCGACCCAAGAGTTCTCGCAACGTCTCTACGCCAGTGCGCAGGCATCACAGGCTGCCGATGGTGGCGAGCCAGTGCCGAACGAAACGCCCGACGACGACGAAGTTGCAGAGGCAGAAATCGTTGACGAGGCCGATGAAGAGAAGGGATCGTGAACGACGACCTCGAAGCGCTGCCAGATGCGCCACTCGATGAACCGTTAGGCGAAGTGGAAGAGATACAACCAGAGTTGTCCGAACTAGATCGCTTGCGTGCCGAGCGAGACGAAATGCGCACGCACGCGCAACGCGTGCAGGCCGACTTCGAGAACTTTCGCAAGCAAGTGACAAAGCGTGTGTCTGCGGACGGCGAACGTGCGACCGAAGGCCTTGTAGAAGGTCTGCTCCCCGTGCTCGACAGTTTTGAACTTTGCATGGGTCAGATCGGAGACGAGACAGAACCGAATCTGCGCAAAGGCATCCAACTTGTATACGCAGAGTTTCTAGCTGTTTTGGAGAAGGCCGGTCTCGAACGAATTGATGCGCTGGGCAAGCCCTTCGATCCAACCGAGCACGAAGCGGTTATCTCTGAAGAAGGCGACGGCGAGCCAATGGTTGCCGAGATCTTGCGCGGTGGTTACAGATTGCGCGGCCGGGTGATACGACCTGCGATGGTGAAGGTGGCGGGATAGCTCATGGGTCCGCAGCGCGAGTGGTTCGACACCGACTACTACTCCGTGCTTGGTGTTCCATCCAGTGCTACCGACAAAGACATCACGCGTGCATATCGCAAACTTGCCAAGCAGTTCCATCCCGATGCCAATCCGGGTAATGCGAAAGCCGAAGAACGCTTCAAAGAAATCTCCGCTGCCAACGATGTGCTCGGTGATACTGCCAAGCGCAAGGAGTATGACGAAGTTCGGCAAATGGTCGCGTCCGGTGGGTATCAGCGCGGACCAGGCGGTGGTCCAGGTGGACCCGGTGGGTTCAGTTACGGCGACGCCGATCTAGGCGACTTGTTCGGCAACCTTTTTGGCGCGGGACGAAACGCCGGTTTCGGCGGCGGCCGCCGCAGTGCGCGCACCGCACCCCAACGCGGTCAAGACCTAGAGACAGAACTGCACCTCGACTTCCTAGAGGCGGCATACGGCGTAACAACCGAAGTGAGATTCACCGCCGACGCAGCATGCGCTACGTGCAACGGCACGGGAGCGGAACCCGGATCACTACCGACGCGCTGTACAGGGTGCGGCGGCACAGGCGAAGTGGCCGTAGACCAAGGACCGTTCTCGTTCTCACAGGTGTGTCCATCATGTGGGGGTCGCGGGTCGGTCATCGCCAAGCCGTGCAAGTCCTGTCACGGACGCTGCACCGAAGTCCGCCCGCGCGAGGTCAAGGTGAAGGTTCCCGCAGGCGTGACAGATAGCCAGCGCATCCGCGTCAAGAGCCGCGGAGCGGCCGGAGCAAACGGCGGTCCCCCCGGCGACCTGTACGTGGTCGTGCACGTGCGCGCGCACTCCGTATTCGTGCGCCGCGGCGCGCTCGACCTGGTTGTGCACTTGCCGATCACCTTCACAGAAGCAACTCTCGGTGCCAACGTAAAGGTTCCAACTCTCACCGATCCCGTAACACTCAAGGTCAAGGCTGGCACTCCTTCCGGTACCACTCAAAAAGTTCGGGGCCGTGGCATTACCGGAGCGAAGGGCAAGACCGGCGACCTACTAGTCACCTTCGATGTTGTTGTCCCCACCAAACCAACCAAGGCCCAACGCGCTGCGTTAGAGGCCCTTGGTGAAGCCTTCCCGGATGATCCCCGCGACTTGTTAGGAGAGTGACGCGATGACCCAATACGACGAGCGAGCCTTGTACGTCATTTCGGTTGCAGCAGACCTTGCGGGTGTGCATCCGCAAACGTTGCGCATCTACGAACGCAAGGGACTCATCGAACCGGCCCGAACGCAGGGTCGAAGCAGGCGCTATTCCGAACGTGATGTAGCGCTGCTTCGGCGCATCCAAGCATTGACCCAAGAAGGCGTGGGCATCGCTGGTGTGCGCCACATTCTGGACCTAGAAGCACGTGTCGCCGAACTGGAAAACGTTCTCACAGCTACGCGCGCCGCTGCAATTGTAGAGATCGACAATGTGCATCGCAGTTATCGACGTGACCTTGTTCCAGTAAGTCGCGCAGTTGTGCGCGCCGAACCGCGACGCAGGAGGTAGCGAGATGGCACTCGATCCCAACAAGTTCACGCGCAAGACCCAAGAGGCAATAGGTGCGGCCCAATCGCTAGCGCGGGAGCGCAATAACAGCCAGGTAGAAGGCGCCCACCTGCTCTCAGCGCTAGTCGGTCAAGCCGAAGGTGTTGTATTACCTGTTCTTGAACGCGTCGGTGTCGCGCCAAAGGCCGTGAAGGACCGCGTTGACGAAGCGCTAGGCGCACTGCCGCAGGTATATGGCGCCACTGCGCAACCACCTCAGATGAGTCAAGACGCGTACCGACTCCTCGAGGCCGCCGACTCCGAACGCACCGATCTTGGCGACGACTACCTGTCCACCGAACACATTCTGCTTGCGATGACCAAAATCCCTGGCGGTGTCGGTGACCTGCTGCGCGCCATTGGAGTCACCACAGACAACGTGCTCGACGCGCTAAAAACAATCCGCGGTTCACACCGTGTAACGAGCGAGAACCCCGAAGATCAATATCAAGCCCTCGAACGATTTGGTCGCGACCTCACAGAAGAAGCGCGCCTCGGTCGCCTAGATCCCGTCATCGGCCGCGACGAAGAGATCCGGCGGGTTATCCAGGTGTTATCTCGTCGCACGAAAAACAACCCTGTACTTATCGGGGAACCCGGTGTTGGAAAGACAGCAATTGCAGAGGGCCTAGCGCGGCGCATTGTCGAAGGCGATGTTCCAGAAAGCTTGCGCGACAAACGCCTCATCTCGCTCGACATCGGATCAATGGTGGCCGGTGCGAAGTACCGCGGCGAGTTTGAGGAACGCATGAAGGCCGTACTCAAAGAGATTGTCGACTCAGACGGCGAAGTCGTCACCTTCATCGACGAGTTGCACACGATCGTCGGAGCAGGCGGTGCCGAAGGTGCGGTAGACGCTGGAAACATGATCAAGCCGATGCTCGGGCGTGGCCAACTGCGCATGATCGGCGCGACCACTCTCGATGAGTACCGCAAACACATCGAGAAAGACCCAGCCCTGGAGCGTCGCTTCCAGCAGGTGTATGTGGGCGAGCCATCGGTAGACGACACGATCGCCATCTTGCGCGGCCTCAAAGAACGCTACGAAGTGCATCATGGTGTGCGCATCCAAGACGCGGCCGTCGTAGCTGCCGCCGTGCTGAGTCACCGCTATATCTCTGGGCGTCAGTTGCCAGACAAGGCGATCGATCTTATGGACGAAGCGGCAAGTCGGTTGCGCATCGAGATCGACTCCATGCCCTTCGAGATAGACGTTGTAGAGCGCCGGATACGACAACTCGAGATTGAGAAAGCCGCGCTTGCAAAAGAAACCGACGAGCCATCGCTTGCACGGCTCAACACGCTCGAAGCCGAACTTGCCGAACTGAGCGAATCGCGTGACGGCATGGTTGGGCATTGGCAGTTGGAGCGTGATGCAATCACTGAGATTCGTCAATGCAAAGAAGCACTCGAGTCGACGCGCATAGAAGCCGAGAAGGCAGAGCGTGAAGGCGACCTGCAACGCGCGGCCGAACTTCGTTATTCAACCATGCGAGATCTCGACAACGACATCGCTGCCAAGACCGCTGCACTCGACGAGTTGCAATCGGTTCGTCAGATGCTCAAGGAAGAAGTTGACGAAGAAGACGTAGCCGAGATTGTTGCGAAGTGGACCGGCGTTCCGGTGACCCGCCTGATGGAAGGCGAAGTACAGAAACTCGTGCGCATGGAAGACGGTCTTCACGAGCGAGTCATCGGCCAAGACGAAGCGGTAGCCGCAGTGGCGAACGCGATTCGCCGCTCACGCGCCGGACTATCGGACCCCAACCGTCCGATCGGATCATTCCTATTCCTCGGTCCAACCGGAGTCGGCAAGACCGAGCTCGCCCGCGCGCTTGCGGAGTTCATGTTCGACGACGAACGCGCCATCGTGCGCGTAGACATGAGTGAGTACATGGAGAAGCACTCCGTCTCGCGTCTCGTCGGAGCTCCTCCCGGATACGTCGGTTATGAAGAAGGTGGTCAACTAACAGAGTCGGTGCGCCGCCGCCCGTATGCGGTGGTGCTCCTAGACGAAGTGGAGAAGGCGCATCCCGACGTGTTCAATGTGCTGCTTCAGGTGATGGACGACGGTCGCCTCACAGACGGTCAAGGTCGCACGGTCGACTTCACAAACACCGTGCTAATCATGACCAGCAACCTCGGCGCCCGCGCGTTCACAGCAGGCGGTGGCAACGAAACTGAAGTCGTAATGGCGGCAGTGCGTTCCCACTTCAAGCCCGAGTTCATCAACCGCATCGACGAACTCGTGTTGTTTCACCGCCTCGAAGAATCCCAGATTGCGCGCATCGTCGACCTGCAACTGCTGTTGCTGCGCGACCGTCTCGTTGCCCGCGGAATTGGTATTGAACTGACCGATGCCGCGAGGGCCCACATCGCCCGCGCTGGCTACGACCCAGATTTTGGTGCTCGCCCCATCAAGCGAGTGATCCAGAAGGAAGTAGCCGATCCTCTTGCATTGGCGCTTCTTGCTGGCGAATACCGAGAAGGAGACGTGATTCAGGCTGATGAGGCCGAGGGTTCGGGCCTCGTGTTTACCAAAGCGACCTAACTCGGCGAAGATCGACGGCACCTTCTACTAACCTGTACCCAACGTGAGTACCGCCACGTTCCAGACCGTGCAATCTCGCACGGTCTTTCTATTTTTCAGGAGACAACTGTGCCTGGCGCAGTGATTGTGGGCACCCAATGGGGTGACGAAGGCAAGGGTCGATTTACCGACTACCTCGCGAAAGATGCATCGCTTTGCGTGCGCTATCAGGGGGGCCACAACGCAGGCCACACGCTCGTCGTGGACGGCCAAGTGTTCAAACTTCAACTGGTTCCGAGTGGCGTTCTTTATCCGTGGGTGCTTCCGGTTATCGGAAACGGCGTCGTCGTAGACCCGCACGTTCTCCTAGCCGAACTCGACATGCTCGAGTCCAAGGGCATCGACAGTCGCCGCATTCGTCTCTCAGGTAATGCACATCTGATCATGCCGTACCACCAAGAACTCGACCGCCTCAACGAGCGCTATCTCGGAAACGCCAAGCTCGGCACCACAAAGCGCGGCATCGGTCCTGCATATGCAGACAAGGCGATGCGAGTAGGGCTTCGAGTGCAAGACCTACTCGACCCCAAAATCTTTCGCGAGAAGTTGGATCTCGTGCTGCGTGAGAAGAACGGAGTGTTGACGAAGGTCTACAACCGCTTGCCTGTCGATGCGGACGAATTGGCAGCCAACTACCTCGCACTAACTGACCGCCTTGAACCGTTGATCGATGACACGGTGCATCTTGTTCACGAAGCACTAGATGAGGATCAGTGGGTTCTCTTTGAAGGCGCCCAAGCAACGTTTCTCGATCTAGATCACGGTACGTATCCGTTCGTCACGTCGAGCAACCCTGTGGCAGGAACCGTCTGCGCCGGCGCGGGCGTAGGTCCCCGCGACATCGAGCGCATTGTTGGAGTCGTAAAGGCATACACAACACGCGTCGGTAGCGGACCATTTCCTGCCGAACTATTCGAAGGTGATCCCGTCGGTGACGCACTCGTAGAACGCGGTGGAGAGTTCGGTACCAACACGGGCCGCCGCCGACGTACCGGCTGGTTGGACCTCGTGATGGTGAAGCACTCATTGCGCATCAACACATGCACAGAAATCGCGCTCACCAAACTCGATGTGCTTTCGTCATTCGACGAACTCAAGGTCTGCGTTGCTTACGAAGGTGAAGACGGCACCCGTTACGACCACGTTCCATATCACCAGTCGGTGTTGCACAAGGTGCGCCCTGTGTACGAGACCCTTCCCGGTTGGCATGTAGATATAGAACGCGCGGCGGTGTTAGAGGACTTGCCGTCTGCGGCCATGGAATATGTGCGTTTCATTGAGCAGTTCACTGGTGTTCCGGTGACTTTCGTGGGCGTTGGTCCAGGCCGTGAGCAGACGGTTGTGTTGCCACGCGCGGCATAACGTGAACACGTGAACGTTCTCGTCGTCGGTTCCGGTGCCCGTGAGCATGCACTCGCGTGGGGGCTATCCCGCTCGCCGCTCGTCGACGAAGTCGTTTCGGCGCCAGGCAATCCCGGTATCGCGTCCGGGGTAGGGCCGTGCATGGATTTGCCATCCGCGCTTGCTCGCCTCGACACCTTCGAACTTGTAGTTATAGGTCCGGAAGGGCCACTCGTAGACGGCCTCTCAGATTCCTTGCGCGCTTCCGGCGCGAATGTGTTTGGACCATCGGCGGCTGCATCCCAACTTGAAGGATCCAAAGCCTGGATGAAGGAAATACTCGCGGCCGCAGGTGTTCCGACGGCGCGCTACGGACGCTTCGACGACAACCAAGAAGATGCTGCGCTCGCATTCCTCGAAACCTTGCCTGGTCTCTACGTAATCAAGACGGATGGGCTAGCCGCAGGTAAGGGAGTGATTGTCACCGAATCAATCACCGAAGCGCGTGCAGCGGTGCGCGCGTACCTTTCCGGAGAAGCCTTTGGCGACGCAGGCCGCACACTTGTGTTGGAGGAAGGTCTAACCGGTCCCGAACTTTCGCTGCTGGTGTTATGTGATGGAACGCTCGACGGGATTCCGCTCGCGCCTGCACAAGATTTCAAGCGCATTGGCGACAAAGACACAGGTCCCAACACTGGAGGGATGGGTGCGTATTCGCCTGTGCCGGTTGCCGGGAACGAGATTGTTGAACTTGCTATGGAGCAAGCGGTACGACCGACCCTCAAAGAATTAGCAGGTCGTGGGATCGACTACCGCGGTGTGCTCTACGCGGGTCTAATGCTTACACCCGATGGCCCGAAGATCATTGAGTACAACGTGCGCTTCGGCGATCCGGAATGCGAGGCCGTGGTCCCGCGCCTGTCGAGTGATCTCGCTGTGCATCTCCTCGAAGCAGCAACAGGCGGTTTGGAGAGCCCAGTTGTGTTCACCGACAATGCCTGCGTAACCATCGCGCTCGCAACTGAGGGGTATCCACACGCTCCGCGCACGGGAGATGGGATCGAAGGCCTCGAGGCCGCAAGTGCGCTAGACGACGTAATGATTTTTCATGCGGGAACGCGCAGCGAAGGTAGCGACTTAGTGACCGCTGGTGGGCGAGTGTTGGCGGTCACAGCGCTAGGAGATTCGGTGCCGAATGCCCGCGAGCGCGCGTATGAGGCTGCCAACCTCATCTCATGGCCAGGAATGCACTACCGAACCGATATTGCAGCCGGAGTTACTTGATGATGGAGCTTTTATGATTCCTCGCTATTCACTTCCCGAGATGTCTGCGCTCTTCAATGACCAAGCGCGGTTTGGCGCATGGCTCGAGGTCGAGATCTTGGCGACCGAAGCATGGGCAGATCTTGGTGTTGTTCCACAAGACGCAGCCAAGGCCATTCGCGCCCGCGCAGGGTTCGATGTTGCTGCTATTGAACAACGCGAGCAGATCACGGAGCACGATGTTGCGGCGTTCGTCGACATAGTGCAGGAGTCAGTTGGGCAACCCGAAGGTGCCTGGCTCCACTACGGCCTCACCTCAAGCGATGTGGTTGACACTGCACTCGCGTTGCAACTGACGCGCGCCGCCGACCTGCTCATTGAAGCAGCCCTTGCTCTCGAGGGCGCCATAGCAACGCGAGCACGCGAGTTCCGGAACACACCTATGGTCGGCAGAACGCACGGCATACATGCGGAACCAACCACGTTCGGCGTAAAACTCGCGTTGTGGGCGCTTCAAGTTCGCCGCGATATAGAACGCCTTCGTAGGGCGCGCACCGGAATTGCGGTAGGAAAACTTTCGGGCGCGGTCGGGACCTATTCAAACGTAGATCCCACCATCGAAACGCATGTTTGCGAGGCGTTGGGTCTCGTGCCCGTGCCTGCTACCCAAGTACTTGCGCGCGACAGACACGCAGAACTTCTCTACGCCTGCGCATCGGTTGGTGCAACGATCGAACAATGTGCCTTAGAGATACGCCATCTGCAGCGCACCGAAGTACGTGAGGCAGAGGAGCCATTTCGCGCCGGAAAGCAGAAGGGTTCTTCTGCCATGCCGCACAAGCGCAACCCGGTCAAGTGCGAGCAGTTGTGTGGTCTCGCACGCGTGTTGCGTGCCGATCTAATGGCGGGTCTGGAAAACGTTGCGCTTTGGCACGAGCGTGATATTTCACACTCTTCGGTAGAACGCATTGTGCTTCCCGATGCCTGCTTGCTTACCCACTACATGCTCATCAAGATGCGATCGGTTGTGGAGGGAATGGTCGTCTATCCGGAACGCATGTTGGAGAACCTCGCTGCCAGCTATGGGCTTGTGTTCAGCCAGCCGGTGCTGCTTGCACTAGTCGAATCGGGCAAGTCGCGTGACGATGCGTACCGAATCGTGCAGCGAAACGCCATGAAGACCTGGGATGAGCGTCGCCCGTTCATCGATGTTCTACGGGAGGACGCCGAGATCACGGGAGCGCTTTCCGATGAACAATTAGTTACCTGTTTCGATCTCATACGCGCGATTTCGAACGTCGGTAGAACGTTCTCTGTGCTCGACACGTGAGCAGCCCACGATGAGAGCCGCACGATGATCGAATTGCCTCACCTCTACAGCGGCAAAGTACGCGATCTATACGACGCCGGCGATGACCGTCTGCTCATGGTCGCGTCCGACCGGGTCTCAGTGTTCGACGTCGTACTCGAAAATCCAGTGCCAGATAAGGGTCGTGTGCTGACCGCGATCTCTGCGTTCTGGTTTGAGCAGATGGCCGACCTCCTTGCGAACCATGTCATCTCGGTCAACCCAGAAGATTTCCCTGCGCAAGCGCGCCCCGATGCCGACGGTCGCGCAATGCTTGTGCGGCGCACGGAACCAGTACGTATGGAATGCATCGCGCGTGGGTATTTGTTCGGTGGCGCATGGACCGAATATTTAGAGCATGGAACTGTGCAGGGGAGTCCGATGCCAGCGGGAATGCGGGAAGCGGAACGTCTACCCGCGCCGATGTTCACGCCCACAACAAAGGCCGATGCCGGTCACGACTTGCCGATGACCGATGCTCAGGCCGTTTATCTCGTCGGTCGTGAGACATTCGAACGTCTTAAGAAAGCGGTGCTTAGCATCTACGAACGCGGCGCTCGCTTTGCGGAGACACGCGGAATAATCCTTGCGGACACCAAGTTCGAGTTCGGCTTTACTCCCGATGGTGACCTCCTGCTGATCGATGAAGTGCTCACGCCTGACTCCTCCCGTTACTGGCCGGTGGAGGAATACGCGCCCGGTGGATCGCCGCCGAGCTTCGACAAGCAGTTCGTGCGCGACCACTACCTCACCTTGGACTGGGACAGGACAGCACCAGCACCGGCCGTACCGCCTGACGTGATTGCCGGTACGCGGGCACGCTACATCGAGGCATACGAACGGCTTACGGGTCTCCTCTTTGATGACTGGTACGGTCGCCCATGATGTTTTCTGTCACTGTGCAGGTGACTCACCTGCCTGGGATCTTGGATCCGGTGGGCGCAACGGTAGAACGTGCTTTGCCTGCCCTCGGGTACACCAACGTGTCGCAGGTACATGTCGGCAAAACCATCCGACTGACGATCGATGCCGAGAATGTTGAAGCCGCACGTGCTCAGTGCGAAGAGATGTGCCAACGACTGCTTGCCAACCCGGTCATCGAGGCGTTCGCTGTTTCGATTGATGATGTAGTTCCAGCATGACATCGCGCGTCGGTGTCGTGCAGTTTCCTGGCACCAACTGCGAACTCGATGTAATACAGGTAGTCGAACAACTTGGCGGAACCGCAGAGATCTTGTTTCATTCGGAGCGCTCGCTTGGCGGCGTTGATGCGGTGGTAGTGCCTGGTGGATTCGCACACGGCGACTACCTACGAACAGGAGCCATCGCGCGCTTCTCTCCAGTGATGGATGCGGTTGCTCGCCATGCTGCCGAAGGTGGCCCTGTAGTTGGAATATGCAACGGGTTTCAGGTTCTCTGTGAGGCTGGTCTGCTTCCTGGTGCGTTGCAGAAGAACGTGGGCCTCAAATTTCTCTGTGAAGACGCTGTCGTGCGTGTCGAAACCACCGACTCTGCACTTACGAACCTCACAAGCATCGGGCAGCATCTGAACATTCCAATCAATCACTTCGAGGGCAACTATGTATGCGCTCCAAATTTGCTCGACGGTTTGCGCGCCGAAGACCAAGTAGTTCTTCGTTACGTCGATAACCCGAACGGCAGCCTCGACAACATCGCTGGCATCTGTAACGCAGGTCGCAATGTTGTTGGGCTCATGCCGCACCCAGAGCGCGCGTCGGACGCATTGTTAGGTTCTGAAGATGGTTTGGTATTGGTGCAGTCGATACTTGCTGCATGTGAGGAACGCAGCGCCACGATAAGCGCGCCACGATAAGCGCGCCACGATGAAGGAGTCACAATGAGGCCAGCGCAGGCAGCCCTTGCTGCTGTGTTACGCGAGTATGCGATCACGGAAGGCGAGTTCACTCTCGCGTCGGGCCGCACATCGAGTTGGTATTTAGACGGCCGCCAGGTGACGTTTCGCGGCGACTGTCTCGCGATTGTTGGCGAGGCCATAAACGAAGCGCTCGCCGAAGTTGGTATTGGTGATGCCTATGACGCAGTCGGTGGGTTGGCGGTGGGAGCAATTCCTGTCGCGTTGGCCGTAGCGACGATCAGCGGCAAGCGGAGTTTCGCTGTGCGCAAGGAGGCAAAGGGACATGGCGTTGGTGGCCGCATTGCTGGCCCTCTGAATCCGACAGACCGTGTGTTGGTTGTTGAAGACACTGCGACTACCGGCACGTCGTTGATCGAGGCGGTCGATGCGATCAGCGAATTTGGTTGCGAGATCGTGGCGGCCACACTGCTTCTAGACCGCGGCGGCGAAGTAGGAGCGGCGCTGGCCGAACGCGGCATCGCGTACGCGCCTGTGTTGAAGGCTCCAGACTTGGGCTACGCGCTCGGAAGCTAAACGCCCTCGGGTTTGGGGATGGGTTTTGGGTCAGTAGTCTCGGCAGGTGACCGCTGAACCGCTCCATCGTGCCCTCGGCATGACCGATGACGAGTTGGAAGCAGTCGTCGATGAACTAGGTCGCGAACCCACACATCTTGAACTCGCTATGTATTCCGTTATGTGGTCTGAGCATTGTTCCTACAAGTCGTCGCGGTCCCATCTCAAGCGCTTGCCCACGGAAGCGCCGTGGGTCTTAGTGGGTCCGGGCGAGGGTGCAGGTGTGATCGATGTCGGCGACGGCATCGCGGTAGCGGTGCGCATTGAGAGTCACAACCATCCGTCTGCTGTCGAACCATACCAAGGGGCGGCCACGGGAGTTGGCGGCATTATTCGCGACATCTTTTCAATGGGCGCCCGCCCGATCGCTCTCATGGATCCGTTGCGTTTCGGGTTGTTGGACGACGCACGCACGCGGTACTTGTTTGAAGGCGTTGTCAGCGGCATCAGTGGTTACGGAAATGCAGTTGGCGTTCCGACAATCGGTGGCGAAGCGGTATTCGACGAGTGCTACCAAGACAATCCACTCGTCAATGTCTTCTGCCTCGGCGTGCTTCCCCACGAGCGGCTTGTTCTTGCACGCGCAGAAGGCGTCGGAAATCTTGCCATGCTATTGGGTGCTTCGACGGGCCGCGATGGCATCGGTGGAGCGAGCGTTCTTGCATCCGCTGGTTTCGCCGATGCCGACGAGTCGAAGCGACCGAGTGTTCAAGTGGGAGACCCGTTCGAAGAAAAGAAGTTGATCGAAGCATGCCTCGAACTGCTCGATGCTGGCCTTGCAATAGGCGTGCAAGACCTCGGCGCGGCGGGATTGTCATGTGCTGCAAGTGAGACGGCTGCCAAGACCGGCGCAGGCATGGATGTAGATGTAGCTCGGGTTGCCAAACGCGAGCCGGGCATGACGCCGGTAGAAGTGCTCACTTCGGAGAGCCAGGAACGCATGTTGGCGATAGTCACGCCCGACAACCTCGATGCGGTACTTGCACTTTGTGAACGGTGGGAAGTGCGAGCGACAGTGGTCGGTCGCGTCACAGACAACGCGCGTTTTCGTGTGTACGACGGCGTGTTCGACGCACTAGGAGTTCCAGGCGTGAACCCTGCGCCTCCACATGGTGATGCAGCACAAGATGTGAGTTCGGATCGGGAACCGATCGCGGATGTGCCGATCGGCAGTCTGGGTGATGGTCCTCTGTACCACCGACCGCTCGCACCACCAAATGATCTGCACGACAAGCAAAGCGATGACCCGGCTCGGGAACTAGCAGCGCGTTTCCCCGACGGCACTGACTGCTCGTCCGAGTTACTCGCGCTTCTCGCATCGCCAAACATTGCCGACAAGACTTGGATCTCGCGCCAGTACGACCATCAATTATTTCTCAATACGGTGGTTGGCCCTGGCAGGGACGCAAGTGTGTTGCGACTTCAAGAAACCGCGGGTCGTGCACTCGCCTTGGCGGTAGATGGCAAGGCTCGCTTCTGCGCACTCGACCCGCGCACCGGAGCGCGTCTTGCGGTGCTTGAAGCTGCCCGCAACGTGGCATGCAGCGGTGCGCGTCCCCTGGCGCTCGTGAACTGCTTGAACTTCGGCAATCCCGAACACACTGAAGTCATGTGGCAGTTTTCCGAGGTGATCGACGGCATGGCAGAGGCCTGCACTGCGCTCGGTTTGCCGGTAATCGGTGGCAACGTGAGTTTCTACAACGAGAGCCGCGGTGCAGACATTGATCCAACGCCAGTGGTCGGCGTGATCGGTCTCATCGACAACCTCAACACACGACCGGCCGGCACCGCTCTCACATCGGGTGACCAGATCTTGGTCCTTGGCGAGACGCGGTCGGAACTGGGGGGATCAGAGTGGGCGACGATGCACGGCCTGCGAAATGGTGTGCCACCGATTGCCGATCTAGACACCGCGCGACGACTACACGAACTCGTAGCGGCGCTTGTCGTCGAGGGAGTTCCGAGTGGCATCCACGATTGCGCGGACGGAGGTCTTGCGGTAACGCTCTGCGAGATGGCTATCGCAGGGGAGGCCGGGTTCCAGGTCAATATCGGCGGAGCGCTTAGTTGTTTCTCTGAGTCGGCATCGCGCGTAGTTCTTTCACTGGCTCCCGATCTCAAGCAAGCGGTTCTCGACCGCGCTGCTGTGGCCGGCGTAGCCGCGCTGGTGATCGGTGAAGCGGCCGGCACGCGTCTCATAGCCGAGGAAGCATTTGACGTATCGCTCACCGATGCCACTACGGCCTGGCGAGATGCCATTCCATCGCTTATGGCGGCCGTGGTGGCGCACTAACAGCGGGTGCTGCCCGGGTCGGCTTCCTCTGCGATAATGGAACCAATGCCCGTCGACTCGGATGCACGCATCGATGCCGCTGCCCCACAGATTGGGCACGCGTGCGGTGTGTTTGGCGTGTACGCACCGGGGCAGCCTGTTTCGAACCTCGTGTACCTAGGGCTCTTCGCGTTGCAGCACCGCGGTCAGGAATCGGCAGGCATTTCAGTGAGCGATGGCGAGACGATCACCGTCGTCAAAGATATGGGTCTCGTATCGCAAGTGTTCGATGAGCGACGCCTTGCGCCGTTGCACGGTCACCTGGCGATTGGTCACAACCGTTACTCGACCACCGGTTCATCGTCATGGCACAACGCGCAACCCATCTACCGCTCGGTTGGCGATGCCGGTTTTGCTCTAGGACATAACGGCAACCTCACAAATACCGCAGAGCTTGCAAAACGCCTCGGGATGCTCCCGGGCATGACTGCTGCCGAAACCGAGTTTGACTCGACTACCGACTCCGCTCTCGTGGCCGAATTGGTAGCGCGCGAGTGGCCCGATGAACCGCGCAGTGACGGACGCGAGTTAGAAGTTGCGCTCGAAAAAGTATTGCCGCATCTCCAGGGTGGGTTTTCCTTCGTATTGATGGACGACTCGCACCTAATCGGCGTACGCGATCCGCACGGCATCTGGCCGTTGGTTCTCGGTCGCCTTGAAGGCGGTGGATGGGTGCTCGCCAGTGAGTCAGCTGCACTCGACATCATCGGAGCGCATTACGTACGCGATGTGGAACCCGGCGAGATGGTTGTAATCGATGCAGCCGGTCTGCGCCGCGAGCACAATTACGCAGTCGCTGATCCAAAGTTATGCCTCTTTGAATTTGTGTACTTCGCTCGCCCGGATACGCGCCTGTACGGGCAGAGCGTGCACGCGGCTCGCCAACGCATGGGTGAAGCGCTGGCCAAGCAGGCACCGGTTGCGGCCGACATGGTGATGCCGGTTCCAGAGTCCGGGATACCCGCAGCGCAAGGATTCGCACGCGAGTCAGGTGTTCCATATGGAGATGGCTTGGTCAAAAACAGGTACGTGGGCCGCACATTTATCCAACCAAGTCAAAGGGAGCGCAGCGTTGGAGTGCGCCTCAAGTTGAATCCGTTACCGGAAAATATTGTGGGCAAGCGCTTGGTTGTTGTCGACGATTCGATCGTACGCGGCACCACCACCCGCGAGGTCGTCAAGATGTTGCGCGAAGCGGGAGCGGTAGAGGTGCACTTCCGCGTGTCGTCGCCTCCTTACCGGTGGCCATGTTTCTACGGCATGGATACGGGACGCCGGGGAGAACTGCTCGCGGCCGACTTATCGGTCGGCGAGATCCGCGAGTACCTAGGCGTTGACTCGCTCGCATATCTCGAACTAGACCGCCTAACCGCGGCAACCCACTCCTCGCCTGAGTCATTCTGTACGGCGTGTTTATCGAATGACTACCCGGTTCCAGTAACGCTTACTGAAAACGATGCAAAAATGGTGCTCGAGACTCCGCCGCTCGACTTCACTGAGTCCGCCACCGTTCAAACGTGACCGCAGACGAGGCCGACTCTTCCAAACCGGATCGACTCACTTATACACAAGCGGGCGTAGATATCGCTGCTGGCGAGATGGCCGTCGAGGCGATCAAGGCGCATGTGCGAACCACGTTCCGTCCAGAAGTTGTGGGTGATGTCGGTGGCTTCGGTGGGCTGTTCGCGATTGGAAAGTTGGGATATAGGGATCCCGTTCTTGTTTCTTCAACCGATGGCGTCGGTACCAAGTCATTGATTGCGCGGCTCACGGGTCGATTTGACACAATCGGAATAGATCTGGTCGGTACGGCAGACGACATAGCCGCACAGGGTGCAGAACCATTGTTCTTTCTCGACTACATCTCGGTTGGCAAGTTGGTACCAGAGATGATCGATGACCTTGTAAGCGGCATTGCAGAGGGTTGTCGCCAGGCAGGGTGCGCGTTGATCGGTGGAGAGATGTCCGAACATCCCGACTTGATGTCGCCAGGTGACTTCGATCTAGTTGGGTTTGCGGTCGGTGTCGTAGAGCGTGACCAAATACTCCCGCGCGACGTGAAGGCCGGTGATCGCGTAGTTGGCATTGCGAGCCCCGGGTTGCGGTGCAACGGCTACTCATTGGCGCGCCGCGCGCTACTAGATCGCGCGGGACGATCCTTGGACGCGCCGGCATGGAAGGGCGCCGCAACAACTCTCGGCGAAGAGTTATTGCGCCCGAGTGTTATTTACGCACCAGCGTTGGCAGCAATTCGTCGCCAAGTGAAGGTGCACGCGTTTGCTCATGTCACGGGTGGTGGCATTCCCGGCAACCTCGTGCGCGTGCTTCCGCATGGTTGCGATGGCGTCGTGCACCGAGGGCGTTGGGAGGAGCCGCGTATCTTTGGTGAAGTGCAGGCAGCGGGCGATGTGGCAGATGACGAGATGGAACAGGTATTCAACCTTGGGCTTGGGATGCTTGTCGTTGTTGCAGCAAGCGATGTCGAGCGCACAATTGATACGGCTCGTTCAGCAGGCCACGATGCTTGGCTAGTCGGAGAAGTTACCGACGGCCACGGAAACGCCAGGGTGACTCGCAAGTAGGTCATCTAGCCAAACCAGTTGGCAGCTACCCAACTGCGCTTGCTACAAGCGGGGCATCGCAAGTATCGCGAGTGATGGCGCCATGGTGCCCACAGGTTGTACGGCAGCATTCTGCGCACGAGTTCTGGGTAGGAAATCCGTGTACGCCCAAGACAGCGTTCGCATTCGACGATCAGCGTGCCTGATCTGCGCTGTGCGGTGGAGAACAGCGCGCTCTTGCCGTCGTCGGTCATTGAGTGTCGCTGTGTAGATCCAGGCGCTGAGCGATTGTTGTACCTAGTTCGCGATACGCGATTGCTCCTGGCGATGTCGGAGCGTGTTCCAATACTGATCTTCCCTTTGCTGGGGCCTCCGCGAAACGCACGGACCGTGGCACCACGGGAGAGAGAACTTCGAGGCCGTAGCGGTTGGAGATGTCGGCAACGACCTCGCGGGTGTGGCGCGTGCGCCCGTCGAACATGGTTGCGATCACGCCTAGGACATCGAGATCCGGTTGCGTGTAAGCCCGAACGTCCGCGACTGTTTCTAGCAACTGGCCTACGCCGCGGTGACTGAGCGTTTCGCACTGAAGGGGAATAAGAACGTGGTCGGCCGCGGTGAGTCCGTTGATAGTGAGAATGCCGAGCGATGGTGGACAGTCAATGAGGATCACGTCGTAGTGGTCCTTGAGCGGCTGCAACGCGCGCGACAGTGCGTGCTCGCGACCGACCTTGTTTGCGAGGTGGAGTTCTGAGCCAGCTAGGTCTATGGAGGCGGGGATGATGCTGATGCCGGTGGTGTGTGCCAGGGCGTCCTCGGCCTTGTTGCGACCGGTGAGCACGTCGTGGAGAGATACCGGAAGTGACTCTGGATCGAGACCAACCGAATACGTAAGGCAAGCCTGGGGATCCAGATCCACAAGGAGCACGCGGTGTTCTGCCTCGGCAAGGGCCGCACCAAGTGTGTGGGTAGTTGTTGTCTTTCCTACCCCACCCTTCTGGTTGGCAATGGATAGGACGTGAGCCATGTTGGGAGTGTATCGACGGACTTATCCGACGTACATGGGAGATTCGCAGGTCCTAGACCGGTCACTAGCCAATATTCGCTAGGGCTGCTACCATCACCGCGAGTTTGCGGGGCTTCGATAATGATGTTGCCCAATGGGTAGATAGAGCGATAGAGACTGAAATAGGGACTGAGGGAATGATGGCTGGCAAAGAGTCAACCGGCGAAGAACTGCTAACACCAGCAGAGGTGGCGGCGATGTTTCGGGTGAATCCGAAGACCGTCACGCGCTGGGCACGCGCTGGCAAGATTTCAGCTATTCGTACCCTGGGTGGCCACCGACGTTTTCGAGCGTCAGAGATTCGCGGTCTTCTCGTGCAAGAAACCGAGCACGAAGAGGCATAACTGCATCCATTTTTCTGCAGCAACAACGAAGGACCCGGCTTTGAGGCCGGGTCCTGTCGCGTGGTGCCTTGCGTTGGTGGCCGGGACCGGCGTCGATCCGGTGACCCCACGCTTTTCAGGCGTGTGCTCTGCCGACTGAGCTACCCGGCCGTGCGGGAAGATCGTAGAGACTCCCGGCGGTCCTGACGGGATTTGAACCCGCGGCCTCCGCCTTGACAGGGCGGCGTGCACTCCAAACTGCACCACAGGACCGTGGTGGAAACGTCAATTGTGTTTCGGCTTCCGGTGCCCCCAGGGGAGTTCGAATCCCCGTTACCGCCGTGAAAGGGCGGCGTCCTAGGCCACTAGACGATGGGGGCTCGCGCTCCTTGAGCGGCACGGCAGCGTAGCAGCGCGCAGCCATCGTTTCCCAAGGGTGACAGCGGCGGCGGTTGCGACGGTGCCCTTTCGTCGGACTGCGGATATCTGGAAGCGCCGGGTACGCTCGGGGTTGGGGTCGCTAGCTCAACTGGTAGAGCACCGGGCTTTTAACCCGTTGGTTCAGGGTTCAAGTCCCTGGCGACCCACTCAAGACCTGATTGGCCGACACGTTTCGCCACCGGTGGCATCTGCTACGTGCCGTCTAACGAATCGGCAGCATCTAGGGTCCCTGCCTCG
>CAMBEL010000029.1 GCA_945865605.1 Bifidobacterium breve
TGGTGTTGTTATGTAGTCATCACCATCACTTGTTACATGAAGGCGGATGGAACGCAACCCTGCGTAACGGCGTGCTCCACATCTACCGGCCCGATGGTAACGAGTTCATGTTGCATGGGCTGGCTGCATGACCCTGGGGGATGTGACGAGTTACGAGCGGATCCCCAAGCGCTTCGCTATTACCTCGTTCATAATCTCGTCGGTTCCTGCACCGATTCTTTGCAGTCGCGCATCACGCCATGCCCGGCTCACTGGTTCTTCGTTGAGGTATCCGTAGCCACCGAAGATTTGTAGGCAGGTGTCGGCCAACCGGTTTTGTACTTGGGCTGCGTATTTCTTGGCCATCGAGATTTCGGCAACGGGGAACTGGCCTTGTTGTACGCGCCAGATTGTGTCGTATGTGAGAGCGCGCGCTGCCGCTAGCTCTGTTGCAGCATCGGCGAGCATGTGTGCGATTACTTGGTTGTCTGCGATAGCGCGTCCGAATGCGTGTCGCTGTCGTGCGTATTCGATCGTGCGGGCCAGCACTTCGTCCGCTTGGCCCAACGACTGGGCTGCACCCGACAGGCGTTCGTATTGGAGTTGCCATGACAACTGCGAAAAGCCTTGGCCGGGGTCATCTCCGATCAAGTTCGCAGCAGGCACTCGCACATCTTCGAAACGAATCTCAGCCGTGTCCGAAGACCGCATTCCAAGTTTGTCGAGTTTGCGGGAGATAGAGATGCCAGCGAGGTCGGTATCGACCACAAAGAGGGTGACCCCGTGGTGTCGTGCCCCTGGTTCCGTTTGTGCCGCGAGGGTAAGGAAGTGCGCGCGGGTGCCGTTGGTGATGAACATTTTTGACCCGTTCAATACCCAAGAGTCGCCGTCAAGCGTTGCCCTTGTCGCTATGCCAGCAACATCTGATCCCGCATCCGGTTCAGTCAATGCAATTGCACCGATCTTCTCTCCAGAGATAGCGGGTCGCAGGTAACGCTCGCGCAGGAAATCGCTTCCAAACTCCGCGAGTGCAGGTGTACACATATGGGTCTGGACTGCGACGGCCATCGGTATCGCCCCGCAACCGCAATGACCTAGCTCCTCGATGAATACCAGTGACGATGCAAGGTCACCTCCAGAGCCTCCCCAAGCTTCTGGATAGTGCAGACCCAAGAACCCGAGTTCACCGCTGCGGTGGAATACTTCATCGGGGAAGAACCCGGCCTCTTCCCATTCGTCAACGAATGGCCGGAGTTCGGTATCTACGAAGCGTCGAACACTTGCTCGGAGTGCTTCGTGTTCGTCGGTAAAGATCGCATGAGTCGTCACGGCCCTATTCTGACCTGTTCGAAGGCGCTAACCGGTGGCGGCTGATCCGCGGGCCCTGCGACGCCGTATTCACTTAGAATACGAATTGTGAGCCAATCCATCTTACGCACGAGCCTTACCGCAGTTACAGGACGGCTAAAGACGCTTCGTGCCGAGTTGGCCGTCGTTGACGAGCAACTGCTGTTTCTTGAAGATGAGGCCGACAGCGCCCGACTCCGCGCCCTGATCGCGGAGACCCCATTGGCGGAGGCGGAGTCTCGGGAATGTCGTCGGCATGCGGACGCGATGGGAAAGCAGCGAGAAGTGTTCGCGAGTGCAATCGGTAGTCTCGAACGCGAGCAAGATGACCTGCTCGATCGCATGGCAGCAGAGATGGCCCCAAGATGAGGACCCCAAGTGACTGAAACACCTACCCGCGTCGTCATTGCCGAGGATGAAGCGATTATTCGCCTAGACCTGAAAGAACTCCTTGAGGAGGAGGGCTTTGAGGTGGTTGGCGAGACAGGGCGCGGGGACGAGGCAGTCGAGTTGGTTAGGAGCCTGGCGCCAGACCTTGCGATTCTCGATATCAAGATGCCGGGACTCGACGGGTTGTCGGCCGCGCGTCAGATCACATCGGAACGTCTAGCGGCAGTTCTGATTCTCACGGCGTTCTCCCAACGTGACTTGGTTGAACAGGCGCGTGATGCAGGGGCTATGAGTTACATCGTCAAGCCGTTCCAGAAAAGTGATCTCATCCCAGCTGTCGAAGTAGCGCTTGGGCGGCATGCAGAGCTGAAAAGTTTGGAAGGCGAAATCGGTGATCTCTCTGAGCGGCTTGAAGCGCGTAAGACGATCGATCGGGCAAAAGGAATACTCATGGACCATCACGGCTGTACCGAGCAAGGTGCATGGCGGTTCCTGCAGACCCAAGCGATGAACCGACGGGCAAAGGTCCATGAGGTTGCCGAACTAGTACTAGCCGGTGATCTGCTGCCCGATCCCGCCTAGGTGATAGAGGCCGACGGCCGTCTCAGGTACGAGCCCGCCCTCGACGGGTTACGCGCCCTGGCCGTGCTCGCAGTCATCTTGTATCACGATGCCTATTCGTGGGCCAAGGGGGGTTTCCTCGGAGTCGATGCATTCTTTGTCCTGTCGGGCTTCTTGATTACGTCGTTACTGGTCATCGAATATCGGCGCGCGCAACACATAGAGCTAATCGTGTTCTGGGGGAGGCGACTACGGCGGTTGCTTCCTGCGCTTCTCTTGCTGCTGCTATTCGTGGCGGTTTACGGACGGCTTGCGGTACCGAACTATGAACTTGGCCGGCTGCGTTGGGATGGCTTGGCTGGTCTTTTCTACGTAGCGAACTGGAGGTTCATTGCTTCGGGGTCTTCGTACTTCGACTTGTTCACGTCGCCGTCGCCTGTTCGCCACCTTTGGTCGCTTGCAATTGAAGAACAGTTCTATTTGGTATGGCCACTTGTAACGCTTGGTTGTCTGCGGCTCGCTAAGGGTCGTTTGTACGTTCTCGCGGGCGTCTGCGTAGTCGGCGCTGCCGCTTCGGTATGGATTATGGATGTCCTGTGGAACGAAGGCGATCCATCGCGCGCGTATTACGGAACCGATGCGCGCGCCCACACGATCCTCATTGGTTGTTTGCTTGCGCTTGCGTTGTTCGTATGGAAACCGCAAACGCGAACCGCGCGGATAGCGCTTCAAGTTGCAGGAGTTTGTGGCGCGCTCACGATGTTGTGGTCCTGGCATGCGGTCGAGGACATCAGCCCCACCTATTACGGACTGGGTTCACTCGCTTATTCGGTCGCGGTCGCCGCGGTAATCGCGGCGGCAGTTCAACCCGGGCGAGGCCTGATTCGGTCGCCGCTTGCCATTGCCCCATTGGTGTGGATTGGAATGATCTCGTATGGGCTCTATCTATGGCACTGGCCTGTAAATCAATGGTTGGTTGAACGGCGGGTCGGTTTCGGCGGGAGTCAACTAAATGCTTTACGACTGCTGGTTACTTTCGCGGCGGCGATCGCTAGTTACTACCTAGTCGAACGGCCGGTGCGCGAAGGGCGCTGGAACATCGTGCAGAAACGATGGCTTGTTGCGCCAGTAGGGATTGCATTAGTTGTTGTCACGTTGTTCGCATCGACAGCGGATGCAAAAACGAAGCCGACGTACCTGGCCATACCTGCGTCGCCTTGTCCGGAACCATCCAGAGAGGAATTAGCCGCCGCTCGGCGCGCATACCGCTCAGATCCGTTACCCCAACGCGATGGTGTGCCGTTCAAGATTGCGGTGGTTGGCGATTCGATCGCGTGCAGTTTGGATCCTGGCTTTCGAGCAGTAGGGCCGTCCCAGCGTTATAGATCACAAGACTTCAGCATCATTGGTTGCGGCGTCGTGTCGGGGGAGTTGGCTGGCAAGGGAGACACCATTCCGCGCCTGACGGATAGATGCACCCGGTATGCAATGGAGGCCCGAAACCTCATCCAGAAAAATGATCCAGATGTCATCGTTTGGATGAGCATCTGGGAGAAAAACGATCTGCGAGTCGACGGACGAACAGTCTTCGCAGGGACGCCGGAGCACGACCAAATAATTTCATCGCGGATGGAAGCCGCCTACAAGACGCTTACCCGCAAGGGCGCGCGACTGGTTCTGGTGGCTGCAGCTCCGTCGTCGCAAGGCGAGTTCATGAATATACGTAATGGACCGGCGGGAGATGTGAGCGGCGAGTTCAACCGCCTGAGCGGTCTTCTGCGGGGTTTTGCAGTTGGTCATTCCGACGTGACATTCGTGGATTTGGCCGAACTCGTCTGCCCCCAAGGGTCGCCATGCCCGCGTGAAGTCGCGGGGTTTATCCCCAGACCTCTTGACGGGAACCATTTTTCGAGCCGAGGTTCGGTGTGGGTGGTTAAGTCTTTGAATCCGGTGATGATCTCCGCAGGTGAAGCATCGGTGGCAGATGGGCGCGACCTCTAACATTCGACGCGTGAGTAAAATTCTGCTTCTTGATGGGCACTCCTTGGCTTATCGCGCTTTCTACGCGTTGCCAACGGATCTCGCCACATCGACCGGCGTCGTTACCAACGCCGTTTACGGCTTCGCGTCGATGTTGATAAAGGTGATTGCCGATCATGAACCGGATCACCTCGCCGTTGCGTTCGACACCGCTGCGCCCACCTTCCGTAAAGAAATGGATCCGACGTACAAGGCGGGCCGAAAGGAAACTCCAGATCTATTTCTTGCCCAGTTACCGTTGATACATGAACTGCTTGAGACGCTCGCGGTTCCGATCATCGAAGTGCCAGGGGTTGAAGCGGACGATGTGATCGCAACGCTCGCCGAACGCTCGGCGGCGGCTGGCATCGACGTAGTGATTGTGACTGGCGACCGCGACTCGTTCCAATTAGTGCGCGACCCACACGTGAAGGTCCTGTACAACAAACGTGGCGTTTCGGATTACGCGCTCTACGACGAAGCCGGTATTTTTGACCGTTGCGGAGTGACCCCTGCCCAATATCCCGAATACGCGTCTCTCCGCGGCGATGCCAGCGACAACCTGCCGGGAGTTCCTGGAATCGGCGAGAAGACCGCAGCAAAGTTGATCACTACATATGGTTCTCTTGAACCGATCTTTGAACATCTTGATGACCTGCCGCCCAAGCAGCGCGAGAACCTCGGGGAGTGGAAAGACCAGGTTTTCCATAACCGTGAAATGTCGATTTTGCTTAAAGACGTTGACGTCGGTATAGAGGTCGACGAATTGAGCATCGGTGGCTGGGATGACGAAGCCGTTCGAAACTTGTTTGAACAATTCGAGTTTCGAACTCTTTACCCGCGACTGCTCGCCGCTTTAGGGGCGGATACACCCGTCGAAGAGAGCAACGACACAATCGACGTCGAAGTCGAGGTGGTTCACGATCCCGGCGCGGCGGTTGAAGTGCTTGATTCCTTTTCCGTGGGGTCAGGTAGATACGCGATGGAGGCGACCTTCGTCGGCGGTTCAGGACGCAGGCCATTGCGGGGTCTTGCAGTCGCAGATGCATCACGGGTTATCTATTTCGACAGCACACTGTTGGCAGACAACGCCGTACGCGGTTCGCTTTACCGATTGCTTGCCGAAGGCGGCCGTCCATTAGTTGCGCATGGAGCGAAAGAATTGATGCACGGCTTGGAACAATCGGCCGGTGCGCATGTAGGAACGCTGGACCTCGACACAGCGCTAATGGCTTACCTGTTGGATCCCGCGGCCAGTGGTTACGACATTGAGTCCTTGGCGCTTCGATTCCTGTCATTCGAACTGCGATCTCCAGATGTCGAAGAGGGCACTCTTGATCTCACGGGGGAAGCGGCCGGATCAGACGCAGGCAGGCGCGCCGTAACAATCTTGCAACTAGGCGATGTGCTCGCCGAGCAACTCGAGGCTCGCGACCTTACTGATCTTTACGAACGCGTCGAGCGTCCACTTGTGTCTTCGCTAGCGGAAATGGAGAACCTGGGGATACGAATCGATCGCGAATTCCTCGAGGGGTTTCGTGATTCACTCCAGTTGCAATGCGATGCGTTAATTACCAGCATTCACGGTCACGCTGGCGAGCCATTTCTGGTGACCTCCGTGCCGCAACTGCGCAAGGTGCTTTTCGAAACACTGGACCTAACCCCAGTGAAAAAAACGAAGACGGGTCCATCGACAGATGCTCGTTCCCTTCAAAAAATGGCGGCACAAACTCCGCATCCGATACTCGATGACCTCCTACGTTTCCGGGAGGTCGAGAAACTCCGGTCTACATATGCCGAAGCGCTGCCGCGGTTGATCGCGCCCGACGGACGCATTCACGCCACCTTCAATCAACTGGCAACGACAACCGGTCGGATCTCTTCGGAGAATCCGAATCTCCAGAACATCCCCATACGCACGGAAGAAGGACGGGAGATTCGCAAAGCTTTCATCGCCGAGGATGGTTCAGGGTTGATGACCGCGGACTACTCGCAAATTGAATTGCGTATCTTGGCGCACCTTGCCGAAGACACGGGGTTGATCGACGCGTTCGCTCGTGGCGCCGATGTGCACACCGTGACGGCATCCAAGGTATTCAACGTATCCGAGGACTCCGTGGACTCATCCCAACGACGATTCGCCAAAGTCGTCAACTACGGCCTCGCGTACGGCATGGAGGCATACGGTTTGGCGCAACGGATGGATGTCCCAACTGGGCAAGCGAAGGAAATTCTCGATGATTACTTCGCGTCGTTTCCCGGAGTGCACACATACATGCAACAGACGGTTGCCGATGCGACAGCTCTTGGATACACGACCACGATTCTCGGCCGTCGTCGTCAGATCAACGAGTTAGCTTCAGATACTTTTCAAGTACGTCAGATGGGTGAACGGATGGCGCAGAACGCACCGGTGCAGGGATCTGCGGCTGACATTTTCAAGTTGGCGATACTGGCAGTAGACGCGGCATTGGTCGAAGGTGGGTTCGAAAGCCGCATCCTGCTTACCGTCCATGACGAACTCGTGTTGGAAGTACCGACGACTGAACGCGAACGCGTGGAACCAGTCGTACGAAATGTGATGGAAACGGTGATGGAATTGATGGTTCCACTAGTCGTAGATATCGGGTTCGGTATGACCTGGGCCGACGCGAAGTAGGGAGCTGTTGTATGGGTTCTCTCGATTCTCCTGATGGCCATGGTTCAACTCGGCCCAGGTCAGGTGACGATTCAAGATCCCGAAATCCTCCTTATCGCATTTCGAGGGCTGGCCCGCTAGCCTGAAGCGGCTTCCATCCGGAGGCCGTGCCTTCCCGTAACGGCAGCGCTCAACAAGACGCTGACTGGCTGCCCGACGCCCGACCAATTCCATTGTCCAGGAGACCATTTCCTTGTCCGACTACGAGAACCCCGGCGAAATCGCCCTTGCTCAAAAGGCCGATGCCGAGGCAACTGAAGCAACCACCACCGAAGTGCCGACAACCGCAAGTAGTGACAACGATGCGGCCCCCATCGACATAGTCGTACTTGACGACCTCGAAGGTATGTCGCTTTCCGACGCGATCGACGCCACGCTCGTCTCTTTCGAAGAGGGGGGACTCGTTACAGGCGTCGTTGTAAAAATCGACTCAGATGAAGTGCTGCTTGATATTGGATTCAAATCCGAGGGTGTAATTCCGGCGAAGGAACTCTCGATCCGTAACGATGTTGACCCGAGCGAGGTAGTGACGCTCGGTGAAGAGCTCGAGGCCCTTGTCCTCACGAAAGAAGACAAGGAAGGGCGTTTGATCCTTTCCAAGAAGCGCGCGCAGTACGAACGCGCATGGGGTGCAATCGAGCAACTCAAGGAAGAAGAAGGCATTGTCTCTGGGCCTGTGATCGAAGTTGTTAAGGGTGGACTCATAGTCGACATTGGACTCCGCGGGTTTTTGCCTGCGTCGCTGGTCGATCTACGCAGGGTACGAGATCTTCAGCCGTTCGTTGGCAAGACCATCGAATGCAAGATCATTGAACTCGACAAGCACCGCAACAACGTTGTGTTGTCTAGGCGTGCATTCCTAGAAGAAACTCAGCGCGATCAACGCGATGAGTTTCTTACGAACCTCAAGGCCGGCGAGATTCGCCCTGGCGTCGTGAGTTCGGTTGTCAACTTCGGTGCTTTTGTCGATCTCGGAGGAATGGACGGACTCGTACACGTTTCGGAACTGAGTTGGAAGCATGTCGACCACCCGAATTCAGTTGTGCAGGTCGGCGACGAAGTAACCGTGCAGGTTCTTGACGTAGACCTATCGCGCGAACGTATTTCGTTGTCCCTGAAAGCCACGCAGCAAGATCCATGGCAGGAGTTTGCAACTGGTCACCAGGTTGGCGAACTTGTATATGGGCGCGTAACCAAACTCGTGCCATTCGGTTCTTTCGTCCAAGTTGGCGAGGGCATCGAAGGACTAGTTCATATTTCGGAGATGGCCGTGCACCACGTCGAAGCTCCGGAGCAGGTCGTTACGCCCGGTGAAGAACTGTGGGTCAAGATCATCGACATCGACCTCGACCGCCGAAGGATTTCGCTTTCGATCAAACAGGCCGCCGAGGGTGGTGCCGTAGCAGCCGAGTACCAGGATCAATTTGGTGATCATGCATTCGACGTCGATGGCAATTACATCGGCCCGGAGCATGTGCCAGGCGTCGAAGGCGAAGCAACGACTCTTGCCGAAGCAATCGTTCCCGAAGCTGATCCAGTTGTGATCGAAGAGACCGAAACTGAGGCTGTATCTTCGGAAGTGGCTACCTAGAGCACGTCAGCTGCTTGGGGAAAATTGTTGAGTTTAACGATGCCTAGTCGCATCGCGCATAGAACCGCTTCCGTGCGGTCGCGCGTTTCGAGTTTGGCGTAGATCGAAGCAAGGTGGTTCTTGACGGTCTTAGTGCTGATGAATAGTTGCTCAGCAATTTCCGTTGTCGAGTTGCCATCAGCAACCGCTTGAAGGATTTCATTCTCACGCCGAGTTATTGGTGAGTTTTGCGGAGAATCGTCAGTGATGGGCTCGGTCGGGTTTTCAACCACCCGGAGCGTGGCACGGGAAACTGGCGCCTTTATGAGCACTTGGCCATCGGCTACCTCTCGCACGGCGTTGACTACCTCCTGCAACGTGCAGTCTTTCGTAAGAAAGCCGACCGCCCCAGCATCGAGCGCCCGAGCGCGCACGGCTACTTCATCGTGCATCGTAAGGAGCACTACGCGAGTATCGCCACCTTGGGCGCTAATGCGCCGGGTGGCTTCGATGCCGTCGAGCACTGGCATGGAGACATCCATCACGACCACATCGGGTTTGAGCGTTTCCGTGAGGCGCACTGCCTCAGCGCCATTAGCGGCTTCGCTGATGACGGTTGCTCCCGATTCTTCGAGAGCGCGCCGAACCGCGTTGCGCAGAAGTTGGTGATCATCGGCTACTAGTACACGGGTCATTGGCGGAGCTCCAGTTCTATGACGATCGCGGTTCCATGGGTTGGTTGGCTGTTCACTGCTACGCGCGCACCGATTGCATCTGCACGTTCACGAATGCCGAGCAGGCCGTAGTGGCCTACCGGTGCTCCCAACGAAGGCATGCCGCGACCGTCGTCCTTCACTTCGAGGCGAGCCTCACGATCGCTGACTTCCCAGGTGATGTTCACGTGAGAGGCATCGGCATGTCGCTCGATGTTCGTTAGCGATTCTTGAAGAATTCGCCAAAGTTCCTGCTCCACCTGCACAGGGAGACGTTTTCCCTGGCTGAGATCCCGATAAGTCGCCTCCAGGTTGGTTTTTGTTGCCCAGCGGCCGACATATGAAACGGCGAGCGCAGCTAAACCAACTTCGTCAGTCACTGTCGCACGAAGTTCATAGAGGGTTTCGCGCAGTTCGCTGACCACACCTCGCACGACCTTGTGCACTTCCTTCAATTCATCGTCGCCTCGGGCAGTAGCGATCCGCTCCAATTCGAGGCCTACATAAGCAAGAGATTGGGCTACGCGATCGTGTAGTTCGCGCGCTATTCGTGCACGTTCTGCTTCGGCGCCGAGGGTGTGCAGCCGAGAGAAACACTGAGCATTTTCGACCGCCAACGCGAGAGCGCCAGCGAGTTCGACGATGAGGGCGATGTCATCGGCTGCGAATTGTCTGGTTCCACGATATTCGAGAGACACGATTCCGACAAGACGGTCTTGGCATAGGAGGGGGAAAGCGACGGCGTCAGTAGAGGCTGGGTCACAAGTGCTGAGTGCGTCGGTTGGTTCATTGCCAACGTGTATGAAAGTGCGCGATTCGCAGGCAGTTTGCAGTGCCCCTGGCAACGTCTGTTGATATAAACAATTCGGCATTGCAGTTCCGTCGGCGAGGGCAACTGTCCATGCCGTGGATGTTTCGTCTGGAAGGAGGATCGCAATTGTGTCGGGGTGAAAGAGTTCACGAAAGCGATCACGGGCCGAATAGAGGACCTCGCTTAGATCCAGTGAGGCCGGCAGAGTCTGGACTACGTCATGCAATGCGCGAAGAAGGTCATTCGCAACCACCATCCGGTTTGCTGTTGCAAAACTGCGTCGTTCACGAACTTCTACATCGATCCAAAGTTGGCGGGTGAACCCACCCACCAAGGCAGCCGATACGGCGACCATCGATGCGAATAATCCTGTCCGCAAACTCTGCCCTGAAACGCCGGAGATGATGTCAAAAAACGTGATCGAGGCTGCAGTTAGGAACGCTGCGAGCAATCCCTCGCGGTAACCCCAGCCGTAGGCGGCGAGGATGACGGTCGGTAGTGGACAGAGGATGAACGGACTTGCCCAGTCACCGGTTAATGCGACGGCAGCGAGGGCCACCGCTAGGTCAAGAAACACAGCGGCTTCAGCTCGCCAAGTTGCTGGATAAAGCCGGATGGGGCGGATGGTCCGCGCAACCGTGTTCGCTCCTAAGAGAAGCAGCGCAAGCAAGACATTGAAGGTGATTGGGTTCGGCGATGTCGGCAGCAGGACGATTCCAACCGCAAGGCTGCTCCAACGAAGGAGACCAACCAATGGGCCGAGGCGTCCTAGGCCGAAAATGGAAAGGTTGACGACTAGTGGCGGACTTCCGCTTTTGGTCTGGGCTGCCGCAATTGAAATTGACGGATCTATTGGAATCCGGGCGCGCGCGTCATCTGGAGGTTCTTCGCAGAAATCGGACGGACTCTGGGTAGTTAGCACCACGTAGGATCATCGGCTGTGTTGTTGGTTGGCTTGACAGGTGGTATTGGCGCCGGTAAATCGACGGTCGCGGGCGTTCTTGGCGATCTCGGAGCGGTCGTGTTGGATGCCGACGCTGTCGCGAGGGAGGTGGTGGAACCAGGAACTCCTGCGTTTACTGCTTTAATCCAACAATTCGGCCAGGAAATAGTCGGGAGCGATGGCCACCTCGACCGCCCGCGTTTGGCGGAAATTGCGTTTGCTTCAGAAAGATCGCGCCTCGCACTTGAGGCCATTACGCATCCCGCTATTCATGCCGAGTTTGGACGTCGAATGTCCATTGCTCCCACAGATGCAATCTTGGTAATGGATGTGCCGCTCCTTGTGGAATCCGGAACGGCCGCTGAACGGGGTTACGAAGCGGTCATTGTCGTGGAATCGCCTCGGGACATACGGTTGGATCGACTCGAACAACGTGGACTCGGCAGGTCTGATGCCGAGGCTCGAATGGCCGCTCAGGCAACAGATGCGGACCGACGACTTATTGCGACCTACGTGGTTGACAATTCGGGCGACTTGGCCGGGCTTACGGAACAGGTTCAGAGAATCTGGATAGATCTAGAACGCCTCCACGCAGAGAAACATTGAATCCGGACAGGCATGGGTGCGTGGGTGGTCTCAGGTGAACTATCTGGCGTGCAGGCCCAAGCAGTCAGTGCTGCGGCAAGTCAAGAATGATTGTGCGCGTAGGGTAGTTGCGTGCCCGAGTTTGATTTGGTTTCAGACTTCGCCCCTGCCGGTGATCAGCCAAAGGCCATTGCCGAGTTAGCCGCGGGCGTTGAGCGGGGCGATAAATATCAGACCCTTCTCGGTATTACTGGCTCCGGAAAGTCCTTCACGATTGCAGGGCTTATTACGGAGGTGCAAAGGCCAGCTTTGATACTGGCTCCGAATAAGAGCCTGGCAGCACAACTCGCGGCGGAGTTTCGGGAATTCTTCCCTCACAACCGTGTCGAATACTTCGTTAGTTACTACGACTACTACCAACCCGAGGCTTACCTGCCAACGACTGACACGTTCATAGAAAAAGACAGTTCGATCAATGACGAAATTGACCGTCTTCGTCATTCGGCGACGAGCGCGGTGCTCTCACGTCGAGATGTTGTGGTCATTGCCAGTGTCTCCGCTATTTATGGTCTCGGCTCGCCAGAGATGTACGCACAACAGTTGTTCACGTTGAATGTTGGCGACCATCAGGAGCAGCGATCAATCCTGAAGCGCCTCGTAGAACTCCAATACGAGCGCAATGACATGTCGTTTGTCCGCAACAAGTTTCGCGTGCGCGGCGACACCATTGAAATCTTTCCTGCGTACGAAGAACGTGGCATCAGGGTCCAGCTATTCGGTGACGAGGTCGAACGCATTGCCGAAGTGCATCCGTTGACCGGCGAAATCACGAACGAACTCGAAACCCTCGTTCTATTTCCTGCGAGTCATTATGTGACTCAGGACGATCAGATGCGCAGGGCCGTCGAAACCATCGAAACGGAATTGACCGAACGATTGAAATACCTCGACTTCAAGGGCAAGCTTCTCGAGGCGCAGCGGTTGCGGATGCGCACCACTTACGACCTAGAGATGATGAGGGAGGTCGGGTTCTGCTCGGGGGTCGAGAATTACTCGCGGCACCTAGACGGTCGTGCACCGGGTGAAGCGCCGTATACGCTCCTTGACTATTTCCCGGATGACTTCCTGTGCATTCTCGATGAAAGCCACGTCACGATCCCGCAGCTCCACGGTCAATACGCCGGTGATCGTTCGCGCAAAGAAACGCTCGTGGAACATGGTTTCCGGCTGCCATCAGCGATGGATAACCGACCCCTGAAATTCGAAGAGTTTGGAGAGAAAGTCAATCAAGTTGTGTTTATGTCGGCAACACCGAGTCCCTACGAAATCAAAGTCTCGATGCAGGTTGTCGAACAGGTTGTACGGCCGACGGGGTTGATTGATCCCGAGGTAATCGTTCGTCCTACGAAGGGCCAGATAGATGATCTTGTGGCGGAGATCCATGGTCGTACGGCGAACGATCAGCGAGTGCTGGTTACAACTCTGACGAAAAAGATGTCGGAAGATTTAACCGACTACCTGGTTGAACTGGGTATACGCGTGCGCTATTTGCATTCGGAAGTCGGAACACTCGAACGTGTCGAGATCCTGCGATCGTTGAGGCTTGGCGAATTTGATGTGTTGGTGGGTATCAACCTGCTTCGCGAGGGTCTGGATCTACCCGAGGTATCGCTCGTGTCTATTCTCGACGCGGATAAGGAAGGGTTTCTCCGCAGTGCGACAAGTTTGATCCAAATGATCGGACGTGCTGCACGAAACGTCGACGGCCAAGTTGTTATGTATGCAGACCGCGTGACCGACTCGATGCGCCACGCGATTTCGGAGACGAACAGACGGCGCAAACGCCAACTCGAATACAACGCAGAGCACGGTATTGATCCACAGACGATCCGAAAGAAGGTAACGGACATCCTAGAGATGGTGCGCCTCAGGGATGATGGCGACACGGCAGGCGGTAGTGGTCGCGGCCGAGCACGTAAGAGCAGTGCGCTTTTCGCTGATCTGAGTGGGATTCCACCCGACGAACTCGGACGGCTAATTCTCACCCTCCAAGACGAGATGCATGAAGCTGCCAAGGATCTCAGGTTCGAAGAAGCGGCACGGCTGCGCGATGAAATAAATGAGATGCGGCGGGAGTTGAAGGCGGTCGGTTGATCTACGCTCCAAACATGGCGGAGCGGCGCAAAACAACCACTAGCGCCGCCAAGACGCCACGCAAGGCCGTAGCCAAGGCCGCAGCCAAGGCTGCAGTCAGGAAGCCCCCTAAAAAGCTTGCACCAGTCGGGGAACCGACGGTTATCTCGGTACGGGGTGCGCGGGAGCACAACCTGAAGTCGGTCGATATCGAAATTCCTCGGGATCGACTCGTTGTGATCACAGGGTTATCCGGGAGCGGGAAGTCCAGCCTTGCCTTCGACACGATTTACGCAGAGGGGCAACGCCGTTACGTCGAGTCGCTCTCGTCCTATGCCCGCCAGTTTCTCGGCCAAATGGACAAGCCGGATGTGGATTTCATCGAGGGACTCTCGCCCGCCATTTCTATTGATCAGAAGTCCGCGGGTCGCAATCCTCGTTCGACGGTCGGCACGATTACCGAAATCTACGACTACCTGCGCTTGTTATTCGCGCGTATCGGCGTTCCGCATTGCCCAAAATGTGAGCGCGTCATCACGCGCCAGACGCCGCAGCAAATCGTTGACCGCGTTCTTGAACTCCCCGAAGGCACGCGGTTCCAAATCCTCGCTCCGGTGGTGCGCGGCCGTAAGGGCGAGTACGAAGGCCTACTCGCTGAACTGGCGAGTCAGGGGTTTTCGCGCGCCAGGATCGACGGCGAAGTATTGGATCTGTCTGAGAATTTGAAGGGGCAACTAGCGCGGTACGAAAACCATACGATTGAGGTGGTTGTCGATCGACTGGTAAAACGCGAAGGAATAGACCGACGGCTTACGGATTCGCTAGAAACGGCACTAAGGCTTGCAGAAGGTGTCGCCGAGGTCGAGATCGTTCCTGCCGAAGGTGAAGAAGCACCCGACACGCTCACGTTTTCCGAACACCTCGCATGCGCTCACTGTGGTTTGTCTTTTGATGAGCTAGCGCCTCGAAACTTTTCCTTTAACTCCCCTTACGGCGCGTGTGAACGTTGCGATGGACTGGGTACGCGATACGAAGTCGATCCAGAACTTGTGATTGCAGACGAAGACCTTTCGATCTCTAACGGCGCGATTAGTCCGTGGAGTGGTTACCGAGGTGAGTACTTCAGTCGCGTGCTTGAAGCGGTGGGCGTGGAACAAGGATTTGCTCTTGAAACTCCGTGGAAGAAATTGAAAAAGGAAGAACGGAAAGCAATCCTCTATGGAACTGGCACGCTGCAGGTTCAAGTCCGTTATAAGAATCGTTATGGTCGCAAGCGTGAATACCGCACGGGATACGAAGGGGTAATTCCGTGGCTCGAGCGGCGACATGCGGATGCTGAGACGGACCACAGGCGGGAGCAGATTGAGGGCTACATGCGCGAAGTGCCTTGCCCTACCTGTGAAGGAGCGCGGCTGAAACCGGCGTCGCTCGGAGTGAAAATCGGTGGATGCAATATCGCAGCGGTGGGCAACATGTCGATTCGCGACACTGCTGGGTTTTTCCTTGCGTTAGATCTAACCCAACGTGAACGTTTGATTGCGGAACGAGTTTTGAAGGAAGTTAACGAGCGCTTGAAGTTCCTGCTGGATGTGGGACTCGATTATTTGAGCTTGAACCGCGGTGCTGGCACCCTCGCTGGTGGTGAAGCGCAACGCATTCGCCTTGCCAGTCAGATCGGTAGTGGTTTGGTGGGGGTGCTCTATGTGCTCGATGAGCCTTCAATCGGGCTGCACCAGCGAGATAACCAACGTTTGATCGACACGATGCTGCGATTGCGTGACCTTGGGAACACAGTCCTGGTAGTCGAGCACGACGAAGAAACGATTCGCGTAGCCGACCATGTCATCGACATTGGTCCTGGAGCGGGTGAACACGGAGGAGAGGTTGTTGTTGCCGGTTCAGTGAAGGATGTTGAGGCTTCCGTCCGCTCGATTACTGGCCATTACCTTTCAGGAAAGAGAAAGATCGAAATTCCAGACCGTAGACGCGAACCGAGCGAACATTGGTTGACAGTAACGGGTGCGCGCGAACACAATCTTCGTGATCTTGATGTGCGGTTCCCCCTTGGCTGCTTCGTAGCTGTTACTGGCGTGAGCGGAAGCGGAAAGAGCACGCTTGTCAACGACATCCTTTTTCGAGCGCTCATGCAGAAGGTGTACAGATCGCGAACCGTCCCCGGCAAACACAAGTCGGTCACTGGAATCGAGCGTCTGGATAAGGTCATCAACATTGACCAGTCGCCCATCGGTCGTACTCCGCGTTCGAACCCTGCCACATACACCGGCGTATGGGACAAGGTGCGCGCGCTGTTCGCGTTGACTCCAGAAGCCAAGATTCGCGGTTACAAGCAAGGTCGCTTCTCTTTCAATGTGAAGGGTGGCCGCTGCGAATCATGTTCGGGCGACGGCACGATCAAGATTGAGATGCATTTCCTGCCCGATGTATATGTGCCATGCGAAGTTTGCAAGGGGGCGCGTTACAACCGGGACACGTTGGATATCACGTTTAAGGGAAAAAACGTTGCAGAAGTGTTGGATTTATCCTGCGAAGAAGCTGTTGGCTTTTTCGAAAACCAGCCGACTATTGCTCGTTGGTTGCAGACACTCGTCGACGTGGGATTGGGATACGTGCGGCTTGGTCAATCGGCGCCGACTCTGTCGGGTGGCGAAGCGCAGCGCGTGAAGTTGGCTACCGAGTTGGGCAAACGATCGACGGGCAGCACGATTTACATTCTCGATGAACCGACTACAGGTCTGCATTTTGAAGATGTCCGACGTCTTCTTGGGGTTCTGCAGCGTCTCGTGGATGTAGGCAACACGGTCTTGGTGATCGAACACAACCTTGATGTGATCAAGTCGGCAGATTGGATTGTGGATCTTGGTCCAGAGGGCGGTACGGGCGGTGGAGGCATCGTCGCGGAGGGAACTCCCGAGCAGGTAGCGAAGATGGAAGATTCGTACACGGGTCAATACTTGGCATCGATGCTCGCCAGCCACAACTGACGATGACGGCCGGTGGTGTGTCTCAAAGCGAGGTGTCGCAGAGTGATGTAACTACGGCGTGGGAGCGTCACGCGGGCTGGTGGCAGGCTCATCACACAGCCGGGGAGGATCCTGAATACGAAGACCAGATCATTCCTCTAATTGTGGAACAGTGCGGTAATACGCACCGGATCCTCGATCTAGGGTGCGGCGAGGGACAGGTGGCACGGGCGCTTGTGGCAGCGCGATCCGACCGGGAAGTTATTGGACTGGATATCGCGCACGCTCAGTTACTCACCGCAGCGACCCGTGGCGGAGGTTTGCGACTTCTGCGGGGTGACCTCACCACGTTGCCATTCAGATCCGGCTCGTTCGATGGGGCGGTTGCGTGCCTGGTGTTCGACCACGTGGTTGATTTTGAAAGGACTCTTGATGAGGTGACGCGCGTCCTGACACCCGGGGGCATCTTCGTGTTCCTTATCAATCATCCGTTGATGCAGACGCCCGATAGCGGCTGGATAGATGATCAGATTCTCGGCGAGCACTACTGGCGCGTCGGTCCATACGCCGTCGATCGCGTTTGGTCGGAGGAAATCGCGCCCGGCGTCGACTTTCCTTTCGTGCATCGTCCGATTTCGCGTTACATCAATGCCATGGCAGCGCGCGGGTTGCTTGTCGAGGAGATGCTTGAACCATTGCCGACGCCGGGGTTCGTTGCGATGGCGACCGAGTACGAAGAGTTGGTGGGGATCCCTCGTCTTTTGATCATGCGACTTCGGCGCCAACCCTGAATATCGCTTAGAGGGTCAGTTACGGGATGTCGAGCATCCGTTGCAATGCGACGCCAGCCCACTCGGAAGTAACCGGATCGACCCTCACTTGGTTGACCACTTCACCGGCGACGAGTGAGTCGAGACACCACGCAAGATGGGGGGCATCAATGCGAAACATTGTTGAACAGGGACAGACCAAAGGATCGAGAGACTCAACAAGCAAATTTGGGTGCTCACGCGCTAGGCGCTGAATCATATGGATCTCTGTGCCAATACCAAATGCGGATCCAGCCGGAGCTTCTGCAACCCATTGGCTGATCCGTTCCGTCGATCCGACGCGGTCCGCTAACTCGACTAGGTCATGGGAACATTCGGGGTGAACAATCACTTCACCGGTCGGATGAGCTGCCCGGAAGGCCGCCACGTGTTCCGGACGGAAACGCTGATGAACTGAACACCAACCGCGCCAAAGCAAAAAGGTCCCGCTGGTGATGTTCTCTTGCGATAGCCCGCCTAGTTCCTTGCGTGGATCCCAGACGTGCATCGTGTTCGCTTCGAAGCCCATTTGGAAAGCGGTGTTACGACCAAGATGCTCATCCGGGAAGAACAGAACCTTTGTTCCCTTATTGAGAGCCCACTCGAGAATTGCACGAGCGTTGGATGATGTGCACACAGCGCCACCATGCTCGCCAACGAATGCCTTGAGTGCAGCGGAAGAATTCATGTACGTAATCGGAACGATGTTTGCAATATCTGTAACCGCAGCGAGCTGCTCCCAACATTCTTCGACCTGTTCGAGGTCGGCCATGTCGGCCATTGAGCAGCCCGCGTTGAGATCGGGAAGAATCACGCGCTGGTTCTCGGATGTAAGGATGTCGGCTGACTCCGCCATGAAGTGCACACCACAGAACACAATGTCGGTGGCTTCATGGTTGTCCGCAGCAAAACGCGCAAGACGGAAAGAGTCGCCTCTGGCGTCGGCCCACTCGATTACTTCGTCGCGCTGGTAGTGGTGGCCGAGGATGAGCAGCCTGCTACCCAGTTCGGTCTTTGCCGCGGCGATCCAGGCGCGCAACGTCTCTGGAGTTGCTGATGTGTATTTGTCGGGTAGGGGAGTCTGCAATCGCAACATCGGATGGCCCCTTCGGGGTCAGTAGTAGACCGAATCATCGGGGACAGCCTGGTCGCCTCACCATTGGGGTGTTCCTTCATGGAAATTCTTGGCCGGATATCCAGGCCGGCCACGCCTCAATATACAGGGTCTGGGAGACTAAAACCGTGGTTACCCGCCCTCCTCCTGGAACGATTCCCACCGGTCCCGGTTCTTATCAATTCCGGGATCGGGATGGGCGATTCATTTATGTAGGTAAAGCCAAGAGCCTTCGTAGTCGCATTTCGAGTTATTTCGGTTCCCAGGTCGCGCCGCGCACAAAGCAGATGGTTGAAACGGCTACCTCGATCGAATGGATCGAAGTTCGCAACGAAGTCGAGGCCCTGTTCCTCGAATACAACCTCATTAAGGAACATCGTCCGCGATTCAACATCGATCTCATGGATGACAAGTCCTATCCGTACTTGGCTGTGACGTTGTCAGAAGAGTGGCCGTCCGCGATGGTTACCCGCGACAAGACCCGAAAGGGCAGTCGTTACTTCGGTCCTTACGCTCATGCATACGCGATTCGCGAGACGCTGGACCTGTTGTTGCGGACGTTCCCCGTACGTACATGCACCAACGCCAAGTTCAAGCGACATCAACGTATGGGACGCCCTTGCTTGTATGCCCACATAGAGAAGTGCGCAGCTCCGTGTGTGGCAAGCATCGATTCCGAAGGGTATGCATCTCTAGTCGGAGATCTCGTTTCGTTCCTGGATGGCGAGACGGCTCCCGTTCTTGATCGGCTCACGAAAGAGATGCACGATGCTTCGGAGTCTCTAGATTTCGAACGCGCTGCGAGGTTGCGAGACCAGGTCCTGAGTGTGCGCAAAATCGTTGAGCGCCAGCAGATGGTGGGAGACGAAAGCGAAGACTTGGACGTAATCGGGATCGCTCAGGACGAACTTGAAGCATCGGTACAGGTGTTTTATGTCCGACGTGGTCGCGTGATAGGCCGCAAAGGGTTTGTGGTTGACAAGGTAGAACCGTTGACGCCTCCTGCGTTCATCTCCCGAATACTTGAGCAGTTGTACGGAGATGCAAGCGCTAGCGACATGCCCAGTGAAGTCCTGGTCCCCCAACAACCCGACGATCGTGAGTTGTACGAAGAGTTCCTTTCGATGGTCCGTTCTACAGGGAAAGTGCGTATTCGCTTAGCGCGAGGTGGTGACAGGCGGGACTTGCTCGCCACGGTCACGCGCAATGCCGAGGATGCTTTCGCACAACACAGACTGCGCAGGTCTTCAGACCACAATGCACGAGCGAAAGCATTGACCGCGCTGCAGGAGGCACTTGGTCTCGTAGAAGCTCCGCTTCGGATTGAATGTTTTGACATCTCCAATCTTCAAGGTTCGGAGATCGTCGCTTCCATGACCGTTCTCGAAGATGGATTGGCGAAACCCTCTGATTACCGCCGATTCAAGATTCGCCACCAAGACGGCCAAGACGACTTCGCTGCGATGGAAGAAGCATTGACACGTCGGTTTCATCGTTATATAGAGGAACGGGATGAGGGCGCGCGAGATGGTCGTCGGTTTGCTTATCCTCCGAATCTCCTAGTTGTGGATGGCGGGAAAGGCCAACTAAATGTGGCAGTTCGCGTTCTCGAAGAGTTCGGCCTTGAAGATATTGCGGTGGTTGGCCTTGCGAAGCGTTTCGAGGAGGTTTTTAAACCCGGCCTTTCCGAGCCGATTCGGATACCGCGAGATTCGGAAGCGTTGTATCTGCTGCAACGAGTACGCGATGAGGCACATCGGTTCGCAATTACTTATCACCGCCAACTTCGTAAAAAAAATCTGACGTTGTCGGTGCTCGATGAAGTTCCGGGACTGGGTCCAGCGCGAAGAACAAAATTGCTGAAGGAATACCGGTCAGTGAAACAAATACGAGAGAAGACCGAGGCCGAACTAGTGGCCCTTCCTTGGCTGCCAGACACGGTCGCTCGGGCGCTCTATATGCGGCTTCACGGCGGCGGCTTTCCTGATATAGCGCCAGTTGGTTCGGTGGACTCCCCCGAGAATGGCATGCTCAGGGAGACAGAGGCGTCGGGCGAGGAGTTGAAGCCGTGACAACGCGATCAGGCATAGGACTCGATGTCACGATTGTCACAGGGATGTCCGGTGCCGGACGCAACACCGCCGCAAACGTGCTCGAGGATCTCGGCTTGTTTGTGATCGATAATCTTCCCCCTGCGCTGATTGGCAAAGTGGCTGAACTGGCGCGCGGTGGCGATCGACCCCATCGGTATGGCCTTGTAATAGACGTGAGGTCGGGAGCATTTGTTGATGACCTCGGTGCGGCCCTTTCCGAGTTGCGCGTTACCGGTGCGACGACGCGCGTCGTTTTCTTGGATGCCTCAGACGAAGTCTTACTGCGACGTTTTGACACCACGAGGCGGCGTCATCCGATGGCTGATACTCAACGGATTGTCGAAGGCATTCAAAAGGAACGCGCTCTGTTGGAGGTACTTAAGGGCGAGGCGGATCTTGTAATCGATACGACCGAACTGAACGTGCATGATCTAAGGGAACGGATCGCACGGTTGTTCGCTGACGATGAATCGGCAAAACTCGTGGTGAGCATTGTGAGTTTTGGTTACAAACATGGTCTGCCTTTGGACTGCGATCTCGTGTTTGACTGCCGTTTCCTTCCCAATCCGCACTGGGTAGACACCCTCAGGCCGCTCGACGGTAGAGATGCCCCGGTGAGGGAATACGTGTTGAAGCAGACGGATACAGACAAGTTTCTTGAGGCGCTAGAAGGGCTATTTCAACTCACGCTGCCTGCGTTCGAACGGGAGGGCCGCGCATACCTGTCCGTCGGAATCGGATGCACGGGTGGACATCACCGGAGTGTGGCGATAGCGGAGGCGTTGGCGTTGATGATCGGCGAACAGGGATATCCGCCGCAGGTGCGGCATCGCGACGTGGATCGCGACTGAGGAAGCTTCGTAGATCAACCGTGTCGCTAGCCGGTTACGATCCGTGCCGGTTGGCGATCGCAAAAGAAAGTCCGGTTCAGATATTAGATCGATCGAGAAACAGGAGAACGGCAAATGACGGTACGAGTTGGAATAAATGGGTTCGGTCGAATCGGTAGGTCCTTCACGCGGGCCTTGTTGGCGCGTGGTTCTGACACGACAGTCGAACTGGTCGCCGTGAACGATCCGTTTGGCGACTCCGAGACCATGGCATTTCTTCTCAAACATGACTCGGTAGGTGGAGTGCTCCCTAATCATGTCGTGGCCACGGATGGCGGGTTTTCGATTGATGGACGGGAAATTCGAAAACTTGAGGAACGGGAACCGAGTGCGATCCCTTGGCGCGATGCAGATGTAGATGTAGTGATCGAATCGACAGGATTATTCACGACAAGAGAAACCGCTTCCGCTCATCTAGTTGGCGGAGCGAAGCGCGTCGTAATTTCTGCACCGAGTGGTGACGCGGACGCGATGATCTGCATGGGTGTGAACGATGAGGTTTTTGACCCCAGCAAGGATCAGGTGATCTCGAACGCTTCGTGTACAACAAACTGCCTCGCCCCAATGGCCAAGGTCCTCCACGATCGATTTGGCATCGAGCATGGGTTGATCACGACCGTCCATGCGTATACGAGCGACCAGCAACTGCAGGATCAGGCAACAGCGACCCGCACCGGAAAGCCGGACCTAAGGCGGATGCGCGCTGCTGCGCTGTCGATCATTCCGAACAGCACCGGAGCTGCACGCGCAATCGGAACGGTGTTACCCGAACTCAAGGGTCGGCTAGACGGCATGGCGCTGCGTGTGCCTACGCCGACTGGTTCGATCACCGACCTCGTGGCGACGCTTGCGCGCAAGGTATCGGTGGAGGAGGTGAACGCGGCATTCGAAGCGGCGGCGGCTGATCCGGCATTCAGGGGAGTTCTCGAATACAGCAATGAGCCGCTGGTTTCAGCGGACATCGTTGGCAACCCTTCGAGTTGTGTTTTCTCCTCTGTAGACACGATGGTGAGTGGGCCGAGTGTGAAGGTTCTTGGTTGGTACGACAACGAGTGGGGTTATTCAAACCGCTTGATCGATTTGGTTTCCTTCATAGGCGAGCAGTAGACCCGTAGGCGTTGGTATTCACCGTGGATCTTGCGCGCCTTGAGGACTTACCTCACCTGAAAGGGTCGCGAGTCTTGGTGCGTGCAGATCTGAATGCCCCAATGCGTGACGGCAAAATCTCTGACGACCATCGAATTTCTGCGGCGCTACCGACACTTCGTTGGCTACTGGATCACCATGCAGCGGTTGTTGTTTGCAGTCACATGGGGCGTCCGAATGGAGAACTAGACCCGCGATATTCGTTGAGGCCCATTGCAACGCGTTTGGGAGATCTCCTCGGCGAGCGAGTCGATTTTTGTCCCGAGACCATTGGGACAATGGCTACCGAAATGATTGCGAGCCTCAATGGTGGCGAGATCATGATGCTTGAGAACTTGCGGTTTTGTCCCGGAGAGACGGCGAACGACGCTGGCTTCGCAGTTTCCTTGACCCAAGGGTTCGATCTCTACGTCAATGACGCTTTCGGCGCTTCGCACCGGTCGCATGCTTCCGTGATTGGGCCGCCTCGGGTGCTTCCTAGCGCAGCCGGTCGATGCCTCGCAGACGAGATCGACGCCCTCACGCGAGTGCTGGAGTCTCCAAGGCGGCCCTATGTTGCCGTCTTGGGTGGATCGAAGGTGAGCGACAAGCTGGGTGTAATTGATGCACTGCTTGGTCGGTGCGACACGATCCTTGTCGGTGGCGCGATGGCGTTCACGTTTCTTGCTGCGCAAGGTAACTCGATAGGTGATTCGCTTGTTGAATCAGACCGTATCGACGAATGTCGTTCCCTGCTCGAGACAGGGCGCGTGATCGTTCCAGTAGACCTTGTTGTCGCCGAAACGATGTCGGAGTTGGCACCCACCCGAATTGTTGGTAGGAATGTTCCGGAGGGTTGGAAGGGTCTAGACATAGGTCCTGAAACGGCCGCGATATTTTCGGACGTGATCGCCGAGGCCGCGACGGTCTTGTGGAATGGACCCATGGGCGTTTTTGAGATGGCACCGTTTGCGGCGGGAACAAAGACCGTTGCAAATGCTGTCGCGGAATGCCGGGGTTACACGGTCATTGGTGGCGGCGATAGCGCCGCAGCTCTGCGGATGTTCGGTCTTGCCGACCGCGTAGACCATGTGAGTACCGGCGGGGGAGCATCGCTACATCTGATCGAACAGGGCGACCTCCCTGGTCTCGCTGCATTGCGAGAAGGAAGGAAGAGATGACCGGTCGTAAACCGATTATTGCTGCGAACTGGAAAATGCATCACGACCATTTTGCAGCGATCCAATTCGCACAGA
>CAMBEL010000030.1 GCA_945865605.1 Bifidobacterium breve
CGTAATGCACCACAAGACTCCCAACGTCTGCTTCGACCCGCTAACCCGAACCCGATACTTCGGTGGGCACTAAGCGAGATGACTAGCTGGACTCTGTGGAGTCGAGTGTTCCTGACCTGCAAGACCCATGCTACGAACAAATGTTCGCCTTGTCAAGACCTAATCAATATTTATTTGAGAAACTTTTGCGACCGCATCCACGTAACGAAAATTACCGCAACACGAAGATCGTCTCCTTCGATGCAGCGACCGCTTGAGCCCACGGTGCACTACATGGCAAGCGCTGGGAGGGGAGACCGGGCTTGAACACGTTGCAAGCCGCGGCAACCTCGCTAGCCTCGGTCGCCTCGCGGGTGTAGCTCAATGGTAGAGCCCCAGCCTTCCAAGCTGGCCATGCCGGTTCGATCCCGGTCACCCGCTCCAATCGCCCCCGCGCCAGACGGCCAATCGCCGACCCGTCCACGCGATACGGGAAGGATGCATTGGACTACCTTGGCGATTGATGGCCCCACCCTCGAACGTGCATCGTTGCCTTTTGCAATTTGATGCCCTAGATGCAGCGCGCAGTTGGACGAACGAAATCGCCGGTTGGCCTGCTGGCAGCCACGTTTGGGGCCACTATGCCGAGGTCACTGACTCCGGTCCAGCGATTTGCCGCACCGAAAACGTCTCGGCTTGTCATGGCGGGTATGCGGGCCTCGTGAACGGAGTGCTGCGCGACGTTGCGGCGGAGGCGCTAGGGCAACCCGTCACCGACTTCAAGGACAAGATCAACTACAAGCAGCCAGGCGGAGCGGGCTTTCGACCCCACCAAGACGTAGTTGCTTACCCTGACGCCGGAACAGTTATGTCGGTGCTCGTTGCGATCGATGACTGCACGCGAGAGTCGGGATGTTTGTGGCTGGCAGACGGAGTCACGCAAGTGCTTGCCACCGACGACCGAGGCGTGGTCCGCGAAGATGTCGCCACTGATCTCGGCTGGTATCCAGTTGAACTCGCTGCCGGTGATGCCGTCTGTATCGACGGGTTCGCACCCCATTACAGCGACGCCAATGCATCAGCGGCACAGCGCCGAGTACTCATTGCGAGCTTTTCGGCGTCGAGCGAGCAATACACCCGTAAGCACTACTACGCAGCGCGACGCGCGGCAATGGGCAGCGCGACCAAGCGAGATGGTCGGTTCCGAATCAGCACTATCGCCGACTTCGCTGGCACCGAAGTTTCCCCCGATGAGACGGCCAGTGAGAGTTGCACGCACCCAGGCGTCGGACCTACATAGGCCGAATCGGTGGGTTGGTTTAGGTGCTCATCACTCGTCCCGGTAGACTGACGCAGCCCGTTGGGCGAGCGCCCGTAGCTCAGGTGGATAGAGCAGCTGCCTTCTAAGCAGCGGGTCGGGGGTTCGAGTCCCTCCGGGCGCGCGGGCACGGCAAGCGCCGTAGCCCACAATGGTGGCCGTAGCTCAGTTGGTTAGAGCGCCGGGTTGTGGTCCCGGAGGTCGGGGGTTCGATACCCCTCGGTCACCCCAATTACGCCTCAGCTTGCTGAGGCGCGCCCTGCCGTCGGTTAACGAAGCGCCGCGCCGAGTGCACTTTCAATGGTTTCGCACTCGAACGAATATCCCGACGCGGTCAGCTTGGCGGGCGATACGCGTTGGCCTTCGACTAGTAGGTGTTGAACGAGTTCTGCGCCATAGAGCGCTCGAAGACCGAACAACGGAGTCGGAAAGAGGGTTGGCCGGTGGAGCAATCGTCCGAGCGTCTTCGTGAACTCGGTATTTGTTACGGGCGTCGGACCGGTCAAGTTTACGGAGCCAGCAAGACCCGACGCATTGATCGCATGCAGAATCGCTCCAACTTCATCCGCAATAGAGATCCAACTCATGTACTGGCGACCGTCGCCGATGCGGCCACCGAGTCCCAGGCGAAACGGCATGAGCATGCGGGAAAGGACCCCTCCCCCGGCACCGATAACGATGCCAGTGCGCAAGTGAACTGTTCGGATACCTGCCTCCTCCGCGGGCGCGGTCGCGAGTTCCCAATCACTGCAGAGCCGAGCGAGGAAGTCCGGTTCCGGCGGCGGAGCGCTGTCCTCGGTCAGCACTTCATCGCCTCGACCCCCATACCAACCAATGGCCGATCCCGATACGAGAACCGTCGGCTTCACATCGAGTCCAGAGAGCGTGCGTGCGAGAAGATCGGTGGAGCGCGTCCTGCTTTCGGCAATCAATTGCTTGCGCTCTGGCGTCCAGCGCGCGTCGCCGATGCCCGCTCCCGCAAGATGCACCACGGCATCGAGACCTTCTAACGCCGAACCATCAATAGTGCCTGCTTCAGGATCCCACTGCACAACTCCATCACCTCCGGCAGCATCACCTCCAACGACCGTACGCAATAGCCGCACCGTCTCGTGGCCATCGCTGACGAGCCGCGCGAGAAGCGCGGTTCCGATAAGCCCACTAGAACCAGTGACTGCAATCCGCATTGCGACCTCCTCGTCGTGCCAGCACGCTACGGGGAACCGTCGGTGTCGCTCCAATCCTGTTCGCTAGTGTCTCTTGCGCGCGCCGCTAGCTCAACTGGTTAGAGCATCAGACTCTTAATCTGCAGGTTCTGGGTTCGAGTCCCAGGCGGCGTACAAAACTGCACTAGCCGCCGACCACTAACCTCGGCGGCTTGTGCCGCGCTTAGATCCCTTCCAGTCATTTCGCCTAGACGGAAAGGTGGCTTTGGTCACCGGCGCGTCGTCTGGACTGGGTGAACGCTTCGCCAGGGTGATCGATGCCGCAGGAGCGAAAGTCGTCGTTACTGCTAGACGCGCTGACCGACTCAGTGCACTCGCGGCCGATCTGACGGATGCTCTAGCGATCCCTTGCGACCTCACCGATGACGAGGCACGGTCTCGAATAGTTCCGGAAACTTTGGAACGATTTGGGCAGATCGACCTGCTCGTTAACAGCGCTGGCTTGAGCGAGCCGATGCGTGCCCTCGACGAACCCATCGAACATTTTCGCAACACATTAGAACTAAACCTCGTCGCGCCGTTCGCGCTTGCACAGGACGTAGCCAAAGCGATGGTCGCCCTCAACCAGCCCGGAGTAATTATCAACATCGCTTCGATTTATGGAGTCACTGGAATTGGACGCGTTCCCACTGCTAGTTACTCCGCATCAAAAGGGGGCTTGGTGAGCCTCACGCGTGAGCTCGCATCGCAGTGGTCGCGCAAACAAATTCGTGTGAATGCGCTGGCACCTGGATTCTTCCGTTCCGAAATGACGACTGACTTATTCGCGGACCAACGACTCGTCGATTGGGTAAACGAAAAGACACCGCTTGCACGCGTTGGACAAGAGCACGAACTTGACGGCGCGTTGTTATTCCTCGCCAGTGACGCGAGCAGTTACGTCACGGGCCAAATTTTGTGCATCGACGGCGGATGGACCGCAATCTGATCGCGTGGATCTAAACGGTTGCCTTCTCCAGAACGTGCACAACACACGCAGAGCCAAGACCGATCACATGCGTGAGACCTACAGTCGCCCCTTCGATCTGGCGAGCGCCGGCCTCGCCACGCAGATGTGTAGCAACCTCGTAGAGATTTGCGATGCCGGTAGCACCTAAGGGGTGCCCCTTCGAAATCAGTCCGCCAGAAACATTCACTGGAATCGTGCCGTCACGCCACGGCCCACGTTCGTCTATGAACTTGCCCGCTTCGCCTGGGGCACAAAGCCCGAGATTGTCGTAGTGCAGAAGTTCGGCGGTGGCGAAGCAGTCATGGAGTTCGACCAGATCTAAGTCCTGCGGATCGACACCGCTCTGCTCGTATGCCTTCTTCGCCGCGTTACGTGTGAGGGTGTTTACATCTGGTTGCACTTGGTCGGAGTCGGTCCATGGGTCCGAAGTCATAACACTGGCACTAATCTTGACTGCTCGGGAACGTTGATCATCCGAAAGCGTCTTGAGTCTCTCTTCGCTCACAAGCACCATCGCAGCCGCGCCATCACCTGTTGGGCAACACATCAGCAGCGTGTTTGGGTACGCCATCATTTCGGAATTCATTACTTCATCTAGTGAGAACTGTTTCTGATACTGCGCTAGGGGGTTGAGCGTGCTGTGCGCGTGGTTCTTCTCTGCCACCTTCGCAAACTGCTCGAACCCCACTCCCTCGTTCGCTCCTGCGTACTCCATGCCAGCCTGAGCGAAAACGCCGGGCATAAGAGTCGTACCGACGCGACCTTCAACACTCATGACAGCGCCGTAACGGCCAGCCGGAGTGAACACCTTCTTGTCCGACCGCGCAGAAGCTCCGAGCAAGCCCATCTTGCCCATCTTCTCCAAACCAACCGCTAGGCCCATCTCGGCCTCGCCAGATGCAATCGACATGATCACGCAACGGAGCGCCGTCGCTCCTGTGGCGCATGCGTTGGCGACGTTGTATACCGGGATACCCGTCTGGCCAATCTGTTTTTGAAGTCGTTGTCCAACGCCGCTCGCAGCCTCGGAAAGGTTGCCTGCGCCGAGAACATCCATGTCATGGATTGACACACCGCCATCGCGCATGGCATCGACAGCTGCTTCGGAGCCGAGATCAATCAAATCCTTATCGGGGTAACGCCGAAAGGCTGTCATTGACGCTCCCAAGATCCATACATCACGTTCTGCCATTGTCAGTTCCCTTCGATTGGTTCGTACGCGAACGCGACAGCCTCTGTGCCTTCATCATCTGTACCGACAATAAATGTCGTTAGCGAAACGCGCATCCCTACCTCGACATAGTCGGGATCTGCGGCCACATTCAATATGTTGGCTTTCACTACCCCACCGCCATCGAGATCAACGACTGCCGATACATACGGCACGGTCACACCTGGAGCAGCCCGATGAACGATGGTGAAGGTGCGCACGACACCGGTATCAGCCAGGCGCCGCCTGCAGAAACCATCTTCTCCAGACTTCGCATCCGCATTGCGGCGATCGAAATACAGCGCGCCGGACTCCTCCGACTCGTTCGCTACGAGATGTGGGGTGCCGTCATCGAGCACCAAGTAATCAACAATCGGAATCTGTTTTGCCATCGGACCTCCGGGTCTCAGGAGGGACCGTACCGGAACCGATGGGCCTTCCGGCAAGTCGATTCGGTCCATCATGCGCGACACTTACCAAACGCGAGCGTGGCGGAATGGCAGACGCGCCAGGTTTAGGACCTGGTACCGAAAGGTGTGGGGGTTCGACTCCCCCCGCTCGCACACCAATCCCTGGTATCAAGCCTCTACTTCTTGCGCTTGCCGCCCTTGCCTTGTCGCTTACGACGGAGAAGGCGTCTCGCTTTCTTGGAGTCGAGTTCAGCGAATATCTCAGGGGCTGCAGCATTCACGATCGATTCAGCCTCGTCTAAGAGGGCCGCCACGTCCTCGCCTTCGGGCTCTGGTTCCGGTGCTGTCGGTCGCCCAAGGCTCCCATACTGCCAACCAGCGTCCATGCGGCGCAGCGAGAACCCGCTGCACTCTTCGGGGCATCGCCACGGAGCTTCGGGGGCTAGGTCAAGCCGACACTTTCGCACCGTGTCACCGGCCGGATAAGTCCTGGACTCGTAATGGCGACACTCGATTCTCATCGGCATGCGCACCATCTTCGCAGACTCGTACAACCATGGCGGGATGGCCCCTTTCGAATGACCTATTACCCAGGCTGAAGGCCGCCGCTACGATCATCAACGCTGAGACCAGGAGCCCCATGACCGAACGTGACAGAGAACAGTTTCTGCATCTCGCAGAACGTCTACCTATCGGGATCTTCGAATTGGATTCTGAGTTCCGTTGCATCTTTGTGAACGAGCGCTTGTGCGAATTGAGCGGGCTCACCTCGGAGAGCGCGTTGGGCGACGGGTGGGGAGGAGCGCTGCACGCTGACGACGTCGATTCGATGGTCGCCGAGTTCTCGCGTGCCCTTGAGACCGGTTCCGATTATCGGATCGAACACCGGTGGGTACGTGCTGACGGAAGCAGCACAAACTGCCTCTCCGAAGGACAACTCCAACGCGACGAAAACGGAGTAATCATCGGATTCCTGTCGTTGGTAACCGAACTCCCTCAGGTTCCACACGCAAAAGGGCGCCCAAAGGCCCCTCTTGAGCGATCTTCGGATGCGGCACTCGTCAATGGCAGAGATATCTCTGGTCGCATTCGTGCTGAAGAGCTACTGGACGAGGGCCTTGCGCTTTACCAGCACATAGTCGAGACGGCAGCTGATGGCATCGTGGTAGTCGACGCCGACGACGTGACCGTTTTCACGACCCGCCGAATGGCGATGCTGCTCGGGTGCAGCATCGACGACCTCCTAGGAACGTCATTCTTCGACATCTTCGATGATGAATCGTTGCCCACTGCGCAAGCAATGTTGCAACGATGTCGCAATGGCGGCGATGAGCAGGAAGAAGTAACGCTGCGCCACCGCGACGGTCGCATCATCTGGGCCCGGCTAAGTGTGTCGCCAAGGATCGGACCTGAAAAAACATACAGGGGGTCGGTCATTCTGATCGCCGACATCACAGAACAGCACGAGGTCGACGCTCAGTTGCGATACAACGAAGCGCGCCTCACCTCCCTTTTCGAGGCAACGACAGACATCATGATCGTCGTCGATCCTGACGGTGCCTTCTACACCAGTCCTTCGGGGACTCGAATTCTCGGGTACCCGACGGGTCACATCCCTCCCGGCGGACTGCTCTCGTTCGTGCATCCTGATGATCTCGAACGCGTGACAGCCGCAAGGCAGGAAATTTTCGAAGGAAGTTTGATGTTCACCGAGCGATTGCGTGTGCGCATTCGACACGCCGACGGTCACTACAGGTGGTTCGATTGCACCGCGGAAAACCAGATCGATGTGCCCACGGTTGGTGGGACCGTGATCGTGGCCCGCGACGTCACGGTGCAGAGGGCAGCCGAGGAAGCACAAACCGAAGCCGAGGCGCGTTTCAGGGCAGCGTTTGTTAGGTCGCCAGTAGGCATGGCCGTCGTATCGCTAGGCGGCACGCTTCTAGATGTAAATACCGCGTTCGCTCGGATGACCGGACACACCCAACCGCGCCTCGTCGACTCGAACCTGATCTCCCTCGTCCACCCTGACGACCGCACGAGGATCATGCGGGACCTAGGCAGCCCTTCGAGTTCGCGTGATTCCGGCACCCAAGAACCGATCAGACTCATCCACGCCAGTGCAAAAACGGTCTGGGTGCTCGCAGACACCGAACTCGTTCCGCGCGCCGATGGATCTCCCGACTACGCAATCGCGATGATCGCCGACATCACTGGTCGCAAGCTTCTAGAAGAGCGGTTAGAACACCAGGCATTCCACGACCCGCTCACCGATCTAGGAAACAGGGCAGAACTGCGGCGGCTGATGGACACAGCTTGGGAACGACGAGGCGACCCTGGTTCCCTCGCATTGCTGTTCGTAGACCTCGATCGTTTCAAGGATGTCAATGACACACTCGGTCATGATGTCGGCGACGAGGTCTTAACAATCGCGTCAAGACGCCTAGTCGGAAGCGTGCGTGGAAAAGATGCCGTCACGCGTTATGGTGGCGACGAATTCGTTGTGCTTTGCGAAGGCATCGGGGCGCCTGAAGAAGTGATCGCGGTAGCCAACCGAATCCGAGAGTCGCTTGCACGGACCTACCACTTGACGACGGGATATGTGGAAATTGAAGCGTCTGTCGGAGTGGCAATCGACACGGGCGAATTGACCTCCGACGACCTACTCCGACATGCGGACCTTGCTTCGTACAAGGCTAAGGAAGCGGGACGCAATCGCGTGCATGTTTTCGACGACGCGGCTGACAGTTAGTTAAGCCAATCCGGCGCGCGCTCGAGGAGAGAGCGACTTACAGCCAAACATCGCTCGAAGGTCTCGCAAGGCACTTCCTCGCCGCCGCGTATCTTGGCAAGCGAAACGCGTTGGTGGGCAACCACGCGCAAACTTGTCTCGGGGGCATCGGTAACCGACGGATACGAGTCGATAGCGCTCACCTCCAAGGGCAACTCAGGTCCACCTACAGCTGCCAACTCTGTAGCGAGTACGAGCAGGTCCGGCGCATGGGGAAGCGGTGGCAGTGCCCAAGTAAAACTGAGCGGCAATAGGAAATCGTCCGTTGGGTCTTCCATGCCGTCGGTTGCCATCACCGCGTCTTCAAAGCCGAGCAGCACGCGAGGCTCGACCTCGAGTGACAAGTACAGATCGACCGGACCGTCACATCCTTCCTCGGGATGAAGATCCACTTCCCAATTCTGGCGTAACGAATAACTCTCTACAAAATGTCTTTCATCGTGCACGTGGAACCCGTGCTCAACCGCATGATCCTTGAGGTCCGCCACGAACCCAGCTAGGTCGATTACCGCCATTTGCGGATCATCTCATTCCGAACGCGCTGCGTAATTCCTGCGCAGAATCATCGAGCGCGACTTTGCTGACATCGATCATCTCTTGCATGCTGAAGAATCCATGGAACATTCCCTCATACGTGCGTGACTTCACCGTGTTGCCCGCCGCGATCAATGCGTCTGCGTAGGCAACACCTTGATCGCGCAATGGGTCGTACTCGGCAGTAATCACAAACGCTGGTGGCAACCCATTGAGATTTCCACGAATCGGCGACATCCGCGGATCAATACCGTCAGCAGCATCTTTCAGATAGTGGCTGTAAAACCATTGCATCGCCGTTGCCGTCAAGAAATAACCTTCTGCATTGTCTGTCATTGACGGTCGGTCGCACTCGTAGTCGGTTAAAGGATAAACGAGAAGTTGGAAACAAATATTCGGGCTGCCAGCGTCGCGTGCAAGTTGTGTGACTACGGCGGCAAGATTTCCTCCCGCGCTATCACCGGCAATCGCGATGCGACCGGGGTCGACTCCTATTCCCTCGGCATTGGCTTGCACCCAACATGTCGCAGCGAACGCGTCGTTGACTGCCGCAGGGAACGGGTCCTCTGGAGCTAGCCGGTAATCGACGGAAATAACCACCGCTCCAACGGCATCCACCAAAGACCGGCAGAGCCCGTCATGCGAATCGCGGGAACCGATTACCCAACCGCCGCCGTGGAAATAAACGATGGCGGGCTTGGGATCATCACCGGAGGGCCGGTAGATACGTACTGGCAATTCGCCACCCGGTCCAGAAATCATGCGATCCTCAACATGAGCGATGGCGATAGAACTAGGCACCGTCATCGTTGCCATCAGATCGCGCACCGCCTGCGGATCCGTCGTCGGAGTAAACTTTCCCAGCCCGGACGCGTCAATCAACTCGATCAATGCCGCTGCTTGTGGATCCAATGGCATGGGATTACTCCTTGCTTGTGGGCCATCCAGACTCGCGCATCAAGATCGCCAAGTCTGCAATCGCCAATGATCTGTGGGAAATCGCATTCTTATCGTTTGGCGTCAGTTCAGCCAAAGTCAAGACGGTTGAGCGCGGAATGAAAACGGAGTCATATCCAAAGCCGTAGGTTCCCCGAGGTTCCGATGCGATGGATCCTTCAAGTATTCCGCGACTAACCAACTCGCTGCCATCGGAATTAGCCACCACGATAACGGTTACAAACCGTGCTGTCCTGCGTTCATCTGGCACGCCGCCTAGCCAATGCAACAAGTGTTCAACATTGTCCGCATACGTCGCGGCAGGACCAGCGAAACGCGCGCTAAACACCCCTGGGGAGCCACCTAGTTCATCAACTTCAAGCCCCGTGTCATCCGCTAAAGCTGAAAGGCCCGTAGCCGCACTGAGTGCCATCGCCTTCAGCCGAGCGTTCGCTTCGAGCGTGCCGCCGGTTTCTTCCACCTCGGGAACCGAGTCCGGGCGATCGACGAGTTCAATCTCAAGCCCAGCACCATCGAGCGCACTTTTGAGTTCGATTGCTTTGTCAGGATTAGCAGTCGCTAAGACGACCCGAGGTTTCACCGAGGGCGGGGCGTTGGGGGAACCGCTATCAACTCGCGCTGGAAATCGAAGACCCGTCCAATGCCGAGTTCGGCTAGACGCAGTAATTCGTCTAGTTCCGTCCGGCTGAACGCGGCTCCCTCAGCAGTGCCTTGAACCTCAATGAACTTACCGACGCCAGTCATGACAACGTTCATGTCGACGTCCGCGCCCGAATCTTCGGAGTAGTCAAGATCGAGACTCGGTAGCGCACCTACAATGCCTACCGAAATCGCCGCACACAGATCAGTGATCGGGTGAGTTGCGATCGCGCCCGTTGCGACCAGCCGCGAGCACGCGTCATGCAGAGCGAGAAACCCACCGCAGATTGCAGCGGTGCGCGTACCGCCATCGGCTTGCAAGGCATCGCAGTCCACGACAATTTGATGCTCGCCGAGGGCAACGAGATCAGTTACCGCGCGCAGTGATCGCCCTATGAGCCTCTGGATCTCTTGGGTGCGGCCACTTTGCTTGCCTTTCGCCGCCTCGCGCCCTACACGCTCCGCGGATGACCCCGGAAGCATCGAGTATTCGGCAGTCACCCAACCCTTTCCTTTTCCGCGCATCCATGCCGGAACACGCTCCTCGACCGACGCCGTACAGAGCACGCGCGTGCGCCCCATTTCGATGAGCACCGATCCCATAGCGAGGTCCGTGTAGTCGCGGGTGAAGACGACTGTGCGCAGTTCATCAGGCTCGCGCCCATCGTTTCGGATTCCCATCAGTGTCCTCTTTCTGGTGCGGCTTGGCGCCGCTATCCCTCGATCGTGATTGCGAGAATACGCACTCGGCGCGCTCGTGGCCGTTAGCGCCAGGTCCATCCCTCGACGCCGCCAACTTCTGGGCCAAGAAATTGGGTTCCAAGACGCTTGAACGTAGACACGTCGCCAGACGTCATGAAGCGGTGGCTCATAGCTCGAGTTGAATAGGCGTCTGGAGCACCCAAAAGGGCCCGCACCTCAAACGCAGTCTCGTCAGCGCTTGATACGAGAAATACTTCACGGCCCATCACGTCGCCGATAGTGCGTGCAAGTAACGGGTAGTGCGTGCACCCAAGAATCAATGTGTCGACATCGGCCGTTCGCAATGGCGCGAGCAGGCGATGCGCGAGCACGTGGACCTGATCGGATTCCGTATCGCCCGACTCGACGAACTCTACGAATCCCGGACACGCTGCGCACTCGAGGTCGATACTCAGGCCTTGAGCGGCACGCTGATATGCGCCCGACGCAATTGTGCCCACCGTTCCAATCACGCCTACACGACCCGAACGAGTTGTGGCGGCTGCTGCGCGCACCCCTGGTTCTACGACCCCAATAACGGGAATTTGATAGCGCTGTTGCAAAGTATCGAGAGCCGCCGAAGCTGCGCTGTTGCAAGCAACAACAAGCATCTTGACGCCGCGGTCCACGAGCAAATCGCCGATCTCAATCGAGTACTTCAAAACTTCGTCAGCCGGTTTTGAGCCATACGGGAATCTCCCCGTATCACCGAAGTAGACCGTCGATTCGTTCGGTAATAGGTCAATAAGCGCTCGAAGCACGGTGAGGCCACCGAGTCCGGAGTCGAATACGCCTATTGCGCCCTCGTCCGATCCGACGGTCGCTTCCGACCGCGTTTCCGACTGCGGCTCCACAAACTCCACGCTATCCGGACGCGGCCGCACGCCTGAGTCTGTCCGCAACGGCAGCACCTACGCCAGCGTCTGGTGGCGGTACAGCAAGAACTACGTCCAGATCCAGATCATCAGCGCGGCGTAACGCCCCGTAGAGGCAATGCGCATACTCCGCTACATCGCGCGGCGCGGCCAAGATCGTTGTCGAAGTAGATCCCACGAAACCCGAAGATCTAGCCGCTTCGCCAAGTGCGATAACTCCGACGCGCAGTCCACGCGCGATGTAATCCGCCACGGCCGACAAGATCGACTCTTCCTCTATCAGTTCAACGCGTGCACGCGGGGCATAGTGAACAGCGAGAGTCCCTGGCGCGCGCACTGTGCCTCCCACGGGCACTTCGAATCCGAGCACGTCGCGTAGCCGTTCCGCCGAAATTCCTCCTTCACGTAACACGCGTGGCTCTGAACCGCTGCAATCAACAATCGTTGACTCGATACCGACTGCACAAGGGCCACCGTCGAGCACAAGATCGACGTCATCGCCGAGGTCTGATCGCACGGCATCGGCAGTCGTAGGACTCACTTTGCCAAAGCGATTCGCCGATGGTGCAGCGATGCCACCATCGAACGCCCCGAGCAGTTGAAGAGCGATTGGATGAGCAGGAACGCGCAGGCCAACAGTATCGAGGCCGCCTGTTGCTTCATCCGGCACACGCGCCGAGCGCCGCAACACGAGCGTGAGCGGACCCGGCCACAATGCGTCCGCCAGGACACGGGCAATCGATGGCACTGCCGCCGCGAATTCGGTTAGTTGTTGAGTACTGCCGAGATGAACAATCACAGGATGATCGACCGGACGGCCCTTCACCGCATACAGGCGGCGCAAAGCATCCGAGTTGGAAGCGTCGGCACCGAGACCGTAGACAGTCTCGGTCGGAAAGGAGACGAGACCACCCGCACGCAATATCCCTGCCGCGCGTTCGGTGTCGTTCACCAGTAGTTGATGCGCGAAGCGCGTTCTTCGACAACATCGATGTCGTCTGTCCACGCTCCTGACGACAGGTACTTCCATCCTGCATCGGGTAAGAGAGTTACAACCGTCCCCGATGTCATCCTCTCGGCCGCCTTCACTGCACCTGCGACCGCTGCTCCCGATGAGATACCTGAAAAAACGCCGGACTCGTTTAGGAGGCGACGCGTCCATTCGAGTGACTCCCGGTTACGCACAATGAGCTTGCGATCCAATACCTCGGGGTCAAAGATCGGCGGGATGAACCCGTCGTCGAGGTTGCGCAAGCCCTGAACTAATTCGCCCGCCGGAGGTTCCACCGCCACAACCTGCACGGACGAGTTCTGTTCTTTCAGATAGCGACCCACTCCCATCAACGTGCCACTCGTTCCAAGACCTGCAACGAATACATCGACCTCGGGGCAGTCGCGCCAGATCTCTGGGCCTGTCCCCTCGTAATGCGCGAGTGGATTAGCAGGGTTGCCATATTGAAAGAGAAAAACGTAATCGGGTTCTGCGGCCGCGATCTCTTGCGCGCGACGAATCGCACCGTTACTGCCTTCTTCGCCTGGACTAAGAGTTACTTCTGCTCCGAAGATTTCGAGCAACTGCCGACGCTCGATGCTCACGTTCTCAGGCATCACGATGCGCAACCGATACCCGCGCAGCCGCGCGACAAGTGCAAGTCCGATGCCAGTATTCCCAGAGGACGGTTCAAGGATCGTCGCACCCGATTTCAAGATTCCGTCGGCTTCGGCCATCTCGACCATCTTTAGGGCAATGCGATCCTTCGAGCTACCTCCCGGATTCTGTCCCTCTAGTTTGGCGAAAATGCGCACGTCCGGATTGGGACTAAGCGCGTGGATGCCAACTAACGGCGTGTTACCAATCAGGTCGAGGATCGATTCGTATTTCATAAGGCTCTTGGTACGGCCTAGCCGCCGGCGACAGCTGGCAAGATCGAAACGACATCACCGTCGGCAGTAGGTGTGTCGAGCGATTCGAGATACCGGATGTCATCGTCGTTGACGTAGACGTTGACGAACCGGTGCAGCGTACCGCTGCTGTCTACGAGTTGGCCTGAGAGTCCAGGGTGAAGGTCTGTCATTTCCGCGAAGGCGGTGCCTACCGTGCCGCTTTCGGCGGACACAGTCGCCGAACCGGAAGCGTGTACGCGCAGAAGCGTGGGCAAACGGATCTCGACGGTCATCTGGTCAGGTTACAACCCGCGCTTGATCGGCCTGTATTGATAGCGAGAGCAAGAGCCTGACGACGCAGATGGGGTTATCGCGTTGTTCCCCCCATGCTTAACGAGCTTCGAGTACCACTTGGCATTCGGCGATATTCCCGCTTTGCATCCGAAAGACGTGCAACATTGGCGTTTCAGCGCGCAACGAGACGATCGCGTACAACCAGTTGGGGTTGTGGATAGCCGCCTCCACATCGGTCGGTGACGGATAAGCATCGGTGTGCGTGTGCGAATGGAAGCAGCCAACAATTCTGTTTCCGCTTTCACGAGCCGCTTTACGTGCGGTGCCGTAATCCTGTCCATGAATCGCGTAGAGACGAGCAGAAGCGGCTTCATTGCGCGTGGTAACCACATCGGCAATCGCTCCGGTCGGTTCACCGTCATGTAAATCGTCGCCGCCGACAGCAGGTCCTAGTAGCAAGCCGCACGCCTCGTTGGGGAGTTCGGAGTAACAGTGTCCGATGATCGTCCTGTGTTGGCTGACCGAAAAACGAACCAACGGCAGGGCAAAACCACTCATCACATGACCCGCGCGTTCTGAATAGCGCGCCAAACCCGTTCTGACGACATCGGCATATCGATGTGACGTACACCGACATGTGAAAGCGCGTCGACAACAGCGTTTTGGATCGCAGGAGTGGATCCGATCGTTCCAGACTCACCGATACCCTTGGCACCTAGTGGATTGAGAGGCGTCGGAGTTTGCGTGTTGTGTACTTCAAAACTTGGAAGTTCCGCTGCACTCGGTATCGGATAGTCCATGAGATTCGTGGTCAACGGGTTGCCATCTTCGTCGTAACGCACTTCTTCCCAGAGCGCCTGGGCCACTCCTTGTGCGATCCCTCCGTGTTGTTGACCGGCAACCAATAGTGGGTTGAGAATCCGACCGCAGTCATCTACGGCAATGTGACGAAGGAGTTCGACGCGCCCGGTTTCCATATCCACCTCTACGACAGCGATGTGCGCGCCGAACGGATACGTGCTGCCACCCTGGTCAAAGTCGAGGGAATGAGCCAACCCCGGTTCCATGCCTTCGGGTAATTGTTTCGGATCGTTCGCGGCCGTAGCGAGCGCCGACCAACTGAGCGTTCTTGCCGGTACCCCTATAACACCAAGTCCATCGCCCTCATGCGCCCCGATGTCGTCGATGTCGGCCTCGAGCAGGTGTGCGGTCAATGCTTTCGCCTTGGCAAGCACTCCCTGACTCGCCCGGTAGATAGAACTACCACCGACCTGCAGCGACCGGGAACCGCCGGTGCCGCCACCGCGTGGCACAAGCGCGGTATCTGACTGCACAAGGGTGATCTTGTCCATCGGAATTCCAAGCAGATCCGACACGATCATCGAGAATGAAGTTTCATGACCCTGCCCATGTGCGGCGGTGCCGACCATCGCAGTAGCTGTTCCGTCTTTGTGTACTTCGACCGATCCGTACTCCTGGAACTGCCCGAAGGCGGTGACTTCGACGTATGCAGATACGCCAATCCCCAACTGCAAGTTGTCTCCACGCGCGCGCCGCGCTGCTTGGTCGGCGCGCAACTCGTCGTAACCAGCGAGGCGACTTACCATGTCCAACGCAAGCGCGTACTCCCCTACGTCGTAAGTGGCCCCGGTAACCGTTGTTAGGGGAAACGCTTCGGGTGGGATGAAGTTGATCTTGCGAATTTCGATCGGATCAATGTCGAGTTCATCTGCGGCGATGTCGAGAATGCGTTCAAGTAACGCTGTGGCTTCGGGGCGACCCGCTCCGCGATACGACGCGGTCGTCGTGGTGTTTGTCGCGACACTGTAAGTGTTGAACTCTACCTTCGGGATGACGTACGGACCTTGTGCCATCGACCGCGTAAGGAAAGGAAGGAAGGCGCCAACCCCCGGATACGCACCTGCATCACAAAATACTTTGACGCGTAATCCCATGATCTTGCCGTCGCGACGCAACCCCATCTCAACGTCTTGCAGGTGCGCGCGACCATGGCACATTGCAACCATGTTCTCTGAACGAGTCTCGGTCCATTTGACCGGCCTGTCGAGCAATAACGCGGCTTTCGCGGCAACTGCATACTCGACGAACATGCCTGCCTTCGCGCCGAAGCCGCCGCCTACAACGGGCGCGATAACACGTACTTGTTCGTCGCTGAGATCGACAGCACCGGCAATAGGACCAACGATGCGGTGTGCACCTTGCGTAGGTACATGGCAGATGAGACCACCTTCGGCGGTCGGCTGCACGACGATTCCGTTGTTCTCTAGTGGCACTGCAGCAAGGCGTTGGTTAATAAACCTACCCACCACGACAACATCAGCGTCATTGAGTAGCGCTGGATCCGAACCAAAGTCGAGAGACCAAGCGAGGTTGCTGCCGTGTTCTGGATGTATGAGTACCGCATCGTCGGCAAGCGCGGCTTCCGCATTTATAACAACAGGCAATGGGTCAAAGTCAACGACGACTTGCTCTGCCGCGTCAACGGCATGGGCGCGCGTTTCGGCGACAATTGCCGCTATGGCATCGCCAACAAAGCGGACGCGACCGGTGGCGAGTGGAGGCCTCGAGAATCCGGCGGGAAGCATCACGAAACCCTGGATTGGAGCCAGGTTGATGTTCTCAGCCGTATAAACCGCTACAACCCCCGGCATGTCAGCCGCTGCTGTTGTGTCCACCGACAAAAGGGTCGCGTGGGCAATGGTGGATCGGACGAACACGATGTGCAGAAGGCCATCTATCTGCAAATCATCAAAGTACAGAGCCTGACCCTCGAGAATTGCAGGGTCTTCACGCCGAAGAACAGCGCTGCCAAGTATCGATCCGGATTGAGCCATGTGCACCCCTAGTAGCTACCGGCGCAATCTATCCCGGTCCCGTACGAACTCGATCACGATCATGGGAGCCAATCATGGGAGCCGGTTCGGGGGCAGGCGGCTTATTCCTCGGCCGTTGAAATCACAGTGCGTGGCGGCTCACCGTCGAACCCGAGTTGAGGGAGCATCCAATTGGCGATGAGCTGCGCGCCTTCGCCCCGGTAATGCACTCCGTCTTCGCGTAAGTCAATGCCGTCTATTTGCATCTTGCACTCATGCAGACTCGGACACACGTATTCGCGTAGATCAATGAATCCAAGTTCTCTGTGGTGTTCGGCGTATTGCTCCACAAGAGAGTTAGCGCAGTCGGTATTAACAGCCCATTCCTCTTTGTAGCCAAAAATCTCTGAGTACGCGCTTGTCGAAAGAACGATGTGGGCGCCACCAGCGGAAAGCGTGCGTATGGCCGCATCTAGTCCGAGCCACATAGGCCACCTATACCCTTCGTCGCAAGGCCCAACCCATTCGCCGTCGAAGTTGAGTTGAGCGTCGCCCGCATCACCGAACGAGAAGAGAACCACTTCGGGATCAAACTCATTGACCGCGTGATCCCACAGGATGCGGCAGTCATTCGTCTCGACACCTCGACCAAAGCCGCCGAATCGTATGCGCGACGCCGGAGGGAAACTGCACGCGACTACTGACATATTCAGCGTAACAAGAGGCGGATTCGCCTTCAGGGGAACGAACCCTTCAGCTCCCAAGAAATATCCGAGCGAGTTGCCAACGACCATAAGTCGGCGAGCCCCCGGCTTCTCCCGCGCGATGTCGGCGGCCACGGCGGGTGACACCGGTGAACCGACCGTATCTGCGAGATTCTTCGCTCCAAAGGTTGTTGTGAGCATGACTGCGACCAATGCCGCGGCAGCAACCGGAGTGAGCCATCGCATCGTGTTCGCCGTGAACGCTCCGCGTCTGATCGGCTGTTCAACAAAGTGATAGGAGACAAAGGCGGCTACGAGCGTTATCCCGAGACGTACGCCAAGAAGTGGCCAACCCGAAAGGCCCACCCTCTCCTCGTTGAGCCACACATAGATGGGCCAGTGGTATAGGTACGCGCCGTAACTGATGAGGCCGAGACCCACGAGGGGTCGATTCGATAGCGCCCAACCGATTGGCCCGCGTTTCGGGTGTGACGCCGAGGCAATCAACCCAACACCTGCGACGGCGCACATCAAGAGACCACCGCGATAGAGGTTGACTCCAGCGAGGCGCACCCATGCGACAGTCAAGTATGAAATCGAAATGAAACCAACTAATTCGAGTAACAAACGGCCGCGCTTAGAACGCACCGGACCGCGCCAACTAACAAAGGCACCCAATGCCGCGCCGAACAGAATCGCCGGTGCGCGCGTATCGGTTCCGTAATAGATACGCGTGGCATCTTCGGATCCGAACCACAAAGCGATGGCAAGTGCTGCAGTCGCGCAACCACCAACAATTGAAACGGTGAATATCCTGCGCGCCGTAAGAGTGGCATTTGCGCGGTTTCCATCTCGACGACTTCCCCATGCCAACACGGTTGCGAATACAAGAGGCCACAGCACATAGAACTGCTCCTCGATCGCAAGGCTCCATGTGTGTGCGAGCGGAGATGGCCTAGAAAACAATTCCCAGTAGTCGAAGCCACCGACCACGAATCGCCAGTTCGCTACATAGCCGAGGGTCGCAAGCGCATCGCCTCGGATGCGTTCAAGCTCTGTCGGTTCTGCGACAAGGGAGCAGTAGGCAGCTACCCCGAGCAATGTGATGAAGAGCGCTGGAAGAAGCCTGCGGGCGCGCCTCGCCCAGAATCCGACGAGTCCAACAGTTCCAAACTGGCGCGCTTCAGAGAGAAGTAGTGAGGTAATGAGGAAGCCAGAAAGGACAAAGAACAGGTCGACGCCTAGGTAGCCACCTTCTAGGTGCCTTCCATGGAATACGAGTACCGCTGCAACAGCAATGCCTCGGACGCCATCGAGTGCACGAATGTGGGGAAGGCTTGCTGGGCTTGACATCGCGAGAAATGGTCCCATACCGCGAGACCCAATCGTGACCGCCCTAACGACTTCTTTTCATCGCGTGCGAGAGCGAGCAGTTTTTACGCCGTGGCCGTTGCCGCAGCTTTGCATGTCGGAAATGCGCCGCTGACGCCTGCACCAGCAATCATTCCTTCTGCGCCGGATCATTCGGCCAAGACTGCCGCAGTAAGGCCAGCGATGCCTCAACCCAGCACGACTACGCGTTGAGTCATGGCGATCCTCCCGGCATGGCCTTATTGCCGATCCGTGAGTTTCGGAGTGTGGCACGTGCGCGGCCCGGTACCCTCGGGTTATATGTCAAGCCGCGGCGACCAGGTCGTCATCTCAAATCGCAAGGCGCGGCACGATTACCACGTGCTCGACGTCTGGGAGTGCGGAATCGTGTTAGAGGGTTCTGAAGTCAAGTCGTTGCGCGAAGGGAAGGCGAACCTGCAAGACGGTTACGCACGCGTTGAGGATGGCGAGGTGTGGCTGAATGGGATGCACGTGTCTCCTTATGTGTTCAGCCGGGCCGAATTGGATCCGGTGCGCAGGAGAAAGTTGTTATTGCATCATGGTGAGATCGAGGAGATGCGCCAGCGCACCCAAGAGAGAGGTCTCACGCTGATTCCACTGCGCGTCTACTTCAAAGACGGCAGGGCAAAGGTGGAACTAGCGATCTGCAAGGGCAAAAAAAACTATGACAAACGCCATGTGCTTGCGGAACGAGATGCGATGCGGGAGGCCGAACGGGCCCTGAAGGAACGCCAACGCGACTCGTGAGGATCATCCGCTGCGTCTGTGTCTTAGCCACCAGGTACACTTGATCCGTCGCCCCTCGCACCGGGGTGGCATTGACAAGGGGGTGCGTGGCTTCGATTCTGAGGATCGAAGTGGGTGAAGCGAGCCGACGTCGCCGGAACGTCGTTAAAGAGTCGGCACAATGAACACTTGCCGAGGACAACCTCGCACTCGCTGCTTAGAAATAAGTAGCGCGTTCCACCCGGCCCAGTTGCTCGGTCGGAACCGGAACGTCATCTTGAGCGACTTACCGTCGGGACGGGCCCCGTGGCCCGGCGGGACATTTAAGCGAGGCTGGGATCGTCGCAGGCTGCCGGTGGGCAGCGCGGATCCGAGACCTTCCCACCGGCTGCGCTCGGAGAAGCCCCACATAGAACTCGGAAGACGGGGGTTCGACTCCCCCCACCTCCACCGATATTTTACCCGCGGTCCGCGATTAAGCGCACGCGACCGATGCTCAAATTCCCGGTTGCTACTGCTCAATTTCAGTTTTATTTGCTGCACCAATGGTCATATCGGCCTATCTTGTTGGCGCAGATGGTCATGATAAGTTGACATTTGAGCGATATCAATCAACAAGGCGGGTCTGGGTTGCAAACGAACACTGTTAGCCATACACGTCGCATAATCGCAAACGCAGGTGTCGGTGTACTCGTCGCTTGCACGTCGCTCGCGGTGGCCGTTCCTGCCGTCGAAGCTTCTCAGCCCGTGCCATCTCATTCGGGCCTTGTGCCAGATGCTCCCCGTACCGACACGCCACGCGTGGAAAATGGCGAGATCGCAGACATTGAAGTTGTGGGAGATCGCGTCTATCTCTCGGGATCATTTACATCGATCCGAAACTCGAACGGCACGCCAGTGGCTCAACCATACCTAGCGGCATACGACATCAATACAGGGCAATTGGACATGGGCTTCCGTCCGGTCATCAATGGTTCCGTCGCTGCGGTCGAAGCATCGCCAAACGGTTCCGCTCTCTATATCGCTGGCAACTTCAGCTCTGTAAACGGTTCCACTAAGCGCAAATTAGCGCGGATCAATCCGACTTCCGGTGCAACGGTCACCACCTTCACGGCGCACCTCGATGCACGAGGAACGTCCCTGGCAGTCAGCGACAACTGGGTGTATGTGGGCGGTTTCTTCGCCAAGGTCAACAGTTCTAGCCGAGGACGTTTGGCTGCCGTGAACCCAAACACCGGTGCTGTCGACAACGGCTTCAATATCCCAGTGACTGAGGGCATCGGTAGCGGTGGAACTCTCAAGGTGCTGCAGCTTCAGCTGACCACCGACGACGCCACGCTGCTCGTAGTGCACAGTGGCCGCAAGGTCGCAGCGCAACAACGCGTCGGAATCGCGATGGTTACAACAGCATCCAAGGCTCTTTCACCGTGGAACACACAGCTGTATGCCGATTACCTGCCACTTGTCGGAGGAGTAATCCGCCTGACCAGTGGCGACATTTCACCCGACAACTCGTACTTTGTTGTCGTTAGTGGTGGCGGCGGCGACAAGCCCCCGGTGAACGACACCGCTGTCGCATTTCCGATGGACGCTGGATCGGACCCGGGAAATGTGCAAGCACTTTGGGTTTCGCGTCACTTCGACAGTCTCTACAGCGTTGCGGTCACTGAGACGGCTGTCTACATGGGTGGTCACTTCCGCTATCAAGAGTCGGCAACCTCGACACAACCATGGCCTGGCGGAGATACTCAGAACTATGGGTGGGGCGAATCGCTCGGAGCCGGTGTACTGGGAGACGAGGTAGTGCGGCGTGACATGCTCGGTGCGCTAGATCCCGCGACCGGTACAGCACTTGAGTGGAACCCTGGAGCTGAGGCGCTACTGGGACATGGGCATCTAGAAGCCATCCCCCGCGGCCTGCTTGTCGGCATCGATGGCACGGTCATCGCAGGCCAATCCATCGGTCGTCACGCATTCTTCGACTTCAACAACATTCCTCCTCCCTCCGCAGCTGAAACCTGGATTGACTACCCATTCGAGGGTGGCACGGTCGCTGGCGGGTCTGCATTCACGTTCGAGGGCCGCGCTAGTGCCGTATCAACGGTGTCACGCGTGCAACTAGAGATTCAGAAGCGGACCAATAACGAATACCTGCAGGACGACGGCGTCACGTGGTCAGCAACGTGGAACGCCATAGACGCTCTCCTCGGAGAATCCGGCAGCGCTGAGACGCCCTGGAGTTTCACTTCAGCAGCGTTTCCCGCTGGCAGTTTCCGTATCTATGCAAGAACGTTCGCACAGGACGGTTCTCGAGACAACACGAAGGCGTCGAAGAAATTCGAGGCGGTAGTTCAGGATAACGCTGCTCCCGACACGCAGATTATTCTGCCGCTCGCAGGCATGATCAACACCAACACGTTCGTGGTAACAGGTAAGTCGTATGACGACACGGCTGTTACCAGCGTCAGCATCGACGTACGCGACACCAACTCGAACAGGTATCTCCAAGACGACGGCAGTTTTAGCTTGCAGTTCAATACATTCCAAGCGGATGCGACGAACCTGGGAACCCAAGTGGTCGACTGGGAATTTGAAATGACAGTCCCAGACGGCGAGTTCCGGTTATCGGCAACCGCGCGTGACGAAACCGGCCAGAGCGAGCACAAGGGCGTGACCCGCAGGTGGACAGTTTCGGCTACAAGTATCGCGCCATCAATCATTCTCGACACGCCTATCAAAAACACGATCGTCACCCCCGGAACGCCGTTGTTGATTCAAGGAACTGCTGCTGACGACACATCTGTGCGCCGCGTCGATGTCAGTCTTCGCAACAACAACACAGGCGAGGGTGTGCAACTCGACGGAACTTGGGGGCCAGTACCGACCTACTACCAAATCACGCCGGTAAATACCGACGCGCAAACCCTTCCCTTCTCATACACCACTCCCCCACTGCCAATAGGTAGTTATACGTTGCGCGTTCGAGCAACCGACAACATGGAGAGCAGAACGCCGACTACGGCAGTTCCTCCGTCAACAGTCGCGCAGCCCAACGTCAAGTTCAGCGTCGGCTTCGTGGGCGACGTACTGCCAGATACCCTGCTCACATTTGCCGCGACAACTCAGGAATTCGACGATTTCACACTGCCAATCACGGGAACTGCGACTGATTCCATAGGTGTCGACGCAGTCAAACTCGTCATTTACAACAGCACGACGCTCCGTTATCTCACAGACGCTACTGGCGCGACGTCATTCGTCTATTCGCTAATCAACGTTCCGGTCGACTCGCCCGGCGCTACGAGCACCGCATTTTCGTTTACGGCGACGCTTCCTGGTCCCGGCAACTACACGGTTACCGCGATGGCTGTGGATTCGATGGGCCAGTACGACGGAAC
>CAMBEL010000031.1 GCA_945865605.1 Bifidobacterium breve
CCCTGTCTTGGTGCCTGTCTTGGTGGCTGGTACGCCGGTCGCTTCATCCGACCCGTCGGATGGCACCTGGCCTTTCGGCGTTTGTTCGAGGCGCGTCTTGATGACCTTCAACGGAAGAAAGTTCTCCTTCTGTTGAAACAGGATCCAACGCAGTCGCGAGAGGTCTTCGGAATGAAACTTGCGGTAACCGGACGGGGTGCGCTCCGGATCGATTAGTCCCTGGCTCTCAAGGAATCTGATCTTGGAAATCGTGATGTCGGGAAACTCGTCGCGGAGCGCGGCCAGTACCTCCCCAATAGAAACGTGATCGGCTGGAGGTGTTGTCACTACCTAGGCCCCGACGCGAAATAACAGATGGAAACGGCCAACAACAACCGCATCGCCATCGTTGAGGATGACATCTTCGACACGACTGAGGTTGACATACGTACCGTTGAGCGAGCCCGCATCACGGATGGCGAAACCGGTACCGCTACGTTCAATTACACAATGGCGACGCGAGACAGTGATGTCGTCGAGAAACACCGCAGACTCGGGGTGGCGACCAACCGTGACCGAGTCCGAATTGATTAGGTACGTGCTGCCGGCGTTCGGTCCACGCTCGACCAGCAACAAAGCGGTACCGGGCGCCAAGGTTGCAGTATGGGGATCGGGCGCGAGGACACCGCGAGGGTCGACGGGGTGGGCAGCGGTGGGTTCCTCTGCCGACGCGAGCTCGGAGCCACACGATGAACAGAACCTTGCTGCTTCCTCATTTCGATGGCCACATCGGCCGCAAAGCATGACAGCAGGCTACACCTGTACCGAAGGTAGAGGGTTTGAAGCCCCCACACTCTCTCCCCCCAGGGCGATCTCGGCACGTTCGAGGCCCTATAAGGGCCCGAAACGTGCCGAGATCGCCCTGGGGTCGCCCTGGGTCGGTCGGGATCGGGTGGCTTACGCCTGGATTAAGGCTTGGTATTGCCCTCTGTCCATCAGCGCCTCGACCTCTGTTGGGTCGGCCATCTCAATCACGCAGATCCAACCCGCTCCATATGGATCCGAGTTGACCCCTTCCGGTGCATTTTCGAGGTCGCTGTTCACTTCGATCACAGTGCCAGTCACGGGCGAATAGATCTCTGAGACAGATTTCGTGGACTCGATCTCTCCGATCGAAGCCTTTGCAATGACCGCAAGGCCTACGCCGGGAACCTGCACGTACACGACGTCGCCTAGCGCGTCCTGGGCATAGTCAGTAATTCCAATCACGGCGCGGTCACCTTCGACACGGACCCACTCGTGCTCTTCGGAGTACCGCAACTCCTCTGGAAGTTCCACAGCATGTCTCCTTAAATCAATTCGAAGCGCAGATTAGGCGCGTCTTAGAACGTCTGTTGGATTCTGTCGGCGATTTTCGAAACGACCCGTAAAGCTTCATCGGGTGAACCAGCCTCTACCCAGACATGCACGCTCGGTTCTTCTGGGTCAGGCAGGACGAGTGTCCAACCTCCTTTGTCGAGAATCTTCACGCCGTCGATCAACACCGTTTCACTTCCCTTCGCCCACTCCAACGTTTCACGCATCACTGCCCCCTTACGCTCCCAAGGGGTTAGGACGACTTCATGCGCTTGATAAACCGGTGCGAGTCCGTCCACTACCTCAGACAACTTGTGGCCGGTAAGCGCGAGCATGTCGAGCAAAAACACGAGCGTTGCGGCCGCGTCGAACGCAGGCAAGAACTTCGGCCAGATGAATCCACCGTCGGTCGAGCACGCAAAGTCGACTTCCTCTTTCGATGCCACTTCCATAAGATGAGCGCTCGATACCTTCGTCCATACAATCTCGGCACCCATCTTCGTAGCGATGCTTTCCGCTTGGCTGGTTGCCGCAACGGGTACAGCGATTCGCGCACCGGGAGTCGCCTCCGCAACGAGGGTCACGACGCTGAGTAACGCCTGCGTGTCATCCAAGGCACGGCCGGTGTCATCAACCAGCGTGCACCGCTCCCCGTCTGGGTCCATCACCATTCCAAGATCACTCGCTGAAGCACGAACGAGATCACACATTCGTTCGACCTGCGTTTCTCGGCGTTCTGGCCCTTCCAGGTTGAGGCGCGTGGCAGCAAAAGGATTCACGCCAAGCGCATCCGCGCCCACTTTCGTGAGGACCGCAGGCATCACGAGCGATGCAGCACCATACGAGTAATCGAGCACTACCTTGAAAGCGCGCTCCTGAAGGCGCACCTGGTCGATGCTTTTCTGCAGACCCGCGCTGTAATAGTGCAATGCGCGCGGCGGAAAGACGATGTCCCCAATATCGCCACCAAACCCGCGCCGAAAATCCTCGCGTGCGAGCAGACGTTCAATCTTGCGCTGCGCCGCTTCGTCGATATCGCGGCCACCCTTGTCGAGAATGCGTATCTCCACACTGTTTGAATCGTCTGGCGCTAAGCGCACGGTAATTCCGCCATCGGCCATCGAGTTGCGCACCTGGAACCGCGTGAGAGGCACAGTTGCCAGTTCAATATCTTCGACATTGACACCAGCGAGATTGAGCGCTCCGATGATCGACCTCTTGAGGGCTCTTGCGGCGCGACTCGTGTCACGGCTTGTAGTGACGACCGAACCCTTTTTCAGGGAGGTCCCATACGCTTGTGCGAGACGGGTCGCAACATCGGAAGTGATGTCTACGTTTGCAAGGCCGGATACGCCGCGTCGGCCGAAAAGCGTGCGGGCACCTCGGCTTTCCCAGACGACCGAACTAGTTACAACAGCTCGCGGCTCCACTGTCTTGTGCGGATAGATCTTTACGTCCTGGTTGACGACAGCGTGTTCACCAACGAAGCATTCGTTCCCGAGGACCGCGCCTTCGTCGACAGTCGCATGGCTACGCAGGTCGCTCGAACGACCGATAACTGAGCCGCGCAACCGGACCGCCGGCCCGATATAGCAATGATCGTGGACAACTGAACGCACGATCGACGCGTCATGTTTCACGACTGTGTCTGCACCCAAGACCGTGTACTCACGGATATGCGCGCCTGCTTCGATGCGGCAGTTAGCTCCGATGATGGCTGGCCCATCAATGGTCGCGTCCAGATCTACATCTGCGCCTTCTCCCAACCAAACGCCTTCGCGCAAACGAAACCCGTCGATCTCGACTGATACCTTCTGGTCGAGAATGTCCTTGTGCGCATTCAGGTAGGCATCGAGGGTTCCGACGTCTTCCCAATAACCGTCGACCACATGACCGTAAAGAGACTTACCGCTGCGGAGTATCGCGGGGAATACATCTGCCGAGAAGTCAACCGACTCGCCTTCGGGAATGAACTCGAATACTTCTGGTTCTAGGACATAGATACCGGTGTTGATTGTGTCCGAGAAGACTTGTCCCCATGTTGGCTTCTCAAGGAAGCGGTCGATAGATCCGTCGTCGCGCGTAATGACAATGCCAAATTCGACAGGATCATCAACGCGCTTCAACGCGATTGAACCGAAGGAACCAGAAGCACGATGAGCTTTGACGAACGCGCCTAAGTCGACGTCGGTCAATACATCGCCAGCAATTACAAGAAATGTCTCGTCGAGTTCGTCGGCCGCATTGCGAACGGAACCAGCCGTACCGAGTGGCGTGTCTTCTGATGCGTATCGGATCCCTACACTGAACTCGGAACCGTCACCAAAATACATGCGAATGTGATTGGCGAGGTATCCAACAGTCACGACGATGTCATCGAATCCGTGGTCGGCGAGCAACCGAATGATGTGCTCCATCATCGGGCGATTAGCGATCGGCATCATCGGTTTAGGCTGGTTGCTCGTGAGTGGTCTAAGTCGCGTGCCGTCACCACCGGCCAAGATGACGGCCTTCACGCGCTTTCACCTTTTCGTTCGTTGAGGGCTTGCCGTGCAACCGGTACGTACTTGAACGCGGCGTAGTAACTGAGAGCGAGCCCACCGATCGTGAAACACCAAGTCACGAAAGTTAGAAGGGCGCGCAGTAGTGAGGCGTCCATTGAATCAATCAACAGAAAACCAGGGAGCGCGAACATTAAGCCGAGGGCGCCGGCCTTCCCCGCCCATTGCACTTCAATGCGGCGCACGCCGATCGCTGCCAGCGAAACCGTTGCAATACTGATGAGCGCTTCACGTCCGAGGATGAGAACACCAACCCAGATCGGAACGCTCCCCGACAACAGCAACGCGAAGGCACCAGCGATGAGCAACACTCGGTCGGCAACCGGGTCAAGAACCTTGCCGAACTCGCTGCCCTGATCGAAATGACGGGCGATGTAGCCGTCGACCCAATCGGTAGCGCCAAGCAGTGCAAGAAGGAAGGCCGCCTCAATGTTGCGGTCTTGGCTCAGCAACAACCAAAGAAATAGCGGAATACAAAGCAGGCGGCCGAATGAAATCGCATTTGGAACAGTCCAGATGCCACGGTCATGGACGGTATCGGGGACGGTCACCCCTACACCTTACGTTGCCAATCAGAACTCGTATTGGAGTGCGGCGCGTCCAGCCAAGATTGGAACAATGTGGGTTTGTGCGGCCGCGATGTGAGCCGGGTGATCGCGGTATGTCGCGTACCCGGTGGCATCGGCAAACTCTCCGACTACTGCGAATGAGGAATTGCCCTGATCGATTCCGACGTCTGATCCAACCCGGTAGTCGAGCAGCTCGGGTATCTGGGCGGGCAGTTCCTGTAAGGCCGTGCGCGCGGCTTCGATTACAGCGTCATCCGTTCCGGGCTTCCAAGTGAGTAGTGCAACATGTCGAATCACAAAAACCTCCTAGATATGAATCGGTCCAGAACTGTCTCGTAACGATTGGATGCCATTCCTACCGGCGCGCATGGCGATTATCTCGGCACAGATTGCGATGGCTGTTTCTTCTGGGGTGCGTGAACCAATATCGAGTCCTATCGGAGCCATAACTCGCGCAAGCGCGGGATCTGCGACACCCGCTTCTCGCAACAACTTCACTCGTTCCTCGTGCGTTCGGCGTGAGCCCATCGCACCGATATAACCGACTTGGGTTTCAAGTGCCACAGCGATCGCAGGGATGTCAAATTTATGATCATGAGTAAGCACGCAAATCGCGTCCTGCGGTCGCAGCTCGTCTGTCAAGGCCAACAGAAAACGGTCTGGCCACTCGTTTACGACTTCATCCGCCTCTGGGAATCGCGCCGAAGTCGCGAACGTGGCGCGCGCGTCGCAAATAGTTACGCGATAACCAAGGAGCTTTGCTGCGCGAGATAAAGCGGCGGTGAAATCGATAGCGCCAAAAATGATCATTCGTGACGGTGGAGCGAATGTTTCAATGAAGACTTGAATGTCCTGCTCCCCCGCTTCGCCATTTGACCCGTAGTGACGAACCGAAGATGACCCCGCAGCTAGTTCACCGAGCGCATCACGCTCAATGATGCGATCAATCTCTGTGTTTCCCAACGAACCCAACGCTTTGGCACCAGTCGCGACGAGCAACTTGGAGCGAACACCTCTGCCGGTGATGATGGTTGCGAGCGCACATGGCCGCCGCTCACGTAAAGAGTGAGCAAGCGTGTCGAAAATCAGTGTGGGGTAAGTGCTTTCGTTCACAGCTACCAGTCCAGTGGTTCTACAAACAAGTGCACCGTGCCACCACACGTGAGTCCGACCGCAAAAGCTTCGTCATCGGTGTAGCCGAAGGTGATCACTCCACTGGGGCGCGTCCCGTTCAGCACGGCAAGTGCTTCTGCAACGACGGCGCCCTCTACGCAACCGCCAGATACGGAACCGGCCACTTCGCCGACCTCGTTGACAACCATCACTGCACCGGGTTCGCGTGGGCCGGAACCCTCAACCGCTACAAGCCTTGCGATCGCAACGCGTTTACCGTCGGTTCGCCAGCGTTCTACGTCATCAAGAATGTCTTTCATCAAGGCCGGATCTTATAAGCCAAGCGCTGCGCCTTCGGCCCGCGGATCAGTTGCAACTGCGTACCCCTGGGCCTCAACGCGAATTGCATGTGCATGCCCCATACCGCTGTCGTGTCGCGGTGCACGGACCACGTTGTGTCCCCGTGAGGCGAGGCCATCGATTACACGCTCATCCATTCCCTTCTCGGCGCGCAGGGTCCAGTCGCCAACGTCGACTCGCCAACGCGGTGCATCGATCGCCACCTGGGGATCGGCATCGTCGTCGATGACGGCGCTCAACACTTGCGCATGCACCTGCGCTTGCGCGTCGCCACCCATCGTTCCAAAAACAAGACTCGGTGAACGATCAGTCAGAACCATGGAAGGGATCAACGTGTGCATTGGCAACTTAGAAGGCGCCATCACGTTCACACTGGACGGGTCGAGCGAGAAAGAGGAGCCTCGATTGTTGAGGTTGATGCCCCATTTCGGAACGTGGACCCCGGAACCAAATGCGAGAAAGTTGGATTGAATCAGGCTCACGAGTAGCCCATCCGAATCCGCCGCGCAGAGGTAAGCCGTTCCACCGTTTTGCCGATGACCGGTTATCGGATTGTTGGCGAGGTCGAGATCGATCGCTGCGCGCCGTTTTGCGATGAAATCATCTGCGAGAAGATCGGCAGGTGGCGCGGTCATGTGTTGTGGGTCGCTTACATGGGCATCTCGATCGGCCAACCCAAGTTTCACGGCTTCAACCATCACGTGAGCGCGCGTAACGGCGTCCAAAGTATCGAAGTCGAAGCCTTCAAGAATTCGCAGGATCTCCAGAGCACTAACGCCCTGCGTGGGAGGTGGGAGTTGCGCAACTTGGGTGCCGCGGTAATTTGCCAATAAAGGTTCGCACCACTCCCCCGCGTGTGTGGATAGATCGGATACCTCCATAAGACCGCCGTGCTCATGAAGCGTTCGAACGATGGAACTTGCGATTGAACCTTGGTAATAGTCGGTTGGCCCGTGCGCTGCAAGGTGCTCGATCAAGGTTGCCAGTGCGGGCTGGTGCAGGACTTCACCAGGGTGAGATGCGCCATACACGGCTTGCCATGCGTCGAACTCGGCATAGAGCGGCGCGTACATTTCGCACGCTCCCCCGCCGAACACCGACAGTTCGAAACCGTCACGCGCGTGACGGATTGCATCGTCAGCAAGATCCCCGAATGTTCGAGTCCCCCACCTTTCTAAGAGGTCGAACCATCCCGCTACGGCACCGGGAACCGTGACCGACTGAGGGCCGACGACAATCGCATCGTTTCCATGTCGATCGCGCACTGCTTCGAGTGAAGCCGAGGCCGGCGAGCGACCTGATCCCAGGTAACCGTTCAGCGCGCCGTCCCACACGATCGCGAAGAGATCTCCTCCGTAACCGCAGTAGTACGGAGCGACAACACCGAGCACAAGGTTGGCGGCGACAATCGCGTCTACCGCGTTACCACCACGCGCCAGTTCTGCTAAGCCTGCTTCGGATGCAAGGTAGTGCGGCGTTGCGATCGCTGCTTGCGTGAAGCGCTTCGCTGTTGCGGTCACCGAAGGGACGATAGCCGTCGCGCCCTTGTACAAGCACACCGTCGTGACCGATTAGTCACGCCGACAATGCCGCTTCCCGATAACGTCAATACCCTATGCACCTTCAGTATTTGGGTACCACCGTGCCTGCAGGGATTGCAGTGACCACCCACAGCGAGTTGGCCCCTGACACCGAGACGACCACGTGGTTGGTCGAAAACACAACGCCTCAACCAATCGCTGTCGAGCGTGTGCAACTGCGGTGGAAGGTAGTCGGACAACCGCAGATACGAATGTTTCGGCACGGCTATCAGTCTTGGTCTGCAAGCGGCGGTGCGACTCTCGATACGGCAATCGATCCTTCGCGTACACCAGGGTCTCTCGCGCTGGTACGCGGAATGCACCATGCGGATCCGGCCATCGCTGGCCTTGGGGAGTTGCGCAGTGAACTGGTAACCATAGTTGCCGACGACGAGAGCGCAGTGTGTCTGGGCTTCGATGGCGGCGATAGACATGACGGCACGTTTCGCATAACTGGAAATGAACTGGAGGCCGAAGTGTTCTTCGGCGGCGCGGTGTTCGCTCCAGGTGAACGTCGTGAGATGCACCGCTTGCGCATCACCCAAGGTGCGTGCAACGAGGCTTCGCGACTACTCGATGTGTGGGCAACATGGGCCGGCAAGTGTTCCGGTGCACGCATAGACGCGCCATACCAAGTTGGTTGGTGTTCGTGGTATCAGTACTTTCACGATGTCACGGAAGCCGATGTGCGTGACAACCTGGCGGCGGCTGCGGATTGGCCGATCGATGTGTTTCAGTTGGATGACGGCTACCAGGCTTGCATCGGCGACTGGCTATTGCGCGCAGACACGTTTCCCACACCACTCGAAGAACTCGCCGCGGACATCGAACGCGCTGGTTACGTACCGGGGATCTGGCTGGCACCATTCTTGTGCGCTCCCACGTCTCGCATCGCAGCAGAGCATCCGGAGTGGGTGGTGCAACTCGCACCGGGCAAGCCGCTTATAGGGATGGTCAATCCAGGTTGGGGCGGGACCACTTGGGCGTTGGACACATCGAATCCTGAAGTACTTGCACATCTTGAGTCACTTGCCGCGACCCTTGTAGGCATGGGGTGGCGATATCTGAAACTCGACTTCACATATGCGCCATCACTACCTGGACTCTGGCATGACCCATCGATGACACCGGCGCAACGCGTGCGTGCTGGCTACGACGCGATCCGGCGGGGTGCCGGCGACGATGTATTCATCTTGGGTTGTGGGGCACCGCTAGGCGCGTGCATCGGCGTGGTGGATGGGATGCGTATCGGCGCCGATGTTGCGCCCCACTGGGGTACAGCCGAACTCGAGTGGCGGCCGCCCGGCTACGAAGATTGCGAACCTGCGACAGTCAATGCGTGGCGCAACACGCTCTCGCGCTCTTTCATGCACCGACGCCTCTGGGTGAACGACCCCGACTGTTTGATGTTGCGCACCCAAGACACTTCCTTGACCGAAGACCAGATGCACGCCTGGGCGTACGCGGTCGCGATGTCGGGCGGAATGGCACTCATCTCGGACAACCTCGCCCTGCTCGATAGCGATGCTCGCAAATTGTTAGATGAAGTTATAGAGATTGGGAGGGCGGTCGATGCTGCATCTATCGCAGGAAACGCACCGCAATACCCCAACCTCCTAGATGGACCGACGTAGCAACGTCAACAAGGTGTTCTAGCGAAAACAACAAATGGCCTTCTGTGAACTCGTCGATGAATGGAACCACGGCCACCATTGTGCTCTTGATGTGCATAGTTACAGCCAATATTCTTGGGATATAATCGCTCCCCGTCCGCAACACTAAAAATGGAGATTTAGATTGCATTGGTCCACCCGCCTGCGGCCGAGAACTCTCTGGGCGCTTCGCTCGTTGGCTTGCATCCCCCCGTATCTGCGCCACCACCTCGCCGAAAGTCTCCTTCGCCGACCCGGACAGCCTGGACCTGCTGCGGAACACGTACTGCAATACCTAGTGAGTTCGACATTGGCCAAACGCCAAGACGTTCACCCTCGCAAAGATTCTCGGAGCGCGGAAATAGAGGGACCGAAAACCGCCAAATCTCGGAAACCAGTACTAGTCGGGCAAGCAGACTTTTTCTACAAAGGGCAATATCGTCAATTTGTAACTCCCACAATGGGTGCGTTCGCGATGACCGCCCCCCAGGTTCTCTGCGCCACTAGCACCTTCCCAAAGGGACTCCTCTGGGCGCGGCGACGTAAAACTGTTGCGGCAGTGCTTGGTGGACACCCCGATCTCGGCGCTGCTCCGATTGTCGTGCTTAACCGCGAGGCATTAGCACTTGCGGCCTTTCTTCCAAGTTGGGATTCGCCGTCCGCCCTAAAAGAAGTGCGTGCTTGGCTCAGCGGAGCCAAGCCAATGCCGAATCACTATTTGGAACTCATGCGAGGCGGCAGAATCGACGGCGAAAAGGGTGTACGAAATACGCGAGTACGCGAGGGCATAGGCGCAACGATCGAGATGATTGATGCGGCGCTCAAAACGCGTCACCTTGCGCTCCTAGCCCTCCACCCTCACGACCCTGACGCAATGGGACTTCACCTCACGATGTTCTCGGTCGACGCGCTCGACGCGGATCAACTAGAGATTCAGTATTCATTAGAGCCAGAAATACTCGCGACGTATCGCTTGGCTGCGACTGAGGCTGAAGAGTTCCTCTTTTTCTTGGCTGGAGGTACTGAAGAAGCGTTCACGCAATGCTCGCAGAACCTCTTCGCCAAAAAAGCACTAGCCCCGACCTCACAGCAGAATGTCGTAACGAGCTCCGAAGATGAATCGTTTTGCGGCCATCCACTAAGCGACTTTTTTGCTGACCAATTTGAGGCAATCCAGATCACTGCTTCCGCAGATGGAGTTCCCGGGGCCTCACCAAGAAATGGTCAGATTGGAAGTGTCGGTTTAATGCGTTTTCGCTTTGGTCGTGCTTATCTCCTAATTCCGTATCACCCTGGTAACGCAATTCATGGGCATGCTGCAAAACTTTGGTCAAACCGTTTCAGCACCGTAATGGTCTCTGATGATCACACTCATCTGCGGCGCCTCTCCCTGTCGGGCAGGACGCGCACCGAAGGCCATGAGAGCGTGATGCACAAGTTTAAGGATGCCGCTGGTTTGTTGGAGAACGGTGACGAGACAGGCGATGGGAAATCCAAAAAGCCTGTCTACTGGTTTGTAATGCGAATTGATGAAGTCACTTGGGAGAGAGAACCTGTTTCGGCAAACCAACTCATAGCCGAGCGCGCTGTCTGCACTATCAATGCTGGGGGCGAGGGGCAGCACACCAAGAAGCCTAAATACTTTGATACCACGTCTGCTTCAGAATATGACGTATTGCTCCAACATCACCGCGAGGCACAAGGACGACCTACTGATGAAACGGGGACCGAGCGCGAAAACTGGCTGATTGCAATCGAGGGACCCCTTGTCAAACGGCTAGAACATCTCGCGAGCATCTGAGCGGCTAACGGGAACCTGTAGGTGCCGGAAATCCATCGCCGCTGTGCTTCGGGGAGTTTCGAGCTGCTCGATGGGTCAGTACGGTCTGTCGTCGATGAACCTCGTCACGACCTTCCGTCACCTGATCGTCGGCCGTCTCCGTTGGTTGCTCGCGACCGGCGACGAACGCGACGCCGAGATACTCGCCCTGCGGCATCAGATCCTCGTGCTGCAACGCCAGATCAATCGGCCCCGCTTCACCGACGCGGACCGGACCATCCTCGCCGTGTTGTCGACCGTGTTCGAACGATCACGGTTGGCTCAGGTCATGTTGATCGTGCAACCCAAGACCGTGATCGGCTGGCACCGCCGACTCGTCGCCCGCCATTGGACTTACCCGCCCACCACCGGGCGTGGAAGACCGTCGACGCTCGCGGAGATCCGACGCCTCGCGATCCGTCTCGCCAACGAGAACCCAACCTGGGGTTACCGGCGTGTGCATGGCGAGCTGTGCCGCATCGGCTATCGGATCGCCGCGTCGACGGTCTGGACGATCCTGCGGGCTGCGGGGATCGACCCGACCCCAGAACGGACGGGACCCACGTGGGCGCAGTTCATCCGATCCCAAGCGAAGGGCATCGTCGCGACCGACTTCGCGTGCGTCGACACCGCGACGCTCCGCCGGTTCCATGTGTTGTTCTTCATCGAGATCGGTTCGCGTCGTGTGCATCTCAGTGGGATCACCACGAACCCGACTGGACCCTGGACCACCCAAGCTGCCCGGAACTTCTTGATGAACCTCGACCGTCAGTTCCGGTTCGTTATCCATGACGGTGCCGGCCAATACGCCCGATCGTTCGACACCGTGTTCGAAGCCGACGGCGTCTCGGCGATCACGACACCGCCACGCGCGCCGATGGCCAACGCGTACGCCGAACGGTGGGTCCGAACCCTGCGCCACGAACTCTTGGACCGCACGATCATCTGGAACGAACGCCAACTCCGCGCGCTACTCGTCGACTACATCGGCCACTACAACCAGCACCGACCCCACCGATCCCTCGACCAAGCAGCCCCGGACACCGCCAACGTCGCCGCGATCCCGAACACGACGATCCTGCGAACCGTCCGTTGCGGCAGCCTCATCAACGAATACCGTCACGCCGCCTAACCCGAATCCCAACGCCCTCACGACGGACGAGCTTCCGCCCTTCGACGCGCTCGAACACATCCGACGCGAACGTGAAGGCCCCGACCCACCGGATCCCACCCCATCCAACCCGCTGACGCTTCGCAGAAACATCAGCGAAGGATTTCCGGCACCTACAGACCAATTCAGTCGGGATTAACTCACGGGCGCGTACGCAGCGATATGACGTGGGTACTGAGAACAATGTGTCAGAAAAAAAAGACGGCTCGAACGCTTCCTGGTCGGCGTCAGCGCCTCGCCGGCAAGCCCTGAGCGCAGCTTTCAGCTACCAGATCCAGGTCTGGAGCCATTCCAGGGCGTGAGGAAACTTGCCCCCCGGACTGTCAAGATCAAACCCCATAAATCGTGCCAAGTTGCGACGTCCATGATGTCTCCATTCGGATAGTCCGGTTCGTGGTCGTATGGTAGCCGACGTTCAGACGTCAGGCGCACGCAGCAGCTCGAGCAGCCAGGCCGGAGCTTGAGCGACCGGTCTGGTCATCTCAGTCCCAGGCTTCGAGCCGCCCATGACGACGAATGCGCCGCCGCATGTATCGCGTCCGCCTCCTCGAGGTCTGCCGATCAACTTCGTTCGTTTCTCGATTCGGTAAAGACGGACCGGCTTTATGGCCTATTTATGTTGGCGAGCCTCACCGGGTTACGGCGGGGCGAATTGCTGGCATTGCAATGGCCTGACGTCGATCTCGATCGAGGACTAATAGCGGTACAGAGATCACGAGTCGCGGTTGGTTACGACGTTTTCGAGGGAACGCCGAAATCGGGCCGCGCGCGCACCGTAGCGATTGATCCAGGCACCGTCGCAGCTCTTCGAAGCCACCGTTCACGACAGGCTCGAGACCGGCTCCGTTGGGGCGACGCCTGGCAAGACCTTGGCTACTTGTTTACACACAAAGATGGCCGCGCTCTCCATCCTTCGAGCGTGTCAGAAATGTTCAAACGCCGCTGCTCAGCAGCGAACCTCGTATCGATCCCATTCCATGGACTCCGCCATACGCACGCGACACTTGGCCTGGCAGCCGGAATCAGCCCCAAAGTGATGGCCGAAAGACTGGGTCATGCGAATGTCTCGATCACCCTCGACATCTACTCTCATGTACTTCCAGGGATGCAGGAAGACGCCGCGCAACGAATCGCGATGCTCCTATTTCCGCGTTAAACAAATATTTCTGTGACAAATCTGTGACAAATAAGCGTGTTTCTCGACTGCTGGTTCAGTAAAAGGAAACGCTCCGGTGTTCTGACCTGCACTTATGGTGGTCGGGCTGCCGGGACTCGAACCCGGGACCTTCGGTCCCCCAGACCGACGCGCTAACCAAGCTGCGCCACAGCCCGTAAGGGCGAGAGTGTACGGGTAACGCAACAGCATGGCTGAACCGATCAGTCGATTAGCCACACAATGCCTTGCACCACACGCCAACCCAAGTAAGCGACTACACCGCTCGCGAGCACTTTTAGGTGCCACGGGACCGGTGGCAGCGCCTCGGCGTCATCCTTTCGGCCAACCGCAGCGCTGTCGTCTACTTGCCTGCCGCACGCAGGGCATGACCCGTCTTCGGCAACCGTCGACGGCGATAGAAACCGGTCACACGTCGTACACCAGGGCACCTTGATCCCTAAACGGGTGGTACGCCGTGGCGACGATCAAAATGTTCTCTCCGACGCGTACTTGCCAACACGAACCGTCGGATCAAATCTGCGCGCAGGTCCTCGGGTTGCACAACGGCATCCACTACAAGTTCAGCAGCCAAGTGCACAAGGTCGACGTCTTCCTCGTACTCCTCGCGCCGCGCTGCAACGTAAGCCGCTCTTTCATCTACATCGTCGATCGCTTGGATCTTGTTGTAAAAAACAGCGTTCACCGCAGGCTCTGGGCCCATCACTGCGATCTTTGCGCTCGGCAGCGCGATACATGCATCTGGATCGAACGCAGGGCCGCACATCGCGTACAACCCAGCGCCGTACGCCTTCCGTACAATCACACTGATCTTGGGAACCGTCGCTTCGGCAACCGCTGTAATCATCTTGGCGCCATGACGGATGATCCCTGCGCGCTCTACCTGGGTCCCGATCATGAAGCCGGGAACGTCCGCGAGGAATAGCAACGGCACATTAAACGCATCACACAACCAGATGAACCGCGCAGCTTTATCTGCGCTATCACCGAACAGCACACCACCAAGATGCATCGGATTGTTAGCCACAATACCGAGAGCCTTGCCATCTAAACGCGCGAACCCGGTCACCAACTCTTTCGCAAAAAGTGGTTTGGTCTCGAAGAATGTGCCGTCATCTACCAACGCATCGATTACCTTGTGCATGTCGTAGGCGCGCCGTTCTTCTGCTGGGACCAGCGCTGCAATGGGCTGTGCTGTTCCTAAAGGCAGCAATGCTTTTGCCTCCGGTGCGGCCGATTTCCACGAAGTTGGCAAGTAAGACAACCACCGCTTGGCCGCCGCGATCGCTTCTTCGTCATTGCCCACGAGATTGTCACCACAACCACTTACGGTTGCATGCATGCGCGCTCCGCCCATCTCCTCGAGCGTTGCTTGCTCGCCAATGACTTCTTCGGCCATCCTCGGCGATCCGAGATACATAGATGCATTGCCTTCGACCATAAACACGATGTCGCAGAACGCGGGAATGTACGCACCGCCTGCCGCCGACGGCCCAAACAAGCAACACACCTGCGGCACGCGACCAGAGAGGCGCACCTGATTGGCAAAAATTCGCCCCGCTCCCCTACGACCAGGAAACAACTCGACCTGGTCCGTTATGCGCGCGCCGGCGCTGTCAACCAAATAAACAACAGGAATCTCAAGGCGCAAAGCAGTTTCCGTAAGCCGAACAATCTTTTCAACCGTGCGTGCCCCCCATGAACCGGCCTTCACCGTCGAGTCGTTGGCCATCACACACACGGGGCGGCCATCAATTTGCCCTGTGCCCGTCACAACGCCATCGGCTGGCAAGTCCGTAGCTAGCGCATTCGCGAGTAATCCATCTTCGACAAATGAACCTTCATCTAGCAAGCTGGCAAGACGATCACGTACGAACATTTTGTTGGCTGCAACAAGTTTGTCCCGATCCTTATCGAGATTTCCCTGCAGCGCTCGTTCCGTTTGTTTGCGAACCGCCTCATATTCAGTCACGTTATGGCCCCCTCCACTGTCTTGCTGCGCGGCCCAGATCGCATTACTTGACCCGGCAACTCGCGGCCGACCAATTCCTGTGCGAGCAATGCACATCGGATTAGCGCATCGAGATCCGCGCCTGTCTCAATGCCCATGTCCATGAGCATATGAACCAAATCTTCGGTGACAATATTCCCGGTAGCACCCGGAGCATACGGACAACCACCTAATCCGCCGACCGACGCATCAAATTGCGAAACGCCCCTGTCGAGTCCCACAAGAACATTTGCCAAACCCGTACCTCGAGTGTTGTGGAAATGAAGCCCAACGTCGTTCGCTGCAATCCCGGCGCCTTCGATTGCATCCAACACTTCATGGACCCGACGCGGGGAAGCCATCCCAGTCGTGTCACCAAATGACAGACCATCCACGCCCGTCTCACGGAGCGCCGCAGCAATCGCCGCGACGCGATTGGGTTCAACATCACCTTCGTATGCACACCCGAAAGTTGTCGAAACAATTGCTTCAACGTTCTTCCCTGCGCCGTGAGCGAGAGCAACGATTTCCACAACTGCTGCGAGCGACTCATCAATTGTGCGATTTACGTTGCGCTGATTGTGCGTCTCGCTCGCACTTATCACTACCTCGAGCTCGTCTGCATTCGCCGCGAGTGCTCTCTCGGCTCCACGCACGTTCGGGACCAGCGCCGAATATGCGATACCGGTTTTCCTTTTGATGCCAGCCATAACCTCTTCGGCACCGGCCATCGCCGGAATCGCCGATGGTGCCACAAATGATGCTGCCTCTATCCGCCGCAAACCCGTCAACGACAGAGCGTCGATCAGCCGGACGCGCTCACCCACAGAAATCGGCGCTTCGTTCTGCAGCCCGTCACGCGCGCCAACCTCACGAATCGCAACGCTGCGCGGATGCTCGCTTCTATTCATTGCGTGGTCGAACCCTCATCTTGATCGGCGTTGGTCCAAGATCGAAATGTTCCCGTATTCGCCGTTCCAAGTATCGCAGGTAAGTGGCTGGCAATCGGCGTGTTGCGAACAGCGTGAACGTCGGCGGTTCAATCGCACCCTGCGTCGCGTAAAGCACGCGCGGGCGATGCTTGCGGTCTACGGGCGGTGGATGGCGTTGTTGCGCATCGCGAATCACGCGATTCAACTCCGCAGTCGGTACGCGTTTCTGATACGCGGCCTGCGCCTCGCGCAGTGCTGGCAACACACTCTTGATGTTGCGGCCACTCAATGCACTCGTCTTGAGGACGGGTGCGTAATCGAGGAAGCCGAGGCGGTCCTTCACATCGATAAGTATCTGCGGTCTCGACTCGGTCGGTACGAGATCCCACTTATTGAGCACCACAACAATTGCGGTACCTGCAGCGTCTATCCGTTCGGCAAGGCGCTGGTCCTGATGGCTGACACCTTCGGTCGCGTCAATCACGAACAGTGAAGCATCCGATCGATCAACAGCTTGAAGTGCTCGCACGACCGAGTAGTACTCGGTTGGTTCATCCACCTTGCTGCGCCTGCGCATGCCAGCCGTGTCGACAAACCGCAACGGGCCGTCCTCAGTCTCAATGACCGTGTCAATGGAGTCCCGCGTCGTGCCCGGCATGTCGTGTACAACTGATCGGTCGTCTCCAACCATGCGATTGAACAACGTCGACTTACCAACATTTGGGCGTCCGACAATGCACACCGAGAACGGCCTCTCCATCTCTTCGGGTATTTCTTCGGGCTCAGGCGGCAGTAGCTCAACGAGCACATCTAGGAGATCGCCACTCCCCCGACCATGTATTGCCGAAATCAAATGCGGCTCCCCCAGCCCAAGTCGCGTGAAGTTCCATGCTTCGATCTCTTTTGGCTGGTCGTCGACCTTGTTAGCAACTACCAAGACCGGTGTCTCTGCGCGCTGAAGGATGCGCGCCACCTGCGTATCTTCTTCAATAACGCCGACCCGCACATCAACGACAAACAAAATCACGTCAGCTTCGCGAATAGCGCGCTCGGCTTGTTCGCTCACCTGTTTCGCTAGTGGTTCATCGGTGCGCATCCAGCCACCGGTGTCAACGAGAAGAAACTGACGGCCATTCCAATCCGCTTCTAACTCCTTGCGATCTCGGGTTACCCCAGGGAGTTCTTGGACAATCGCTTCACGCCTACCGACGATGCGATTCACAAGGGTAGACTTCCCAACGTTCGGACGCCCCACGACAGCAACGAGCGGCAGGTCCGCTTTCATCTTGCGATTACTCATGCCGCACTCCCAAGCGCGCGCACTAGCGAACCTCCATCGGTACCGACTACCTCAACGGGACGCGGCAGGTCTGCAAGCGACCCGCCATCCAGGAACAAACCCCCGCTCAACATGACATCGGGCAACAACACACGCGAATGGTCGGGCACGCTTTGGATCGCCGCCTGCAAATCGGAGGCCGTACATAATCCCGTGACGGCAATGTTGCCACCGAAGAAGTTGTTGATTACCGGTTGTAAAACAATTTCCACGCCAGCATGCTCCGACAGGGCGCTGACAAGCGGTTCAAGGACTCGCGCGCCGTATTCGCCGGTCAGCAGCACGATCGGCGCTCCAACGCGTGCGTCACGCACGTTGAGCAGGGCGTTGGATTTAGCTTCGGCCACCTCAAGGCGCGGTGCCCTGTAACCCTCTGCAGGCGCTCCATCGACCCATGCGAAGAATCCTGGACGCGTGCCCGTTCCATCTACGTCATGTCCAGACAGCGCGGCCGTTACCTCTGCCTCAAAAACCCTTGCCATTCCGATTCCATTCTCATGCTGCACAACCTCTTCGTATGCAGAGAGTTCCGGAAACGGGCGACCAGCCATCAAGTAGTACTCGTCTGCGGCAAAAACCATCCGTCGGCCGAGTGCGTCCGTAAAGACATCCTGCCATCGTCCAATGACATCCAATGTCGCTGCGGCTTCTTCGAGCGTGTGGGTACGCATCTCTGCTTCGCGATTGAAACGGCTCACCCCGAGCGGCACCACTCCGACACTCGCGATACGCGCGAAGCGATCCAGAATACCAAGCATGGTGTCTTCAAGTATCTCGCCGTCATTGACTCCTGGACACACCACCACCTGACCATGCACTTCGATGTCGGCATCTAGAAGCGCACCCAACCAACGCAAACTTGTCGCACCCCGCCGATTTCGCAACAAACTCGCGCGTACTTCCGGATCGGTTGCATGGATGCTCACATAAAGCGGTCCAAGCCTTTCGGTGACTACACGTTCAAGGTCGGCTTCGGTAAACCGCGTGAGAGTCGTGAAGTTGCCGTATAAGAAGGAGAGGCGGTAGTCGTCATCCTTTAGATAGAGACTTCTTCGCATGCCTTTTGGAAGTTGATAGATAAAACAAAAAGGGCAGTGGTTGTCACACGTACGGACTCGGTCGAACACGGCGTGTTCAAGTTCGAGACCAAGCGGAGCGCCTGCTGGTTTCTCGATGACGACGGAGTGGTCCTGGTCTTCACGGCGCGTCATCAGTGCAACGACCGGTTCATCGGCCTGCATTTGGTACCGGATTACGTCGCGCAAATCTTCGCCATTTACCGTGAGCAGATCATCGCCCGCCTGTAATCCGGCCGCCTCTGCCGGGCTTCCGGGCGCGACAGACAAGACGCGTGCAGGAGGCATGCGGCGAGTCTAGGGGGGAGCCTGCGTGGAGTTACCCTTGCGTGAATGGTTCGCAAGGTACTGCTCGCCGAACCACGTGGCTTCTGCGCCGGAGTCGAGATGGCCATCAAGGCCCTCGCTTGGATGGTGCGGCTCTTCCCACCACCGGTGTACTGCTACCACGAGATCGTTCACAACCGACTGGTGGTCGAACGTTTCCGGGAATTCGGTGTCATCTTCGTCGACGACGTGAGCGAAGTACCGGAGGGAGCCCCGCTCATGCTCTCAGCTCACGGATCGACACCAGAAGTAGTCATCTCCGCTCGCGAACAGAACCGCTTCGTTGTAAATGCCGTATGCCCACTTGTCACCAAGGTGCACCATGAAGCCAAAGTGCGAGCAAAGAAGGGCTACACGATCCTCTATGTCGGCCACGCAGGACACGACGAAGCGGTTGGAACTCTCGCAGTGGCGCCCGATTCGATCCGACTAGTCGAGAGAGCGGCCGATCTTTCAGAAGCACTTGCGTCCGTTGGCGATCCAAGCAAGGTCGCGTTGCTCGCTCAGACGACCCTTGCGTTACACGATTGGGAAGGGATACGCGACGATGCGCGTGGACAGTTCCCGTCTCTCTGGACCGCATCGCGCAATGACCTCTGCTTCGCCACGACAAACCGTCAAGCCGCTCTATCTCGGATCGCAACACAGGCCGACGCTGTCGTCGTAATTGGAAGCGCCAACTCTTCGAACACCGTCGCTCTTGCCAAAGTTGCCGAAGCCGCTGGTTGCCCCATAGTCCTACGTATAGATGGACCCGACGAATTGAATGTCCAAGCTGTAGGCGAAAACGCCGTCGTGGGAGTAACGGCTGGCGCAAGTGCTCCCGAGGATCTTGTACAAGCGGTGATCGCGCGCCTTGCGCCGACCGAAGGCGTTGAACACGTTCACGTCACCGATGAGGACGAGTACTTTCCCCCACCACGCGAACTGCGGGATCTGATTCCGGACAACGACGATCGATCGGTAACAGCGTCTCAGGTGCTCGAGGAACTCACCCGCCGTTAGGAATAACCAGCGGTCTCCAGGGCTTCGGTGAACAACTCCTGAAGCGAAACTTTGAGATCGGCGGTAATGCCCTGCAGATCTGAGCGTTTTCTTGTGCCGGCACTCTCCGGCGGATATATCGGAGTACCAATTACTAACGCCACCCGACGAAGTCTCGGCAAGACCTTGCCACTCGCAAGTATCTGTTCACTCCCACCAATGCCTACCGGCACGATTGGCAACCCAAGTTTCACCGAAAGATAAGCAGCGCCATCAAACAACTCTTCAATCTCTGGTCCGTAATCGCGCGTACCTTCGGGAAACACCGCAGCTGGCTCACCCGCCCGCAGGGCGCCCTCAATTGCCTTCAGCGCAGTGCGCGCGGTCGGGGAACCGCGATCTACTGGTATCCCTCCGAGGCTGGAGAACAACCATTTGCCAAAAGGATTCTGAAATAACTCGTTCTTCGCCATAAAACGTATGCGGCGTCTCGTAACGAACGCCGTGAACGGCGTGTCAAGGAGCGAACGGTGCGATGGCGCGACAATGTACGCGCCCGAAGGCGGAACGTTTTCCCGGCCTTTCACCGTTACCCGAAACAAAATCTTGCAGAGTGACAGCACAATCACTCGAGCGAAGGCATAGAACTTCATCGTTGCTCCGTTGCATCATTGAACCGTTGAACAATTTCAGCAACAACCTCTTCAGCGGTCCTGTCCGTTGTGTCAAGCACAATCGCATCGGCTGCGATTGCTGTCGGTGAGACTTCACGCCCTGAATCTTGCGCATCACGACTTGCCATCGCGTTCTGCACATCCGTGATCTCGGCATCTCTGCCTGCCAATTTTTCATCGCGCACGCGCCTGCGTGCGCGCTCTTCATCCGAAGCTGTGATGAATACTTTGATTCTCGCTTGCGGAAAAACAACGGTACCGATATCTCGACCTTCTGCCACACCACCACCATTCCGCTGAGCCCAAGACCGTTGTTGCGCAACCAAGATCTCACGCACCGCCAGATGCGCAGACACGATTGAAACGGCGGCCGTCACACTTGGTTCTCGAATCGTCTCGCCAACATCCGTTCCGTCCAAAAAAACGCTCCCATCTACGGCTTCAATAATTGAATCCTTAGCAACGAGAGCGCACCGAGCAGCGTCTGTTGGATCGACACCTGCATTCAAAACCGCCAGCGTTACTGACCTATACATCGCACCGGTATCCAGAACAGACAAACCAAGCGCAGCTGCGACCCCCCGCGCTACCGTCGATTTCCCGGAACCTGCAGGGCCATCAATTGCGACGACGTTATTCACGCCACCCCCAATAGAGAGGCCAAGTCATTAGAAAAAGTCGGATAACTAACATCTACTGCCGACCAGTTATCAACGGTCGTCTCGCCGCTGGCCGCCAATCCCGCCACGGCGCCACACAACGCAATCCGATGATCTCCGAAACTGTCGACGCGCGCGCCCACTGGCGCGCCGCCTCGCACAATTACTCCGACGGGTGTCGGTTCAGCCGTCACCCCGAACCTTGTAAGGAGATCAACCATCGTCGTGATCCGATTTGATTCCTTAACAACCAATTCCGCTGCGCCACTAATCGTTGTGGTCCCATCAGCGAATGCGGCGGCAATCGCGAGCACGGGTAGTTCATCAATGATCGACTCCGTTCCTACGATGTCAGCAGCGCGCAGGTTTGCCGCCGAAACGGATACCTCGCCGACCGGCTCTCCGAGTTCGACACCGGTCTCGCGGACCTCAATGTTGCCCCCCATGCTCCGCAATACATCTAAATAGGCAATGCGACGCGGGTTGAGGGACACGCCCTCGATGACGATCGTTGACCCAGGAATGATGGTTGCAGCCACTACCAGGAAGGCGGCAGAAGAAGTATCGCCCGGCACGACAAGATCGAATGGGACTGGGCTACTGCGTCGCACCCGCAAAGTCGTTGAACCACTTTGTTCAACGCTTGCACCTAACGCCGCAAGCATCCGTTCCGTATGGTCGCGGCTCTCGTTCGGTTCAACAATCTCCGTTATACCGTCCGCCTGCATACCCGCCAGCACCAAGGCGGTCTTCACCTGGCCGCTCGCAACTTGCAACTCATGGCGCACACCGCGCAGGGGTCCACCGCTCAAAGTGATCGGTGCGTGTGTTCCACCATCACTGCCATCAATGGTTGCTCCCATTGCGCGCAGCGGTTCAATGACCCGGCCCATCGGTCGCGTTGATAGCGATGCGTCTCCCGTGAGCACTGCGGCGAGGGGGCGACCTGCGAGCAATCCGGCCATCATCCGTAGAGTGCTGCCGGAGTTGCCGCACTCAAGCACGCCATCGGGTTCTCTCAACGATTCGAACCCGCCCGAGGTGACCGTGGTGATACCGGATCCGTCATTCCCTACATGGACTCCGACGCGACGAAGTACAGCGACCGTGCTCGCTACGTCGGCCCC
>CAMBEL010000032.1 GCA_945865605.1 Bifidobacterium breve
TTATCTGGCGACAACCCTCCTTTCGAGATCACACACGGTACGACGGTCGTTGCGATTCGCTGCGCCGGGGGAGTGGTCATGGCTGGAGACCGCAGAGCAACCGCCGGCTACACGATTGCGAACCGACGTATCGAAAAAGTGTTCGCTGCAGACGAACTATCAGGCGTGGCAATCGCAGGGGCCGCTGGACCGGCCATTGAGATGGTCCGACTCTTCCAAGTGCAACTTCGGCACTATGAAAAAGTGGAGGGCGTGCCACTAAGCCTCGTAGGAAAAGCAAACCAACTCGCGGGGATGGTGCGGGCAAATCTGCCCGCAGCTATGCAGGGCTTCGTGGTCATTCCATTGTTCGCTGGATACGACGCGCGTCGCGAACGCGGCCGTGTTTTTTCATTCGATGCGGCGGGCGGCAAGTACGAAGAGGCCGACTACCAGGCCAACGGTTCCGGCGGCGTACATGCGAGAAATTGGATCAAGGCCGGTTGGAGCGAAGGCATCTCAGTTGATGACGCGATTTCTCTGGCGGTGCGTTCGCTCTTTGCGGCTGCTGACGAAGATGTCGCTACCGGCGGGCCAGACCTCGTTCGTGGCATCTACCCGAATGTAGCAACGATTGATTCCAATGGGTTCCGGGCGATGGACGACACCGAAGTCGGCGAGCGCTCGCAATCGTTGCTCGGTGGTACAGAACGCGGCGGCAGCAATCAACCCACCAAGAAGGCGACCGGAAGAGGCGCCAAATGAGTATGCCGTTCTACGTGTCTCCAGAACAGGTGATGAAGGATCGAGCAGATTACGCAAGAAAGGGCATCGCTCGCGGCAAAAGTCTTGTGGCAATCGATTGTGCAGCGGGCATCGTCATAGTCGCAGAGAATCCCAGCCGAACACTCTTTAAGATTTCCGAAATATACGATCGAATCGCCTTCGCTGGCGTCGGCAAGTACAACGAGTTCCAGAACCTCAAGATCGGTGGCATCCGTCTCGCCGACATGAAGGGCTACCAATATTCTCCCGAAGACGTAACCGCTAACTCACTCGCGAATGCGTATGCACAGACGCTCGGTCAGGTGTTCACTAACGAGATGAAACCGTTCGAAGTCGAAATTCTCGTTGCATCTGTCGGCCACACGCCGGACGAGCCGAGCGAGTTATTTCACATTCTCTACGACGGCACCGTTATGGATGAAGAAAGATTTACGGTCTTAGGAGGGCAGGCAGAAACGATCGCGGAGGCACTTGGAAACTCTTACGCACCGGGCCTAGATCTGAAAGACACCGTACGCCTGGGGGCGCGCGTGTTGGGCGAGGACAACAACACCGTTCCACCTTCTGGTCAACTAGAGGTGGCGATCCTTGACCGAATGCAACCGGGTCGCGCATTCCGGCGCATCAAAGGAACGGAACTCGAATCACTCTTGAGTTCGTGACCACATAACTCTTCGGAGCTTGCATGAGAGTACAGCGCTTGATCAGATCATGACCCTGCAGGGCAATAAAGGCGTGATGAACGTCGAAGCCGCTCTTGGCGATCTGAGCAAACTTGACCCTGGGAACATGTTGGATCAAGCCTTCTCAAAGGCAAAAGCCTGCCGCGCCCTCGGTTAACGACTCCAGCGGACGCTACGCAGTTGTGAGCCACCGGTACGCTTACGTGATGGCCACGATGCTCGGATCCATTTAATGGAGAAGCGCATCTTCGGAATTGAGAACGAGTACGGCGTTACTTGCACTCTTCGCGGTCAGCGTCGCCTCAGCCCGGACGAAGTTGCGCGCTACCTGTTCCGCCGAGTCGTGTCCTGGGGGCGTTCGAGCAACGTATTCCTTGAGAATGGCGCACGCCTCTATTTGGATGTTGGAAGTCACCCAGAATACGCAACACCTGAGTGCGATTCGATAGATGAACTTGTCGTGCACGACAAGGCGGGCGAGAGAATTCTCGAAGGACTCGTACAGAGCGCGGAACAACGACTACGTGAAGAAGGGATTCGAGGGGAGGTCTACCTGTTTAAGAACAACACCGACTCGGCTGGGAATTCATATGGCTGCCATGAGAACTACCTCGTCGAACGCGACGGAGATTTCTCGAAGTTCACCGATGTTCTCATTCCCTTCTTCGTGTCACGGCAGATCTACGCGGGTGCAGGCAAGATTCTTCAGACTGCACGCGGAGCGACGTACTGCATTGCGCAGCGATCCGAACATATATGGGAAGGCGTCTCTAGTGCTACAACTCGTTCGCGACCAATAATTAACACGCGCGATGAACCACATGCAGATGCAGAGCGCTTCCGTCGTCTGCATGTAATCGTCGGTGACTCAAATATGAGCGAGTACACGACATTCCTCAAGGTTGGAACCACTTCGATCCTGTTGCGAATGCTCGAAGAGGATTCGAGTCCATGGCGCGATCTAACGCTCGAGAACCCGATACGCGCAATCCGTGAAATTAGCCACGACATATCTTGCAAACGTCGGGTTCGACTTACAAACGGTCGCGAGTTATCGGCCGTTGAGATTCAGGCCGAGTATTTGAACCGCGCACAACGTTTCGCGAAGAGGCGAGGGCTATCTCCACTTGAGGACAAAGCCCTCGAGATGTGGGAACACGTGATGACGCATCTTGAGAGTGACCCGCTAAAACTCGATCGCGAGGTCGACTGGGTAATCAAATATCAACTCATCGAGGCCTACCGTGACAAGCATCAGCTCCCGTTGACACATCCTCGTGTCGCGTTGCTCGACCTCGCCTACCACGACGTTACGAAATCACGTTCCCTCTACTATTTGCTCGAGCGTCGCAATCAGGTCGACCGGATGGTTCTAGATTCAGACATCGAAATAGCGATGGACGTACCACCCCAAACCACTCGGGCTCGATTGCGTGGGGAATTCATCAAGCGGGCCAAAGAACGCAAGCGGGACTACACAGTGGACTGGGTACACCTAAAGCTTAACGATCAAGCCCAGAGGACTGTTCTCTGCAAAGACCCGTTCAAATCGCGCGACGAGCGCGTTGAGCGCCTTATCGCCAGCCTCTAGATGTCTTCCTTTCGCACTGGACTAGTCGTGCGGCTACTTGAAGAACGACCGGGCATACAACGCGTTGAAGTTGACTTCGGAAATGGTCCGGAACGCGCATACGTTCTACCGCAACTAACTGGCAATGTATCCCCAGGCGATTCTGTAGTCGTCAATACAACGGCCGTCGAACTCGGCCTCGGAACGGGCGGATGGCATGTTGTGCATTGGAACCTCGCACGCGACAGTTGGAGCGAAAGAGGCCCGGGACACATCATCAAAGCGCGGTACACAAGTCTGCAAGCCGATGTTGGCAGCGCTGAGGAACATTTTGATCCAGGATTGGCAGACACGGTGTCCATCGGAGGGATGCCAGTTATCGCAGCAGCGTTACATAGCCAGCTCCCTGCGGTAGCCGCCGTGTTCAAAGAACAACGCCCGGATGCTCGAATCGCGTATGTGATGACCGACGGCGCAGCTTTGCCACTGGCGTTATCCGACGTAGTGGCGTCATTGCGCGATCGAAACTTGATCGACTCGACAATCACCTGCGGAAATGCATTCGGTGGAGACCACGAAGCGGTATCTCTCTACTCCGCTCTCGCGATTGCGCGGCACGTGGTCAATGCAGACGCAGCCGTCGTGGTAATGGGCCCGGGAATCGTAGGCACAGGGACGCGACTTGGCTTTTCCGGAATAGAAGTAGGACCGATACTCGACGCGACCGTTGGGCTCGGGGGGGTGCCGATCGCATGCTTGCGAGTCTCTTTTGCGGATCCACGGACACGCCACCGCGGCGTCTCACACCACACGCTCACGACCCTTACGGTCGCTTGCCGAAGCAGAGTGATCATCCCCGTTCCGCAGGTAGGAGGCATTGAGCAAGAAACGATTGAACGGGATCTAGAACGAGCTGGTTTCTCGACGCGCCACGACATACGTTTCGTCCCACCTGCAGATACCGTCGGCGCTCTGACGCGTCAGGATTTCGATATATTTTCCATGGGCCGCGCAGCGAACGAGGATCCCGTTTTATTTGAATGTGCGGGAGCTGCAGCAGTAGTAGCGGCGTCTTTCCTATGACAGACACGCCCGATCGACGGGAACGCCTTCTCAACTTATTGGCCGCATTGCTCAACACGGACCGGGGATTCACGAGAGACGATCTGATTAGTAATTCTTCGATCGGGTATCCCGCAGGGGATTCTGCACGTAGGGCATTCGAACGGGACAAAGCGAGTTTGCGTGCGATGGGCGTTCCATTGACGGACGAGGCGCAAGGCAACGAGATTCGCTACCGCGTCAAAACAAGCGAGTACTACTTGCCACCGCTTGCGCTAACGGATGAGGAATTGGCTGCATTGCACATAGCGGTTACCGCTATCGGCATTGACGATGCTGCGAGTGAAGGCGCATTGATGAAGTTGGGCGGCTTTACCGGTGAAGGTTCAGCCCCAATCGCCGTGCTGCCGCATGCTCCGCAACTCGTACCATTATTCGAGGCATCAAGGAACCGTTCGGTTGTCACCTTCGATTACCACGGTCGGTCGCGGCGCCTCGAACCATGGGGACTCACCTCAAAGTTTGGTAACTGGTACGTCGTGGGCTTGGAACCGGACCTGCAGGACATGCGGGTATTTCGCATCGATCGGATTGAGAACGAGATAAGTGCCGGCGCGCCCAATAAGTTCACGGTTCCATCGGATTTTCTTCCCGGCTCGTACCTTGACGAACAGCCATGGGAATACGGCGGAGGGCGCACGACAGCAGTCAGGATTCGCGTCGACCCTGGTCATGCTGCATCTTTCGCTGCACGCGGCGAAGCGGACGATATACAGAGCGAACCCGATGGGTCCGCAGTAATAACCCTGCGCGTGGTGGATATGAATGCGATGCGCGATTTCGTTCTCGGGTTTGTCGAGCATGCAGAAGTACTCGACCCGCCGGAAGCCAGAGAGGCCGTCATTGATTGGTTAACGGAATTGTCGTTATCTGTAAAGGACGACGAATGAGTACCCCTCCAGCTGAGGCCACCCTGTCGAGGGTGATCGCGATGATTCCTTGGATTGCCGCCCGACCGAGAGCATCGAAAGACGACATCGCTGATCGTTTTCGGGTTTCCCGTGCCGAACTCGAGCGCGACCTCGCTCTCATCATGATGATCGGAGTGCCGCCGTATTCACCCGGTGACTACATAACGGTTATCGACGACGAAGACACAGTTGAATTGCTTTTCGCAGACCATTTTAAACGTCCGTTACAACTGAGCCAATCTGAAGGTCTTGCCCTTCTCGCAGGCAGCCGCGCCCTTCTCGCGGTAGAGGGTTCCGATCAAGTTGGGTCCTTGGCGACTGCCGTTGAGAAGTTGGAGCGCGCGCTTGGGGCTGCTGCCGTCGCAATCGAATTTGGCACTCCGGAACATCTCCGCGTAATACGATCCGCTGCCACCACCGGTGAATCAATCGAAGTCGACTATTGGAGTGCAGGAAGAGACGCAACGACGACTCGCTTGATTGATCCCGGACCAGCATTCTTCGCCTTAGGCAAGTGGTACACCGACGCCTATTGCCATTTACGTGGCGAAGACAGGATGTTTCGGGTTGATCGCGTTCGGGCGGTTCGGCCTTCGGGAAAATATTTCGAACCCGACAAATGCGGGGCTCGTGAACCGGTCTTCTCTCCAAGACCGACTGATCCTAGGGTCACAATCGAGACACTGACCGACGTCAGTTGGGTCACGGAAGCCGCCGCCGTCGAGTCAATTACTGAACTACCCGGTGGGGGACAACGGTTGGTGATCGCATTCGGTGAACGCGCGTGGCTAGAGCGCCTGCTGGTCCGGTTGGGAGCAACAGCATGTGTCGTGAATCCACCGGAACTCCATGACCTCGGCCCAGGAGCTGCACGACGCGTGCTCGCCAGATACAACTTGTGAATAAGAGATAAAGCGGTACATGTCCGAGACACATTTCATGCGAGACTGAGGAACTATGGAGCAAACTGAGTGACTGAGTCATCAGCCAGTACAACTCCACCGCACCCCACACCTCTCTCCCTTGAAGAGCGCATAGGGGATGCATCCGACGATGGTTCCAGCGGACGCAAGACCCTCAAATTCCTGCGGTCTTTGGCCGAATGGTCTGTACTCATCATTCTTGCAATAGTTGTAGCTGTCGTTGTTCGCACCTTCGTGTTACAAGTTTTTTACATTCCGTCTGGATCAATGCTTCCTACGCTGCAGATCAACGACAGGGTCCTCGTTAATAAGTTGAGTTATGCAATTGGCGATCCCGATCGCGGGGATATCGTCGTTTTTGTAGCCCCCAAGGAAGCCCAAACTGGGGACATCAAGGATCTAATCAAACGCGTTGTCGGTCTCCCCGGCGAAACAGTCGAGGGACGTGGCGGCAAGATCTACATAAACGGAAACCGCATTCCAGAGGACTACCTGCCGTCCGGCACGATCTCTAAGGATTTCGCTCGAGTAAGTGTGCCGGCCAATAAATTTTTCATGCTCGGAGACAATCGACTCCTTTCACGGGACTCAACTGTTTTCGGCCCCGTTGTTCGCGAGTCGCTCATCGGGCGAATGTTTGTAATCATCTGGCCGTTCGATCACATATTGGTATCAGGTTCGGTATTGGGTCTTGGGCTGGCACTAGTTGTGGTTGGGTTCATCAGTTGGTGGATCCTCGGTAAACGCAGGCAGCGCCAGGACCCTGACGACGATTATTGACCTTCCCATTCCTTTACTGTTGAGACCATACGGACGACGTTGTCACAATAAACAGCGTCGATTCCTATGCGCAACATCGCCTTGAGTTGCCGAATTTCCTGAGCATCCCATGCGAATACGTTCAGTCCGAATCGATGGTATAGAGAAACCAGTCCGCCGGTCCACGCTCTGTGATGCATGTTCATCGCGTCTATCCCGAGCCTTGAGAGTTGCGAAGCATGTCGTTCCATCGTTGCGGCAGGGGGCGCCTCCCTCCCGGGAGAGTGCACAAGTTTAATTTCTGGCGCTGCGGAACGAAGACCGGCCAAGAGATCCAGATCCGGTGAACACAGCCAGAGTCGATCTGCGGCGCGTGCCGCTCGGGCGACTTCGATGATCGGAAGCGCCGCTTCAGGCACTTGACAGTCAATCGAACAAGCGAAGTCGGAATCTTGTGCCGCATAGAGGTCAGCAAGCCGGGGTACCTGTAATTGCGCGAGCGACTCCGCCGAATGCTCAGAAACGCGTATGCGGCGTAAGCCGGTACCGATGGTGGCATCGTGGGCGAGTACTACCTCACCGTCAGCCGAGAGGCGAGCATCGGTTTCGAGCCCAGAAGCACCCAAATCGATCGCACGAGCGAATCCTTTAAGGGTGTTGTCGGGGTATTCCGATCGAGCGCCCCTATGGGCGAAGGTAATAACAGCCACCGCTACTCATCGTGACATATCCCATGTATTCAAGGCGATCGACATATCGCTAAAGCCGTACCTAGAACCTGCCGATGGCACTTACGGCGAGGAAGCCAGAGGGGTTTCCAGAACCGGGAGGTGTGATCGTGACAACCATTCGAGCGAACTGCCCCAGCTGCGGAGATGTGCACCTGAAGGCTGCGAATCTAACCATTCGGGTATGCGCCGACGATGAAGTCGGTTCCTACACGTTTGACTGCCCAACGTGTTCAGTCCCGGTTGCGAAACAAGCCAGCAGGCGAATCATCGACCTTCTGGTTTCCTCTGGCGTCCAAATGGAAGTTTGGAAGCTTCCAGCAGAAATATTCGAAACCCACGAAGGTCCACCTATCTCACCGGACGATTTGCTCGACTTTCACCTGGAGTTGTCGCGCGACGGGTGGTTTGAAGAACTCTCCGTAATGGTTCGCAAGTCGATGCCGCATTAGGTTGCGACGATGATCGCGATTTGGTCAGCCATTGCATTCCTCTCCGGCCTAGGCGTGTTCGTCTTGGTTATGACGACACGCCGAGTCACGGACGAGGCTGCACTTGCAATTAAAGCGTTCGCCGAATTACGGAGTGCGCTTGCTCCAGCTATGGGTCCGATGCAAACAGAGGTAACCAAGTTGAGCGTTAAACGGGAACTGTTGCGTTCAGGAACGCCAGGTAACTCCCGGGGCTAATATTGCGGGCGGGACAACCGCTTGCGAAAGGACCCGAATGCTCCCGCAGATTGGACCAGCCGAGATCATTGTGATCCTGCTGGTCGCCCTAATGGTATTTGGGCCGCACCGCCTTCCAGAGGTAGGCAGGCAAGTTGGTTCCGCTATGCGCCAACTCAAAAAGCTTCAAGAAAACATCCGTGGAGAGATCAACGAAGTCCTACACAGCGATGACGACTCGCTGACTATTTCAAAAAATACAAAACCTGATGTTGCGGTGGAAACATTCGCTCCTGTTCCCTCAATCCAAGTTCGCGAGCCAGAACGCCCTGCCGCCGGACGTGCCCCATCGCGGTACCGCGCCCCAGATACGCGAACCACAAATTAGCGCTCGGTGATGTTCCGCAGACGCAAACGCGAGCCGCCAAGCCCTGGTGGCCAGATGCCCGTGCTGGAGCACCTCGGCGAACTTCGCCGCAGGGTCTTTGTATGCGTCATCGCCATCGGTATTGGTGCGGTGATCGCGTTTGCTTTTTCAAATCAGATCATAAAATTCCTCGTCGAGTACTACACCGATGCGACGCGGGGCCAAACAGAGCTGCCACGCAAGGCCCTCGTGTTTACGGGTCCCGCAGACGCATTCTTGACGCGACTTAAGGTCGCTACATACGGCGGCGTCATCCTCGCCCTGCCCGTTTGGCTCTATGAACTGTGGCGCTTCATTACGCCTGGCCTAAACCCCAAAGAAAAGCGATACGCCATTCCATTCATCATCTCGGCGTTGGTGTTATTCGCGCTAGGCGCATTCGTTGCCTTCCAAACCCTTGAACCAGCCCTCAAGTTCCTTGTGTCTGTTGGGGGTGAAGCACAAGAACCATTATTCACATCAGACAAGTATTTGGGACTTGTTTTACTGATGATCATCGCGTTCGGTTTGGCTTTCGAATTCCCCGTGGTATTGGTCTTCCTTTTGATAGCCCACGTCATAACGACCGACCAGCTGCGGAAGGCCCGTAGGTGGGCGATCGTCGCGATCGTTACCTTCGCGGCGGTCATCACCCCGAGCCAAGACCCTTATTCCCTCGCTTTCATGGCCGTTCCCATGTACATCTTCTACGAAAGTGCGATTCTGATCGGTAGGATCATCAAACGATGAATAAGAAGCGACCGCCAGTACGGCGCCCCTCAAAGACATGGAAGCCCCCTCGGAACCGACGGAGGTTGATCGAAGCTGTCGGTGCCGCTGTCGGGGTCGTGGCGGCAACAGCCTTAGCGATCTATATGCTGAGTCCAGCCCAACCGTGACCGCAGCGCTGACGCGCTCGTCTTTCACGTCTGGACTTGGCTTCGCTCTAGACGCATTCCAAACCAGCGCTCTCGATTCACTCGATTCCGGTAAGTCCGTATTGGTCGCTGCTCCCACCGGATCCGGGAAGACTCTTGTCGCAGACTATGCAATCGCGTCAGCGATCTCGTCAGGCGCCAAGGCTTTTTATACGACGCCACTCAAAGCCTTGTCGAACCAAAAATATGGGGATCTCGTGCGTGCTCATGGTTCGGAAAACGTCGGACTGCTGACGGGCGACAACACAATCAACGGCGACGCACTCGTCGTAGTCATGACAACTGAAGTTCTTCGCAACATGATCTACGCGCGATCGAAAGCGTTGAACGGCTTGCGTTACGTGATTCTCGATGAGGTCCACTACCTACAGGATCGATCGCGTGGACCCGTGTGGGAAGAGGTGATAATCCATCTAGCGCCCTCGGTCGACTTGGTGTGTCTTTCGGCGACCGTATCCAACGCTGAAGAGTTCGCGGAGTGGATACGCAGCGTTCGTGGCCAGACGGTCGCCGTCATCGAGGAGCGTCGCCCCGTAGAACTAACAAACCTCTACGCCGTCGCTATGCGGGACGGTTCATTAAACGTTCTTGAGACCTTTGCGCGCGGACACGGGGGAGAGTTGATCCCAAATCCTGACGCGGCTCATCTGCTTGGGCGCAGTCAAGCGCATCGTGGGGCTCACGTGTCGGGCGGTCGTCGTCGATCACCGTTCAGTACACCACGCCGAGTCGAAGTAATCGAGTGGCTAGTGGAACACGACCTATTGCCAGCAATCACGTTCATCTTCAGTCGCGCTGGCTGTGATTCTGCGGTGGCTAGATGTGTCTCTGACGGGGTCATGCTGACGAATCCAACCGAACGCAGCGCGCTACGTCGCATCGCCGACGAACATACGGAACAACTACTAGACGAAGATTTGAATGCTCTCGATTATGACCGTTGGCTAACGGGTTTCGAATCCGGCATTGCAGCCCATCACGCTGGAATGGTCCCTCCCCTAAAAGAAGCCGTAGAGCAAGCATTCAACGCTGGGCTGGTCAAAGCAGTTTTCGCCACGGAAACGCTTTCGCTTGGCATCAACATGCCGGCACGTTCGGTGGTCATCGAAAAGCTTTCCAAATTCACGGGAACGCGTCACGAGTCCCTTACTCCGGGCGAATACACGCAGTTCACAGGAAGAGCCGGGCGGCGGGGGATTGACGACCGCGGGTACGCGATAGTGCTCTGGAATCCCTTCGTAACCTTCGAACAAGTCGCGAGCCTTGCCTCCCGTCGCACACCTGCTCTCCGGTCATCTTTTAGGCCCACTTACAACATGACTGCGAACCTTGTAGCAAGGTGCAATAAAAAGGAGGCGCACCACCTACTTGGCCTTTCCTTTGCTCAGTACCAAGTTGATCGTGCAGCCGAATCGCGACAAGGAAAGGGGGCTCCGGATAATCGTGCCCAGAAACGGCTAAACGCTAAGCGGGCCGACCTAGGCCAACAACTCGATTTGGTACTAGGCGTACTTGAAGCTTGTGGCTTCGCAGATGATTGGACCCTCACGCCGAGAGGACAGGTTCTAAGGAGAATCTTTTCCGAGTGCGATCTACTTATCGCCCAAGCCATCACAGATGGGCTCCTAGACGACCTCGACAGCGCCGAACTTGCAGCGGTCGTCTCACTCTTTACCTACGAGCAACGCGGTAGGGATACCGGAGATGTATTGCCTCATTGGCCAACAGGCAAGGTCGCGAAACGCGCAGGAGCCATCGAACGATTGTGGCGAGCATTAAATATTTTGGAAGTTGCCGCTGGTATTCCGGAAACGCGATGCCCCGATCCCGGACTCGCCTTCGCAGTACATCGATGGGCCAAGGGACAATCTCTAGGTAACGTTCTCGAAGATGAGGACGAGCTGACCGGTGGCGACTTCGTGCGCAACATCAAGCAAGTGACTGACGTGCTCCGCCAAATAGCGGAAGTCTCGTTGGATCCCAGGACGGCTTCGATCGCTTTAAGCAGTGCCGACGCCTGCTTCCGAGGGGTAGTCTGCGCAACAAGTTTGGTTCAGCCATAGATTCGCGGCCATGACACTTAGGCCAGGAGAACCCTGGGGGGAACCGACTTCGAGGCAGGCTTCAACCGAGGTACGCGGTGCCGATCGAGATCTCGCGTTGGCCGCCGGAAGAACGCCGGGTTCCCTCGTCCGCTTTCATCCCGAGAATTCTGATCTCGCCAGGACGATCGGCCTCTACCCGGACCTGGAGAGCCGAGGCATCGCCCTACCGATCGATGGCATCACCTTCAGTTTTGACCATGCTGATGCGCCTCCTAGCGATCCCTCCTTTGCAGTGAACATGCTTGTAATCGGCATGGGCCCCCGAGGGCTAAGAGCGTTTACCAAACTCACTCCGGTAAGGGTCACAGTCGATGGACGACACGTCCACAATGGACCTGCGACGACCATCGTGATTGCCAATGGCCAGTTTTTGGGGTCCGACGACCTCGTCCCACGGGGCCACCCCGGCGACGGGCGCTTGGAAGTGCAGGTCTATTCCCTAGCGCCTTTCGAACGTAAAGCCATGCGAGACCGCCTATCTGCGGGGATCCATGTACCCCACTCGGGGATCACAACCGCATCGGGGCGAGAGATTGAGGTCGAAATCAACCGTGGCGAACTTTCCCTCCATTCGGACCGCCACCTACTTGGCTCAATCAAGGCGCTAACGGCATCAATTATCCCAGACTTGATCCATCTGCTCGTCTGAGAGGACCGCCTAGTTCTCCATCCCTTTCGGAGGCGTCCGACACCGGTATCTTTGCGATCCCATGCAGTACGTGTCGGAGCGCTTCACCGATCAAGAACAACAAGTTCTTCGACCCTACTTTTCGAATCTCGATGGTCCGGTCTTTGCACTTGTAAACCTGCCCGAGGTCGTGAAGGGCGCACTTTTCGCGCGCTATTCCCGATCTGACAAAAGTCTGCGCCGACTCTTTCTCGACGAGTTCGTCAGTTCACTCGACATGACCGGCGACCTCACCTTCGACGCGAGCACGGGCCTCAAGCGCGCTGAAGATTTATACGATCGCGTGTTTCTGGAATACGGCGACGATTCCGTAGCCCAACTCGGTGGCGTTCATCTCGCGTGCGAACAATCATCAAACATTTTGACCAAGATTCTTGAGTGGGGTCGGCTCATGGCCTACCTAGAGCAATCGACGCGGTACGTGCCGTACGACACGCGACTAGGCGGGCGCTATCGATATTTGCGACCGGCAGAAGTTCTCGAATCACCACTAGGCGCGCTTTACATCGCAGAGATGGACCGAGCGTTCTCTGTTTACTGCTCGCTGCTTCCTCGGATGGTCGACTGGGCACGGGAGCGCTACCCGAAAGAAGCGGGAGACTCCGATTTCGTATACAAGCAATCCACCAAGGCAAAGGCGTGCGACGCGGTGCGTGGCATCCTTCCGGCAGCGACGCTCTCAAACGTGGGGATCTATGGAACGGGTCAGGCTTACGAAGCACTACTCATGCGCATGCGCGCGCATCCACTGCCAGAGGCGCGCCTTTACGCAGACATGATCCTCACGGAACTTCGGAAAGTTGTGCCCTCATTCTTGAGTCGCGTAGATAGACCGGACAGGGGAGGGGCTTGGTCCGCTTACTTTGGCGAGACCCACGAACACACCGAATCGGTTGTGCACCGGATTTTCGGAGAAGAAGAACCGAAGCCGCGTCCAGGAGTGACGCTTACCGATTTTGACCCTGAGGGCGAAGACAAAGTTCTCGCTGCGATCTGCTATTCGCACTCGAACCTCCCCGAAGATCAATTGCTTGCGCGCGTCCGTCTTCTCTCTGCCGATGAACGCGTGGCCCTACTGCAGGCTTATGTAGGCGCGCGATCCAATCGACGCCACAAGCCAGGCCGCGCGTTCGAACGAACCGACTACCGCTTCGATGTGCTCGCCGACTACGGAGCATTTCGAGACCTTCAACGCCACAGGATGCTCACAATTGAATGGCAACAACTAGCGCCTACACACGGATACGACGTCCCCGAAGCTGTTACCGAAGCCGGAGCAGAAGAAGAGTTCAACCAGGCTCTGGGGCACTCTGCGGCACTACACGGCGCAATGATGTTGCGGTTCCCGGTGCAAGCTTCTTACGCAGTAGCTCTTGCTTATCGCATTCGTTTCGTAATGCAATTGAATGCCCGCGAAGCGATGCACCTGATCGAATTGCGTACAACGCCGCAAGGCCACCCTGCCTATCGCGTCGTCGCTCAGGAAATGCACACGCTGATCGGTGAGAAAGCTGGACATAAAGCTATTGCCGCCGCAATGAAGTACGCAGACCATGAAACCTACGAACTTGAGCGCCTCGCCTCTGAACGTGCGGCAGAAACTCGGCGTAAAGCAGACACGTAACCGCCATATCAAATCAATACCTCTATATCGCCGTGCCGTCGTTGTATAGTGCGCGCTCCGAACCCCCGAGAGGCTGCAATGTCTGACAAAGACGACGATCTAGACGACGAGACTGATGACGAGACCCTCGAGGACGAAGAGGGCGATCTCGATCTCGATCTCGATCTCGAGAGTGGCGTTGACCCCGCCGAACTCGCCAGCCCACCAGCCGCGACGCCAAAAAAAAGAGGGAAGTCGCGCAAAGCTTCGAAGGCTGCCGATGGCGAGGATGAGGATGAGGGCGTCGATTTAGAAGAAGAACTCCACCCAGACGACGTTGAAGACGCTCTCGATGTGATGCTCGCCGAGAAAACGACGGCGGAAAAAATGGATGACGAAGAAGAAGCACTAGAAGATGATGATCCGGAACCTGACGAGAGAGGAGAGGTCTCCGGGAAGATCGTTCCGCGACGTGACGACGAGTTCCTCTGCAACTCCTGCTTCCTCGTCAAGCCCTTGAGCCAGCGGCCCGATCCCAAAGTAAGCACGTGTAGGGACTGCGTGTGACCGTCACACCCGGGGGAGCGAAGCCGCTACTCCCGGGTGCAACAGCAGCAGTTGCATCGGGAGTCGCGCTCGCCGTCGCGTTTCCCGGACTTGATATAGGTCCCCTCGCTCTCATAGCCCTTGTACCGCTCTTTTGGTCTTGGCGGGACGCAACTCCGGCACGCTGCGCTTTGTTCGGCCTATTGGCCGGTGTTGCGTTCTTCAGCATTCACCTTTGGTGGGTCGTCTACTTCGGTACGGTAGCGATAGTTCCATTCATCGCGGCCCTCTCGATCTACTGGGCTGCGACCGGCTACGTCATTGGGTTTCTACATCGCCTAAATGTGCGTTCACCTCTCATCGTTGCAGCGACCTGGGTTTGTTTTGAAGCGGTGAGAACAAGTTGGCCGCTCGGTGGGTTCCCATGGGGGCAGCCAGGAGTGGCGCTCCACGACTTTCCAGTAGCTCGCGCGGTCGCTGAATGGGGTGGCATTCCGTTGGTCACCTTCATTGTGGTTCTCTTCAATGCGTTACTGGTTGAAGCCATCATCGGTTGGCAATCTCGGTCACAGAACAACCAGGGTTTCAAGGTCACCGTCGTCAGCCTCGTTGGAGTAATTGCGTTCGTCGGTCTCGCCGACTTGTTCCGATTCACGGCCACACCAACTGGTTCACTCCGCATAGCAATGCTTCAAGGCAACGACTTAAACCGCCCGCTCACCCAAAAAGAAGTCGACTCTGACTATTTAACTCGCAGGCACCTTGAGTTAGCTGCCGAATTGCGCGGTAAGTACGACCTAATAGTCTTCCCAGAATCGGGACTAATGAGTGATCCGGAATCGGATCAACGATTGATGTTGCGTCTCCGCAAGATCGCGCGAGAACACGACAGTTTCCTGATGGTCAATGTTGTAGACGAACAAGCACGAGGCAAGCGATACAACGCGAACAGGCTCTACTCCCCATCGGGTCTTCTCGTAGGAACGTACGCGAAACAACATCTCGTTCCATTTGGCGAGTACGTACCTTGGCGTGAAAGCCTCAAATTCATCTCCGCGCTACAACAGGTACCGCGTGACTTGGACCCAGGGGAGAAGGCGGTCGTGTTCGACCTAAACGGAACCCCCATCGGCACGGTCATATGTTTTGAGTCTGCGTTTGGGCCGTTGGTAAGGGAGTCGGTGCGAAAAGGTGCCCAAGCCATTGTCGTCACAACGAACAATCGTTCTTTTAGACGTTCCGCCAATTCTGTTCAACACCTGGCGCTAAGCCAAATGAATGCGGCAGCCGTTGCACGCCCAATGCTTCAGAGTTCGATTTCGGGAACAACGGCGGTGATCAGTGCTTCGGGAGACGTTTCGCATGCCACGCGACTGTTCGAGAACCAGGTCGTGAGCGCTCGAATTACAACAACGATCGGCGACACGCCATATGTGAGGTATGGCGCCTGGGTGGTGTGGAGTTGCCTCGCGTGCGTCTTTACGGCCCTGATCTTGGGACTCAACCGCCGTAGAGTATCGGCGTGACCCAAGACCAGCATCCCGTAGACCGCTGCATGGAGATCTTCATTTACGCGCCGATCGGCGTGGCCATGTTCGCAAAGGACGCGATGCCTACCGTTCTAAAAATGTTTGTTTCGCGCGGGCATACCGTTATTGATGACCGGCGCAAACATGCCCAACAGCAGGCCGGACGCTACAAGGCCGTAGGTCAATTGGCGGTCAAGTACGGGAGCCCAGTGGTTAAGCGCGAAGCGGAAGCACGCGTCGGGGAAGCATTCCGGATCGCCGAAGACACATTCAACGGGCTTACTTCAGCCAGGGACCGCTCAGGGACCAATTTCGTTACCCGCGAGACTGTCCCGAATGCAGTGGATGACCAAACGGACACGAGAATCGACGTATCGAGTTTGGCAATCCCTGACTACAACACGCTTGCGGCATCTCAAGTTGTGGAACGGCTGCAGGGGCTTGACCCTGAAGAACTTGCAGCTATTTCTGAGTACGAATCAAAACACCGCGCGCGCAACACCATTCTCGCCAAGATCTCCCAACTGACGGTCTGAGCGCGTGGAAGGCGCTCGCCCAGCTGTCGCCACAGACCTTGGGGTCATCGAAGCGCTCGTGGCCGAGTTACGCGATGAACTAATCCCGATGCGTGGGGGACTGATCTGGTCGCTCCGCGAAGCTAGGGAAAACTCCGACCGCGCTGCATTCAACGAATTGCTGGGAGAAGAAGCCTCGCAGATTTATGTCGGGACAATCGACGACACCGTTATCGCTGTAGGCACGGCAACCGTCGTTGCCCTACATGATGGGTCAAAATTGGGTGTAATCAACGAGCTATTTGTTACTCCTGGCGCCCGTGCAATTGGCGTTGGAGAATGTCTTCTAGAAGCTCTGGTCGAATGGTGCACCGCGCAAAAATGTATTGGCATCGATGCATTAGCCCTGCCGGGTCACCGTGCCACCAAAAACTTCTTCGAGGGTGCCGGATTCACGGCTCGGTCGATCACAATGCACACGGCCCTCTGAACGAACATTGCCTCTACCCAGTATGCCCATAATCCTCGTTATGTCACTCTAGAGAATAATCAATGGATTCGGGCTTCGTTTTGCCCCTACCCCTATAGGTAGGCCTCAATCGGCGGACAGGAACACACGACGTTGCGGTCGCCGTACACGCCGTCGATGCGTCCTACGGGTGGCCAATATTTAGCGTCGCTGATACCAGGCAACGGATACGCGGCCTCTGCACGGCTGTAGGAGCGCTCCCAGGCATCATCTATGACATCGGCGGCCGTGTGGGGAGCATGTGCGAGAGGGCTGTCGTCGTGGCATAAGTCCCCCGCCTCAATCTTGTGAATCTCGTGCCGAATGGCGATCATCGCATCACAGAATCGGTCGAGTTCTACGAGCGACTCAGATTCGGTGGGCTCGACCATCAAAGTACCTGCGACAGGGAAGCTGAGCGTCGGCGCGTGGAAGCCGTAGTCGATCAAACGTTTGGCAACGTCTTCGGCGGTCACCCCCGTTGCGGCCGTGATGGGACGCAGATCGAGGATGCATTCATGCGCGACTAGCCCATGGTCACCGCTATACAGAACCGGGAAGTGTGTAGCCAAGCGACTGGCGACATAGTTAGCAGAAAGGATCGCCACCTGAGTCGCACGGAGTAGCCCTTCGGCGCCCATCATCGCAATGTAAGCCCAAGGGATCGGCAAGATACCTGCACTCCCCCACGGTGCTGCTGCGATTGCGCCGATCCCGCCACCGAGGGGCCCGCATTCGGAAATAAGCGGGTGTGACGGCAAGAAGGGTGCCAGATGCGAACGAACTCCGATCGGGCCAACCCCCGGTCCCCCACCACCGTGTGGAATGCAAAACGTCTTGTGAAGATTGAGGTGACTTACGTCGGCGCCGAACTCACCCGGCGCCGAAATTCCGACGAGCGCGTTCAGGTTTGCACCATCTACGTAGACCTGTCCGCCATGCTCATGCATGATGCTGCATGCTTGACCTATGCCGGCTTCGAACACTCCGTGCGTAGAAGGGTACGTCGCCATCAGTGCGCAGAGCTTTTTACTATTGGCGGTGGCTTTGTCTTTTAGGTCCGTTAGATCGATGTTGCCCTCGGCATCGGTCGCGACAACAACAACGCTCATCCCGGCCATGATTGCGCTGGCGGCATTCGTGCCGTGCGCCGATGCTGGGATCAGACATACCGTGCGCTGTTCATCGTTACGACTCCGGTGATACGCACGAATCGCGAGAAGACCCGCCAGTTCCCCTTGCGATCCCGCATTCGGCTGTAGGGAGACCGCGTCATATCCGGTGAGTTGGCACAGCCAGGATTCAAGATCACTAAATATTTGCAGGTAACCCACAGTTTGATCAAGCGGAGCGAAGGGATGAATGCCGCCCCATTCCGGCCACGTAATGGGCTCCATCTCGGTAGTCGCATTGAGTTTCATGGTGCATGAACCCAGTGGAATCATCGTGCGGTCGAGTGCTAAATCGCGATCCGCTAACCGTCTTAGATAACGCAACATCTCCGTCTCGGAACGGTAAGCATGGAAAACAGGATGGGTTAGGAACTCGCTGGTTCGGCGAAGGGCGGGCGAAATTGACTCCTCACTGGACGCCGCGTCGGGAACACTCAACTCAACTCCAAATGCCGTACAAACCGAGTCGAGAATCTCTGTTGTGGTCGTTTCATTTAATGCAATGCTCAGGGTGTCTGCATCTACACGCCGCAGGTTTATGCCAAGTTGACGCGCAGCCAACAACACTTCGTCGGCACGACTAGGCACTCGGGTGGTGATCGTGTCGAAGAATTGCGCCGTCGCAACCTCCACTCCCCCACCGCGCAAACTGCTCGCAAGCGCGACAGTTTTTTCATGAACGCTGCGCGCGATCGCTTCGAGTCCCTCGGGACCGTGATAGGTGCCGTATAGGCCTGCTATGACCGCGAGCAATACCTGCGCTGTACAAATGTTGCTAGTGGCCTTCTCGCGTCGGATGTGCTGCTCGCGGGTTTGTAGAGCGAGGCGCAACGCCGGCCGCCCATTGGCATCGATGGAAACGCCTACTAGGCGACCAGGCAAGGTTCGTTTGTGTTCATCACGGCAGGCGAGGAATGCAGCGTGGGGTCCGCCATAGCCCAGCGGCACTCCGAATCGTTGCGAAGAACCAATGACGAGGTCTGCACCCATCTCACCGGGAGGGCGCAACAAGGTGAGCGCGAGTAGATCGGTCGCTACAGCAACCATCGCGTCTTGCCCATGCAAGACCTCAATCAGATTTGCGTAGTCACATACTTCTCCACTGCTTCCGGGATACGACAGCAAGACTCCGAACACTCCCGTTCCAGGGATGTCATGCTCTGGAGAACCGACGACGATTTCAATGTCCTGGGGTTCAGCCCGGCCTTCGACGACGGCGATTGTCTGCGGGTGACAATCGACATCCACAAAGAACACGTTTCCGGCCTTAGGGGCAAGGCGGTGGCACATCGCCATAGCTTCAGCCGCCGCAGTCGCTTCATCAAGAAGGGAAGCATTGGCAAGATCCATCGCTGTGAGGTCAGAGACCATCGTTTGAAAGTTGAGTAATGCCTCTAGTCGCCCTTGCGAGATTTCCGGCTGGTATGGCGTGTAGGCCGTGTACCAAGCGGGGTTTTCCAAAACGTTGCGCTTAATGACACCAGGCGTGAACGTGTCGTGGTAACCGAGTCCGATTAGAGAAGTTAAGACACTGTTCTGGCTCGCCAGCGCGCGTAGCGCTGCTAGCGCTTCGGGCTCTGTCAGCGCTTCGGGTAGGCGTAACGGTTCTCGGCGGCGGATCGAGTTAGGTACTGCGGCGTCAATCAGTGCGTCGAGCGTGCCGTACCCCAGCGCTTCCAACATCTTGGCTTGCGCTTCTGGATCTGGACCGATGTGTCGGGTCTCGAACTTCTCGGGTCTTTGATGCAACATCAGTTTTTGAGCGTACCGCGCCTCACGAACGGTGGTTTGACCGCGACTGCGGAGACCAGGTCGCCTCGCACGTCAACCGACACTTCCATTCCTTCTTCGACGTCAGGAATCAACAAGGCGAGGGCGATCGCATGACCGAGGGTGGGCGAAAAGTTGCCACTTGTAATCGCTCCGATGATCTCGCCGTTTCGCAAAACTGGATACCCCTCGCGGGGTGGCCTGCGTCCCTCGAACGTGAGACCGCACAGCCTGCGCTTCGGCCCGAGATCGCGCTCGTCTGCAAGCGCATCCTTGCCTCTGAAATCGCCCTTGTCCCATCTGACGACCCAACCAAGACTGGCCTGAAGGGGCGTAATCCCCTCCCCTAGTTCGTGTCCATGCAGCGGAAGCCCGGCTTCAAGGCGCAATGTATCCCGCGCTCCTAAACCGGCTGGCGTCATCCCCGCATCGAGTAACGCAATCCATAGCGCAGATGCCTGTTCGATCGGCAGATGCACTTCGACGCCATCTTCGCCCGTGTACCCAGTACCAGCGACGACGCATTCAACGCCATTCCAATTCACGCGTTTTACGTTAAAACGATTGACCTCAGCCATAGCTTTAGAGATGGTCGCAAGTCGCTCCCTTGCGCGTGGACCTTGAACTGCAAGAACCGCTCTCGATGCCGTGATGTCGACGGAAGTCACGGCACCGTTCGCGTGGGCCAAAGCATCGGGAGCTCCGAGTGCTTCGACGATGCCGGTTGTGTTCGATGCATTCGGCATGACCAAAAACGAATCGGTCGCTAGCCACCACACGATGATGTCATCGAGTACGTGGGCATCTATTGGATCGAGCAGATGTGTGTATTGCGCGCGACCAGGAGCAATGCGACCGAGGTCGTTGGTGAATGCCCACTGAAGCAACCCGATCGCGCCTGGCCCCTCCACTTGTACAGAACCAAGATGTGAAACATCGAATACGACCGCGTCTTCGCGGCAGGCTCGATGTTCTTCGAGAACACCGCTGTAGGAAATGGGCATCTCCCAACCGCCAAACTCGGCCATGCGCGCGCCCAGCGCCCGGTGCTGCGCGTCCATAGGACCGAGTCGCGGATTGCTCACGCTGTTCGTGAGGTCGACTCAAACAACAGATCCGCTTCAGTAACAATGCGTAGCGGTGTCGATGAATCGATCGGTTCTTCGAGTTGTGAGGGAAGTTCTAGGCCGTATTTGACCAATAGGCTTAGGTAGTCGCGCTGGTAGAGCACCTTGATTTGCACCTCGGGGAACAATTCAACGAGCCGGCGCGCTTTGCGATTCTTTTTAGTCACCAGCTTCTGGTTCAGGGTCGTGATCTCTATATAGAGATCTTGTACTGGCAGATAGAAGTCTGGCGTAAAAGCTTGCGCAGGATTTCCATCCACGTCTAAATCGAGGGTAAAAGTGCGCGGTTCGTAATTCCAAGTGATGCCATAAAAGTCGAGCAACTTCGCGAACTGCCGTTCCGAGTTGTGCGCGAAACGCACTTGCTCGTGCGGAAGTAGAACGGCCTCGATCACTGCCCTCCCGCGTTGGCGACCGTTTGTACGGTTCCTTCATCACTCGGCTTCGCTTTAGTAATCCACGGTGCGAGTTCAGCAACAATGCCGTGAAGGGGAACGATGTTGAGAACTACTTGCCCGTCGCGCACCAGGTCAAGAATTACATCGCCCGAATACACAAGCACCGAATTCTTGCCTTCGATCACGAGGTTCGCCGACGACAGATCTTCATCAAGATGGTCGGTGAGGTAATCGACCGCTTTGCGCGCTGCCTGCAGCGAGAGTCCGGCATCCCTCATGCTCTTGATGACCTTTAGGGCTACTAAATCGGTAAATGAGTAACGGCGCTTAGTGCCGGATCCTGTGGCCTCGACCAACGACGGCTGCCAGAGCTCGGTGCGAGCCCAATGGTCGAGTTGCCGATAAGTGATGCCGACAATCTTGGCCGTCTTGTGGCTGCTGTAACCGACCTCACTCCACGGCGCTGCGTCACCGACGTCGAAGGCCCCCTGCTCAACTTTGTCCGGAAGGCTCGCGTTGCCTTGATCCTCAGTTGCCACCGTTAGTCGACCTCCGCCGCCAAGTAACACATTCGTAGTTACGGGAGTGTAAACCGTACTCCGAGAGGTCCGGATCGGTCAATGTTCGACAGAAGTCGGTCAAAAACCTAGCACGACTGGCAGTTTTAACCGATGAAATCCTCGGGGCTCACTTGATCCAGAAACTCTTTGAATTGTTCGATCTGGACAAGTGAGTCTTCGTC
>CAMBEL010000033.1 GCA_945865605.1 Bifidobacterium breve
AGCTCGGCCCCAAACTCCCGACCGCGACGAAACGCCAGCAGGGGTCAGCGACGGCACGCCCGCTCCCCCTCCAGGCACTGGGCAACGCCGCCGTCGACGGGGGCGCCGCCGCCCGCGCGCGAATGGTGCGGCTACGGCTAATCAGCAACCCACCAAGACAAAACCGCCACCTTCTGACAACCCGAAGAGGACGTTGCCCGACTCGCTACAGGAAACGGTCTTGCGGCACACGACCGCTGCTGTCCTGGGTCGCGGACGCGGATATGTCAAGAGGAAACGCGTAATCGACATCCGAGTGAGCTCCGGTCGGATACGCGCCCGAGTACTCGGATCTGGGCGCGCGCGTTACAGCGTTGAATTGACTGCCCCTCAACGTCCCGCTCCAGCCGTGATCACGAAGATCCGCTGGAGCTGCGATTGCCCTTACGCCGCTGAACACCGACGCGGTACTTGTAAACACGTCGTCGCCGTAGCTCTGGTCGCAGCGAAGCGTTTCGAAAATACAGAAGCCATGCGGAGGAGATGGCTCGGACAGCCAGCTGCGAATGCGGCCGAAGCTGAACCCGAGGAGTTTGACGCTCTCGCCGAACGGCTGCTTGCGGCTTTCAGCACACCTCCACTAAGCATTGAGGCTGTGATGGACCGCGCTATAGCGATAGCACCACCACCATTTGAACTACCGCTACGCAGGACAGCGAGATGACAGCGAGATCCATTGACCCATTCAGCCGCATCCTTCAACTGGCCGCCTATGCAACCGAGCGAAAAGACGGATTTGGAGCGAGGGATGTGCAGGCCAACGTCCCCGGATACTCAGAACTTGGTCTAAGCGCATTTGAAAAGGCTTTCAAACGCGATCGCGAGTCACTTCTTGGTTCCCGCGGTATCGATATCGAATGGTCGGAAGAAGAGCAAACCTATCTAGTGCGGCGCCCGTACTTCACCCCCAAAGAAAGGGCGGCGCTGATCGCGGCGGCGAGCGTTGTCGAAGTAGAAGGAATCAAGGATGAGGATTCGCTAACCGAACTCGGAGGCGCCGTGGACTTAGACGCCACACGGATCGTCGTCGAGGTCCACGGCCTTGTCGTTGGCCTGCGCGACGCAATCGCAGCGCGCCAGGCCGTGCGGTTCAAGTATTCCGGCAGAGTTCGTTCGGTCCATCCTTACGCACTAGGTCAATGGGGTAACCGCTGGTATGTCATGGGGCCCGAGGTGGGAGATGAAATTCTCAAGCGATGGCGCCTGGACAGAATCGAAGATTCCAACGATCCTTCCTCTGCCGATATTTCTTCGGACAATCCGCTAAGGGAACCGGTCGAATTGATTGGGTCGCCAGACGCGTACTCCATTCCGAACGATTTGGACGCCCAACAGCATTTTGATTTGGATCCCAACGACTGGGGAACCGACCCTGCTTTAACAGCAGTTATTAACGTCACGCGCGATCAGGTTCCTACTTTCTTAAGTGAGTTCTCCGGAAAATTGGTATCAGAAGATTCTGACAATGCCGTGATCTCGGTTGTGGTTCGTGACTACACCTCCTTCATCGTGCGCCTTCTCGGATTTGGCACTGGCTGCAAACTCGACGAACCCGAAGAACTAGTTCAACGGCTACGTAATTGGCTCACACCGCAAGCGGAGGTCGTCTGATGCCGCCGGTACCAGCTTCGGTGCGATTCGAAATTGTTTCGGCTGCGCTCGCTCTAGCCGAAGAACGCCACTCGATACAGATTGCAGAGGCAGCGGACATTGTTGGCGCGACGGTCGAAGATCTCAGGACCTACCTCGAGCCTGTGTTGTTCTTGGAGTATCGCGATAGCACTGGACAACTAATTAACCGCACTGGGGCTTTTCTGCTCAATGAAGATGACATTTTGTCGGTTGATGGTGGACACTGGTTGCGCGACTGGGATTCTTCAGAACCCAACCGCGAATCGGCGATGACGCTCTTCCTCGCCGCAACTACATATCAAGCGATTACCGACCGGCCATCTATGTCCCTTAACTCTGCGATCACAAAGTTACGCAAGCTGGTGGCCGTAGAAGTGATCCTCCCATTCGTCGTACCACCTTGCTTGTACGCCGTGGATGCAGCCTGGAGCGCAAAACGCTCGCTCGAGTTCCGGTATACCAAGTTCAAAGAAGAAGTAGGAACAGACCGGGTAGTCCTTTGCTGGGACGTCTTCTATCAGTGGGGAGCATGGTACGCGTTTGGACCAGAACCCGGTGACGACACGCCGAAGTTTTGGCGCATCGATCGAATGGCAGATGCTGTCGTCGGCACGATCGATGCCAATCCGCCTGCCGATCTAGCACGCGCAAGTGAGTTCGATTTAAGTCAAATGCGTCGCGAAATAACCGTACGCGTTCCACCTCGCATCATCTACGCGCTCCCGCAGCCACACACGATCATCGAACGCGAGGACGAGGCGGACGGAAGAGTACGAGCGCGTGTTGCGGTCGATGGTGATCGGCAACTTGATCACCTATTGGTCGCACTCGGTCCAGATGGCGAGGTAGTGAGCCCTGTCGAGTTCATCCATCGGCGACAAGAGTGCGCACAGAAACTCTTAGCGGAAGTAAAACAGGCGTAGAGGTCACCGACTCAACAATCGCTACAACCAATCGCGCCCCAACCGTTGTGCGGTTTTGGTTACCGTGCTGCGTGGCTTAGATCCAACTCCCAGAAGAGGAAATTCGAGGTCTGATCAAGAATCTCCGTGCGATGTTCCACATAAGGGACATGTACCGCATTCGACCACGTCGTTAGGTACGCGTGCAGTCCCGCCGACTTCGCTTCATTCAGCGTGTTCGTTGCCCATGAATATGGAACCAACCCATCGCTGGTTCCATGAAACATGTGGATCGCTGCTTCACCTGGGTTTGCAGTACCCAAAATCTTCGCTCCCGACAACGAGACCGCCGCTCGAACGGAGGACGAATATCCAGGGTTACCACTTGTTCCAACATCTTCGGTATTGAAAGCAACGTTGAGAGCGGTAATCGCACCCGCAGATGTCCCCGCAATCGCAATACGTTGCTCGTCTATTCCGTAGAGGGTCGCGTTGGCGCGTAAAAAGCGCACTGCTGCTTGGGCATCGTGCATCGCATGCTGAATGGCAGTTACGCACGAAGTCGTCGCTGCGGACGCGGAACAACCACCGGTAGAAAGGCGATACTTAATGGATACGTTTACGTAACCCTTCTTTGCGAGCGTCGTCGCCTGTTCAACAAGTTCCGGTGAAGTTTTAGATCCCATAGCGAATGATCCACCGTGGACCCAAACGACGGCCGGCCTACGTGTCACTGAATCACCCGTTGGCTTGTAGATATCGAGGGTGAGCGAAACGGTCTGTCCTTGCTGGTCAACAGCACTGCCGTAGATGACATCGCTAGTTGTGGTCACGTTCTCAAATATCGCATCGCGATACCTCATTGGCGCCTCGCCCAACGGCCTATAGAACGGGACGCAACCAGCAACCCCAACCGCCAACACGGTTATCACTAGAGACCACTTTTTGGAACCCACGGAACTTCCTTAGGACGCGATCAAGAATCTTTCAGACTACTAAGCAGCCGACTCAATAAATCACGCGCCCACCCTGGGAGTAGTTCAGGGCACTGGTGTGTAGTAAGGATCCGCGATCGCCTCTTCGCCGGGCGCGCCTTCGATCAGAGAGAGCCCTTCATAAATGTCAAGGCTGTCTCGTGGAACTGTCCAGTCAAGGTCGTCTTCAACCCCTGCCGCACGAGCGAACGGGCGCAGGAATGTGAAATACACGTACGCACCCGAATCAATCTTCTCTTTTCGAGTCATGCCGGCTATCAGCCGATAGCAAGACCGTTGTGCCTTTTTGACCGCTGCATTCAAGTCATCTAACCGCGTCATCGAGATCGGAGTCAGCGTTCCACCTGTGCTGTCGAAAATCGCGAACTCCGTCAGGTGCGGCAGATAGTCAACAGGGTCCGTCACTGAAGTTCCCCAGTCGTTGCACGTGACCGCTACTTCTTCCAGCACAAACGCAAGAGTCAGATTCGCGAATGGAATTTCTCCGCATACTTCTGAGCTCCAAGGAAAATGCGAGACGCCAAGTTCGTTGAAGTCGCGTACAAGCATTACGCGGCCATCGGAGAGCACGTAGGGACCGGAATCTTGATAACCGGCCCGAGTGTCAAAGTAGAGAAGGAATAGAAACGAGGTCAGCGCTGCGTTGACTCGCGCAATACGCTGCCGGGACTCTTCGTCGGCGATGGGCACGGTTCCGGCAAGTAACTCTTCGACGACTTCACTTCCGTAGCGGGGAACAACCAACCCAGCCTTCCAGGCTTGCCTATGCCCATCGCCGCGGAACGCGAGCGCAGCGGGTTCCCAAAACCCAAAAATTTCTCCTAGGCGGGCCAAGTCGTCCTCAGGGTTCGTAAGGCCGAATGGCGTCATCACGTTTCGCGCGACCAGGGGCAGATTCGCGATCGACCATAAATGCACTGCATCGATTTGGTTCCCAGGTCGACGCCCCATTGCTCCGAGTTCCGCTGGAGTACATGCCTTAGCAATCGTTCGCATCATCTCTGGATACCGCCGATAACTCTCGACACAACTGACCAAGATGTACGCCGTCACAGGAATAAGCGCAGACTCGAGGGCGGTGCGTGCACGCGTCATCTCTGACGAGATGGACGCGTGATAGGCGATCCGGGCATTCACCTCGTCGATATCCATAACGACTACTCCTCTAGCTGGCTAGAGATGGAATCCCTCGACTTGATCTGAAATTTGGACCAAGCCCGCGTATGTCGAACAATCGACAATCACACGCGTGCCATCGATCGGGACTCCACCCAGAAACTCAGAAGCCATCATGCATGGCACCCGGTACTCACGGCTCACAATTCCAATGTGGCTCGAAGGTGTTCCCGACATACATACAACAGCGGCGAGCTCATCGAAGATTGGAGCAAGAAAAGTCGCTCCGGCATCCTTGACTCCTGCCACCACCCCCTCTGCCGATGTATCCATGAGTTCAAGAACGTCGTTCGGGGTGTTGAGCATTTTCCAGATCCCAGTAACAGGCGGAGTTTCGAACACGGAAGTTCCTGAACCAATGACTTCGTTCATAGGATTGGCGACGATACTCGCTCGAAGTTGTGCACCTTCGCGTTCTACGATCAAGCCTTGATGAACACAATGGATGATCTTCTACATGTGTTGCGTGTCCGTGGAAGAGTCGATGATGACGGCGGATCGATTTCAGACTCTGCGGTAGCGATGGGTTTCGCCGTGCGTAAGCGGACTTCGGTGATCCTCACTCCGACCGGCCGCGCCGAAGCTGATGTCAGGCTCCTACTCCTTGCCGATTCTGACCAACACGCCGCAGCGATCCGTGCCTACGAAGGTTTCGGTCCACTGAATATCGCAGTAACCAATGTATGCAACGACTGGCAGGTAAAGACTGGGGGCGTGAGCAACGATCACCGCGACCAGGAATACGATTGGTCAGTGATTGATCGGCTTGCTTCAATTGACGAGAAGGCTGGCCCGCTGGTCAGACGACTAGGAACCCGCGTGCAACGGTTCGCTAGTTACCGCCCTCGCTTGGGTGAGGCCCTGCGCCTTGTTACTGAGAGCGAGAGGGAGTGGTTCACGTCACCACGGTGCGACTCGTATCACACGGTTTGGATGCAACTACATGAAGATCTACTCGTGGCACTCGGTATTGAGCGCGGCACAGAACATGCCGACAAAACCCCATGATGCAAGAACGGTGGGTTGACTGCGACGGGATTTGGGTCCACACAGTTGAATGGGTGCCCGAAGATGTGTTTCCTAACGCTTCACCCGTACTTCTCGTGCACGGACTCGGCGGAAGCACAGTTAATTGGGATCTTGTCGGCGCGTCACTAGCAACGACACTCGGAGCACGAGTAACCGCCATCGACTTGCCGGGATTCGGCCGAACGCGTGTCCACGATCGGCCATCTTCGTTCAGCGTGCATCGCCAGTTGCTCACCTGCCTGCTCATGGAACATGGGCCGGCGACGATTATTGGCAGCTCGATGGGCGGCGCGCTAGGGGTATCCATAGCAGCAACCCACCCCGAACTCGTTTCAAACCTTGTCCTCCTAAACGCCGCGTTTCCACGGCCGCGCGGTGACAACAACCAGCTGGCGCGGTCAGCGAAGTTTGTAGCGTTATTGCTTCCGTCTATCGCGACTACAGTCGTCCGTTCCCGTGCGCATGCGTTAGGACCAAAAAGACTCGTCGACTCGAGCCTTAACTTCCTGCTCGCTAGACCGGAGGAACTGGACCCAGAGGTCCGACGCCGTCTCATCGCACTAGCTGCTGAACGTATGGAGCATCACGAGGCGGCACCCGCATATACCCACAGCGGAGGCACGCTGTTGCGCTACCTCATGGCGGGAATGGGGCGTGATCTTGGATCGGTTCGATGCCCGACACTCGTAATCCACGGAGAACTAGACCGTCTCGTCCCCGTGACTTTCGCCCGAACCGTCGCTGCTCGTCGCAAAGACTGGCGTTATGTGGAACTTGCGGATGTTGGGCATGCTCCGCAATTAGAGGCACCTGATGAAGTGGTCACACTCGTTGCAGATTGGTTGGTCTCGTACGACGACATCGCGGTCAGCCAGGCCTGACAACCAGACGCGATAGGCCGCTAAATCAGATCAACCCGAGTAATCGAACTTCGTCGCGCTCGGAAACAAGTTCTGCGGTCGTGATGCGAATTTTTTCCACGGCGAAGGAATCGTGTTCGAGGCCTTCAACGACGGACCACCCGCCATTGCCGTCGGTTGCAACCGGGTATCCAAACTGGATTCCCTCGGGAATCCCATATTCTCCCGCGCCACAGACTGCGAGGCTGGACCAATCACCAGGCGCGCTGGCGAGGCGGATGCTATTTACCGAATCGATCGCGGCGTTCGCGGCAGAGGCTGCGGATGAGAGTCCACGCGCATCGATGATTGCGGCACCACGCTTCTGAACTGTTTCGATGAACGGGCCTCTTAGCCATTCTGCATCATCTATCACCTGCTCGGCTGGTTTACCTCCGATAAGCGCATTCGCGAAATCAGGGAACTGTGTCGCTGAATGATTACCCCAGATCGTCATATTCGAAACATCGGCGACCGGCACTCCAGCTTTCCGAGCAAGTTGGGCCTGCGCTCGGTTTTGATCGAGACGGGTCATCGCGAACCATCGATCCGCTGGAACATCAGGCGCATGGCTTCGCGCGATCAAACAGTTTGTGTTACACGGGTTGCCAACCACAAGCACGCGTACATCAGCTGCAGCATTCCCATTGATGGCTTCGCCTTGAGGCTTGAAAATGCCACCGTTGATGTTGAGAAGGTCCCCGCGTTCCATTCCAGCCTTACGAGGTACTGAACCTACGAGGAGCGCCCAACTCGTACCGTCGAAGGCGATCTTGAGATCTGACGTGGGTTCGACTCCGGCTAGGAGCGGGAACGCGCAGTCCTCTAATTCCATTACTACGCCTTCGAGCGCCTTCATCGCGGGCTCGATCTCGAGCAGATGAAGCACTACGGGCTGGTCGTCTCCGAGGAGTTGACCGGACGCGATGCGAAAGAGCAACGAGTATCCGATCTGTCCTGCAGCACCGGTAACCGTGACATGAACAGGGGCTTTTGACATGGCTCCGAATCTAGCGTCGCGACTCCCCCGACTCATTGTCGGGAGCGTTCAGAGGCGATCGACGATTGCTTGAGCGAACTCGGAGCACCGTACTTCCGTGGCGCCGTCCATCAGCCTGGCAAAGTCGTAAGTGACGATCTTGTCGGAAATTGTCGCTTCAAGCGCTCGGGCAATGTCGTCGGCAGAATCCTGCCATCCAAGATGTTCGAACATCATCACGCCGGAAAGGAGAACCGACCCTGGATTCACTTTGTCTTGGCCCGCGTACTTCGGTGCAGTGCCGTGTGTTGCTTCGAAGATGCCGTGTCCCGTCACGTAGTTGATGTTCCCGCCGGGCGCTATCCCTATTCCACCGACCTGTGCAGCTAACGCGTCCGAAAGGTAATCACCGTTCAGGTTGGTCGTCGCGATTACATCGAATTCGTCTGGACGTGTAAGGACTTGTTGGAGAGTGATGTCGGCAATCGCGTCTTTGACAAGCACTTTGTCGCCGGGTTCGCCGCCACAATCGTCCCATCCGACCGCGACATCGGAAAACTCGTCCCGTGTGAGTTCGTAACCCCAGTTGCGAAACGCTCCCTCGGTGTACTTCTGGATGTTGCCCTTGTGCACGAGCGTCACGCTCTTGCGGCCATTGCGCACCGCGTATTCGAGTGCTGCGCGAACGAGTCGCTTACTGCCCGTCTCAGAGATTGGTTTGATACCTACTCCACTGTCCGGACGAATCGTCCAACCCATCTGCTCGTGCAAAAGTTCGATCAACACCTTCGCCTCTGGCGTGAACGCCTCGACCTCTAGGCCGGCGTAAATGTCCTCCGTGTTCTCGCGAAATATCACCATGTCGACCTTCTCAGGGTGCTTCACGGGAGAAGGCACACCTTCGAACCATCGAATAGGACGTAAGCAAACGTACAGATCAAGTATTTGTCGCAAAGCAACATTTAGGCTTCGCATCCCGCCGCCGATAGGCGTCGTAAGTGGCCCCTTTATGCCGATCAAGTGCTCCCGGAATGAATCGACCGTCTCTTCGGGTAACCAGTTACCGGTTTCGTCAAATGCTTTTTGTCCGGCGAGTACTTCAATCCACGCGATCTTGCGGCCGCGTTTTGCGGCTGCTGCGTCGAGGACCGACCGCGCGGCTGGCCAGATGTCGACGCCGGTTCCGTCACCTTCAATAAAAGGGATGATCGGTTCTTCTGGCACCACTAGGACGCCATCTTTGAGGGTAATTTTCTCAGCCACCAAGGTCCTTTCGTAAGTCGCTTAACGCGTAATGACCACTACGGCCAGAGTCGCTGCGTAGATTGCCGCTAGTGCACCGGCCATTGCCCAAAGAGTCCCACTAGCGAAGGGGCTTTGGCGATTCGGGCCAAACCCTGCCGCCATCGCGCACGCTGGGCACCGGTCGAGGTCAGCGAACTCTTGGCCGCACAGACCACAAGTAATCATGCGGGCCCAGCGCGGCGCTCGGCTATCTCGATCAAATTGCGGAACAACATCGCAATCGTGGTTGGACCGACGCCACCAACCCTCGGCGTGATGAAACCCGCAACGTCTTCACACCGCACATCTACATCTGGTAGCAACCGGCTGCCCTCGTAACGGACGCCTCCGCCGACAACTACGCAACCTGGCGAGATGTGTTCGGGTTGAAGGATTCCAGGTACTCCAGCAGCCGCGATCACGACATCAGCTCTGCGGGTATAGGTCGGCCAATCAGAAACTCCCGTGTGAACAATCGTCACGGCGGCATTGGCTGTTGCGCGCTTTTGGGACAGCAATAAAGCAAGCGGTCGCCCGAGAGTGGCGCCCCGTCCGAGAATGCAGACATTGCGGCCCGCAATTGGCACTTCATAGTGCGCTAAAAGCGCCTCAATTCCCGCGGGCGTGCACGGAATAGGACCCGGCGACATAAGCGCGAGCCGACCCATGTTGATTGGGTGCAATCCGTCGACGTCTTTGTCTGGATCCAACGCTTGTACCGCTGCATCAAAGTCAATCTGCGGTGGCGCGGGAAACTGGAACAAGACTGCGTCAATCGTGTCGTCATTGTTCAGTGCGTTGATCGCCACCAACACATCGTTCTGGGTGGCTTCGTTCGGAAGGTGAACATTACGCGATACGCATCCCAACTCTGCTGCTTTCGAATGTTTCATCCCCACATACCGCTCACTGGCGTCGTCGTCGCCGACCAACAAGGTTGCCAGTCCCGGCGCGCGGCCGCGTGCGGTCAACTGCGCGATGCGCGGCAGAAGATCTGCGAATACGGCCTCGGCCACAGGAACGCCTGACATCAACACGCATTCCATCAGTGGAGGAAGTGCCTTTCGCCAGTGAACACCATTGCCAGCCCCAACTCGTCTGCCCTTGCAATGACTTCATCGTCCCGCATGGCACCGCCTGGCTGCACAACAACAGCGACTCCCGCACCCGCCGCTGCTTCAACGCCGTCGGGGAACGGGTAAAAAGCATCGGAAGCACAAGCCCCACCGGCGGCACGCCCCGCTGCCTTCTTCGCCGCGATCTCTCCCGACTCGACGCGGTTTTGTTGGCCAGCTCCAATGCCGACTGCTTGCCCGTCTTTCACAAGAACAATCGCATTCGACTTCACATGGCCACACAATCGCCATGCGAGTTCAGCATCTGACCACTGCGCTTCGGTGGGCGCAATCTTTGTAACGACACGCCAATCTGCACGTGCTGCAAGAAAATATGCGGACTCCTGCACGAGAAACCCACCAGAAATTTGACGCAACTCCAACGACTCATCCGTCGGTGCCGGGGCCTCCAACAAACGAGTGTTCTTGCGTTTCTTTGTGAGCACGTCAATAGAGCCAGGCGCGTACCCGGGGGCAATGACAACATCGGCCTGCGGCCCGTCAACCATCGCGGCAGCAGTCGTTGCATCGAGCTGCCGGTTGAACGCCACAATGCCACCGAACGCAGACCGTTCATCGCATGCCAAGGCTCGTTGATATGCGGTTGCGAGATCGGCTGCCACCGCAACTCCACATGGGTTCGCGTGTTTGATGATCGCGCATGTCGGATCCCCACCAACATCGTGCACGAGTTCCCACGCGGCCTCGGTGTCATACAGGTTGAGATAACTAAGCGCGAGCCCACCGTGTTGGACTAGTCCATCCCACCAACTAGTGGTGTCTACCTTGCGATACAGCGCTCCCTGTTGATGTGGGTTCTCGCCGTATCGAAGTGGCCTGTCTACGCGTTCAAGCGGAATGGTTAGAAAACGCGGCAGAGTTTCGCCGGTCTGCAGCCATTCAACAATGGCGGCGTCGTAGGCTGCGGTATGTGCGAATGCCTCGAGTGCCAGGACACTCCTTGTGGCGTCGGAGAGCGCTCCGCTCTCGCGTAACTCGGCGATCACAACGTCGTATTGGCTGGGACTAGAAACGATTCCGACGAACGCGTGGTTCTTGGCCGCTGCACGCGTCATCGCTGGTCCACCGATATCGATCAGGTCTATTGAGGGATCAAGATGAAAGGGATAAAGATTGGAAACAACTAGATCGAACGCCTCGATCCCGTGCTCGACCATGTCGGCGCGATGGGATTCACTCGTTGGATCTGCCAACAAACCACCGTGAATCTTGGGATGCAATGTGACCACTCTGTGATCGAGAATCGGTGGGACACCGGTTAGGTCGGCCACATCGACCACCGGTAGCCCGGCATCGAACAATGCCTGCGCGGTGCTGCGGCTTGAAACAAGTTCCCAACCCATTTCATGCAACGCGCGCGCGAAATCCTGCACCCCAGTCTTGTCATAGACCGAAAGCAAAGCCCGCGGCATCAGAGTTCCTCCTGCGGCTGAACCGCTTGTTCGTTCGCAACAATTTGTGCGAGTACCGCGGGATATAGGCGACGCTCAACTTCTTTGATCCGCTCGTGCAGACTCGCGGACGTGTCATCTGACAATACGGCAACGGACTCTTGAGCAAGAATCGGTCCATCGTCCACTTCAAGGGTTGCGTAGTGCACCGTGCACCCAGTTACCGTCACCCCGGCGGCGAGCGCATCGTCGACGGCATGCCATCCCTTGAAGTCAGGTAGCAAGGCCGGGTGGGTGTTTACGATCCGACCCGGATAGGCATCATGGATCGGTTTTTCGAGGATGGTCCCGAACCCTGCCATCGCGACTAGGTCTACGCCATGGCCAGCTAACGCATCGACCACGCGATGTGTAAACGCAACTCGATCAAACTTAGGACCATACGAATCGCGCTCAATCACCTCGACCGCCACGCCAGCCGCTGCAGCACGGTCAACCGCTTGGCACGGCCTATCGACGACCACACAAGTGATCGGCAAATCGGCTTCCAAAAGGGCAGCGAGAATGGTTCCACTCCCAGACGCCAAGACTCCGATATGCATCAGTGCCAAACTAGCCCGCGATTGGATGAACTAGTCGGGGCGACAGGTCGACAATTTGATCCGCCTATCTAGGGATATCCTGGCTCCATCCACAATTCTGGAGGCACACCGATACGTTCAAATAGCAGCCTGTTCCGGGCTGCGCTCGCGGGGCTCTCAATCACGGCAATCGCTGGCGTCATGGCGTCGCCTAGCTCTGCGAAGACCGCTCCACGCGGCCCGATGACCTTCACACCGATAGCGGGTTCTTCTTACGACGCCGCCCAAGACCTAGACGCACCGTGGACCATCCCGGATGGTTATAGCCAAGAAATCGTTGCGGACGAGTCTGCTCTCGATATTTATCCGGGCCAACACGATTGGCACGACATGAACACAAGCAACGAAACCGGAAAGCGTGCTGGTCGATACCTGTACCGAACACACGAAGTGCGCGGAGTACCAAGCGGCGGCGCAATATCAGTCGTCGATCTCAAGACCGGCAAAGTTTCGGTTATTGCCCAGGGTGCCGATTGGACGGCATTGGACGGGATCCGCTGGACGCCCTGGAACACAGTCTTGTTTGCAGAGGAAACCGCTAACGGACGATTCTTCGAATTGCAGATCGATAAGAAGGATCCAACAAAAGGTACGGTCGAGGAACGGCCTGCGGTCGGCGCGCTCGCGCACGAAGGCATCACGATCGATGCAGGCGGCAATGTTTACGTGATCGACGAAACGTTTGGTGGTTCTATCTATAGGTTCAAGCCGGACAAGAAAGGTGATCTGTCATCCGGACAACTCTCGGCACTGAAGATCACCAAGGAAGGCAGTTCCCGCGGAACGGGAAACTTCACGTGGCTACCACTAGATCGCGAGTTGGTAAAGACCGACGGGCGCGCTGCAGCGTTATCAGCAGGAGCTACTGGGTACGCAAGACCTGAAGACTTAGAAGTAATCGGATCCACGCTCTATTCGGCTATCACGGATGCCGACGACGGAGAAAAAGTTGGGCGCGTTCTCGCGATAGATCTGAAGAAGCGCAAGGTGTCTGAGTATGTGGCGGTGGATACCAACGCTAAACCCGAAGACCGCGCCACCCGAGCAACAGGGTTCGCGAGTCCAGACAACCTCGCCAAAGGTCCCGATGGTTGTCTGTGGATCGCTGAAGACAACAGCCCTAGCGACATATGGAGGGCTTGTGGCCATACGAGCAAGGGAAGCGCAAAGAAGATTGATCTTTTTGCGTCACTCGGAGACCCAGCGGCCGAAGGTACAGGCATCTATTTTGGGAAAGACCCACAATCGTTGTTTGTGAACGTTCAACATTCCGGTAACGGCAACGACAAGACGATGAAGATCACCAAGAGCCGCCGAATTAGGTAGGTCCACCAATCTGGCCAACGGGCGTGGTCAACTTTGAGTCATCACGACGTAGACCTAGGAGGCTCTTGTGGACAAACTCAAAGAAATGGGTATCGGTGAACGCACCGTGGTCATAGCCGCAATCGTTCTGTTGGTTGACTCGTTCCTGCCTTGGTACAGCATCGATCTCGGTGGATACGCAACGGTGTCGTATAACGGATGGGCGGCGCCATCGGGCTTCCTGTCCTTGTTCGCAATCCTGATTGGTGTTGCGATGGGGGCGCAGATTGTTCTTAGACGCCTTGGAACAGTCCAGTTCCCTGAAAAACTCGGCGACATGAGTTGGGGGCGCGTTCACACGATCGCAGGAGGCATCGCGTTTTTACTTGTCCTCATCAAGTGGATCACCAATACCAACCTCACTGCCTTCGGTATCTACATCGGATTACTGAGCACGGCAGCGCTTGGTATTGGTGGATTCTTGATGACACGCGACGAGACCGCTGGTGACACGCCCTGATCTACACGCCCTGATCTACACGCCCTGATCTAGAGAGCGGCTACAACCTTGGCCATTAGTTCGCCAGCCTCGGTTGGGTTCATTCCGACCAAGACCCCTGCTTCGCGAAGAGCGTCCATCTTCGCTGCCGCAGTTCCTTTGCCGCCAGAGACGATTGCTCCTGCATGACCCATCTTCTTGCCTGGAGGCGCCGTTACCCCTGCAATATATGAAACGACCGGCTTGGACATCGACGACTTGATGAACTCCGCCGCTTCCTCCTCCGAAGTTCCGCCAATCTCACCGAACATCATGACGGCTTTGGTCTCTGGGTCATCTTCGAACGCGCTAAGGCAGTCAATGAACGAGGTACCGGGTACTGGATCTCCCCCGATACCGACACAGGTGGTGACACCGATGCCCTTCTGCTGGAGTTCATAAAGCGCTTGATAAGTAAGCGTTCCCGAACGGCTAACGATGCCGACTGGGCCACCAGGCTTTGCAATGTGACCCGCTGTAATGCCGATGTTTGCTTTGCCTGGGCTGATGATGCCTGGGCAGTTAGGGCCAAGCAGTCGCACGTCTGGGAAGTCGCGCCGCAACTTGTTGAACAACCAAGCTTCATCATGTGCGGGCACACCTTCAGTGATCACGATAATCAGCTTCACGCCGCCTTCGGCTGCATCTATTACTGCATCACGCACGCCAGGAGCAGGGATAAAAACACACGATGCATCCGCGCCTGTAGCACGGACAGCATCGCCGACGTTTGCGAATATCGGGACGCCGTCTACCTCTTCGCCTGCCTTCTTGGGATTCGTGCCAGCGACAACTTGGGTTCCGTACTCGCGGTTGATCTTGCCGTAGAACCGCCCCTGTGATCCGGTCAGACCCTGATACACGACCTTGGTGTTCTCGTCTACGAAGATGCTCACTTGCCTCCTCCAGAAGATGCAGCGGCAAGTTCCACTGCTTTGCGCGCGGCCTCGAGCATTGTCGGTTGCATCTGTAATGCATCGGAGAGATGAGCTGACAAGATCTCGCGACCTTCGTCAGCGTTCGTTCCATCGAGGCGAATCACAATCGGCGAATCAATGTCGACACGTTCAAGTGCCTGCAAGATGCCATTGGCTACTTCCTCACCCTTCGTGATACCACCAAAAATATTGATGAAGATTGATCTCACGTTCTTGTCGCTGTTGATCACTTCAAGCGCTCCGGCCATAACGTCTGCGTTCGCACCACCACCGATGTCGAGGAAGTTCGCTGGCGCGCCACCGACCTGACTCACGATGTCAACGGTGCTCATAGCCAGCCCAGCCCCGTTAGCGATGATTCCCACGGAACCCTCGAGCCCCACATACTGCAAGTTTCGCTCGTGAGCCATCGCTTCGCGAGCGTCGCGCAGTTGGGTCGCGTCGTATTCCTTGTACTCGGGGTGACGGAATACCGAGTTGTCATCAAGGCTCACCTTGGCGTCAAGCGCGTGCACTCGACCATCAGGAGTGAGAATGAGCGGATTGATCTCTGCAAGATCTGCATCGCCATCGACGTAGGCCGTATACAACTTCATGAGGATGTCTACGGCGCCCTCTGTGGCATCCAGATTCAGTTTCGCGGCGCCAACCCACTCGCGGCACTGCTGTTCGGTGAGGCCATCGACCGGATCAATGTGAATCTTCGCGAGCGCGTCTGGATCGTTCTCTGCGACCACCTCGATCTCTACGCCGCCTTGAGCAGACAACATGCCGAGGTGAAGCTTTGCTGCCCGATCGAGCGTGAAACTTGCGTAGTACTCCTCAGCTATATCGCTCGCCTTCTCCACCCAAACGACATCGACGCGATGCCCTTTGATGTCCATACCAAGAATGTTCGAAGCGTGCGCACGCGTTTCTGCGGCATCCGATGCGAGCTTGATGCCTCCTGCCTTGCCACGGCCACCAACTTGCACTTGAGCCTTGACGACAACCGGAAATCCGATTCGCTCCGCGACTGCAACCGCTTCATCGACGGTTGTGACCGCGTCACCGTCTGAAACAGGAATGCCATATTGCGCGAACCATTTCTTACCTTGATATTCGAACAGGTCCACGAAACTCCTCTGAGTGAACTGGGCGGGACTTAGCCCGCGAGCGATGCCTCTCGCGTGTCGAGTGCAGATTCGAGCCAATCACTAATTGATACGAGTGTGGCTCCGGGCGTGAACAGTGCGCCCACTCCCAACTCCTTGAGCGCAGCGATGTCTGCCTCTGGGATTATCCCGCCACCAAATACGACCACATCCGTCAGTCCTCGCTCGCCGAGCAACTCGATGATGCGCGGGAACAATGTCATGTGCGCACCAGAAAGCAATGAGAGACCCACGGCATCGGCATCTTCTTGCAGCGTTGTTTCGGCAATCTGTTCAGGAGTCTGATGAAGTCCCGTGTAGATAACCTCAAAACCGGCATCGCGCAATGCTCGTGCGATCACCTTGGCACCCCGATCATGGCCATCGAGTCCGGGCTTCGCTATGACGACTCGATACCTGCGCTGCATGCGGCTGGAACCCTACCTATGGCTCCCGGCTGGACTCCACCTCGGGAACTGACGACACTCTGCATGTGAAGAGTAAACCGAACGACTTCAAGCTTCTAATCGGTGCCGCAGCGGCCGTCCTGGTGGCTGGGCTCCTAATCGCTGCACTGATCTTGGTAGTCCTGAACCGAGCCGGAGACGCCGACTACGACCGTCCCGTCGCCTTTGGCGAAGCGCTAGCACTCCGTAACAACATTGCCGCTGAAGGACCTGTCAACTTCGCCGGTTCGACGGGCGACACCGGTTTCTGGATCGCCCTTGAAGATGGTGAGTTGGTTGCACTGCTCGTCGCTCAACCAGGTAGAGAGAACTGCAACATTCGCTTTGCATTATCAAAAGGCGGCTTCGTTGACTGTCGTGACACGCGACTTGAGACCGTAGAGTTGGATCGTTATCGCAGCGAAATACCGACCGCAGGGAAGAACAAGGGGACATTCGTAGTCGACTTGACCGAAGTTGAAAATGCCCCGCGAACACCAGTGGGCTAGATCTTTTTCATTGGGGCCCAGGCCAGTAGCAGCCGCTTTTCTCCAGCATCGCGGAACCGCACCACGGCCTCTGCCTTGTCCCCTTGTCCGATCACATCCAGGATCACTCCCTCACCGAACTTCTCGTGCATGACGTCGTCGCCCATGCGAAGCCCTGCTCCCTCGGCACCGCGCGCTCCAACGGGTTCACGATTCACAACCGCCATGGCCGTTGCCACAATCGCGTCACGATGCTCACCAATGCTTCCCGACCGTGAGCGACCCGGCTGTTCCCCTTGTGATTGCACAAGCGCCTCAGGAATTTCCGAAAGGAACCGACTCGGCGGGTAGTAGTCGGTCATCCCGAACAGTTGTCGAGACCACGCATGACACAAGTAGAGCCGCTCACGGGCGCGCGTGATTCCTACATAACAAAGCCGGCGCTCCTCTTCGAGGGCATCGGCATCTGTAAGTGATCGCATGTGTGGGAAGATTCCATCTTCAAGACCGGTTACAAACACGATCGGGAACTCAAGACCCTTCGCACCATGCAAGGTCATAAGCGTGACCGTTGACTCCTCGGCATCTAGTGAGTCGAGATCGGTAACGAGCGACACGGCTTCAAGAAACGCTTGAATGCGCGCAAGGCCTCGTGGTGCTTCCGGGGATTCTTCCAATCCCGCAATCGCAACGAGACCCGCAAGTTCGCCCGCATTCAACTGTTCATCAAACTCGCGAGCGACACCAACAAGTTCCGCCAGATTTTCGATCCTTCCTTGCGCTTCAATGCTTTTTTCCGCCTCTAGTTCGGCGACGTAGCCGGTCCGTTCGAGCATCGATTCCAGCGTCCCTGACACTCCACCTAAATCTGCTCCGTTATCAAGTGCCTCCATTACCTCGATGAGATCGCGAATGCCGCCGAGCGCTTTCCCGCTCACACCCGCGGCCGCTCCGTCGCGAATTGCCTCGCGAAATACCAGTCCTTCACGCTTGGCGTATGCATCGACCCGCGTTACTGAGGTGTCTCCAACACCGCGTTTGGGAACATTGACAATGCGTTTCCATGCGACTTCGTCATCTGGATTAACGAGTGCAAGCAGATAGGCGAGCGCATCTTTTACTTCTTTGCGATCGTAGAACTTGGTGCCACCAACGATCCTGTAAGGAATGCCAGCTCGGACAAGAGCTTCTTCGAGGACACGACTCTGGGCATTGGTTCGGTAGAAGACTGCGACATCTGCAAACCGCGCACCTTCTGTATCTGAAAGGCGATTTACCTCGCTGACCATGAAGGCTGCTTCATCATGTTCGTCCTCAGCCTGGTACCGGACGATCAACTCGCCACCGGCTTGTTCGGTCCAAAGGTTTTTCGGACGGTGCGAGAGGTTGTTCGCGATTACGGCGTTCGCTGCATCGAGGATCCGCTCGGTGGATCGATAGTTCTGGTCCATGATGATGATGGATGCTTCAGGAAAGGTTTCCTCGAACCGCATCAGATTGCGATAGTCGGCGGCGCGGAAGCTGTATATCGATTGGTCGGCGTCGCCAACAACCATGCAATTGCGATGTTCTTCTGAGAGCAACCGGATGAGTTCCCATTGAGCGATGTTGGTGTCCTGAAATTCATCGACGAGGACGTATCCAAAACGATTACGCCAGCGCTCCAACGCTTCGGGATGCTTTTTCAACAAGCGCACGACCAAGAGCAGCAAGTCGTCGAAGTCAACAGCGGACGATGCCGCTAGCCGCCTTTGATATTCGAGATAGACGGCGGCGACCTTCGTTTCGTGAGAGGTCATAGCCTTCGCACTCGCGTCTTCGGCCGTAACGAGTTCGTTCTTCATTGCGGAAATCGCGTTGTGCAACCGGCGTGGAGGAAAACGTTTCGGATCTAGGTCCAGATCTCGGCGCACGTAATCAACAAGGCGTGAGGCATCGGACTCGTCGTAGATCGAAAAGGATGTTCTATAACCAAGAAGCCCTGCATCACGTCGCAGGATGCGCGCGCACGCAGAATGAAAAGTCGATACCCACATCCGATTGGCGACCGGACCAACTAATTCGCCAACCCGCGACTTCATTTCAGCAGCTGCCTTATTGGTGAACGTGATTGCAAGAATCTCAAACGGTGAGAGCTTGCGATCTCCAACCAGGTACGCGATTCGATGCGTTAACAGCCGCGTCTTCCCTGATCCCGCGCCGGCAATCACCAGCACTGGACCATCGGGAGCGGTCACCGCCTCGCGTTGCACAGGATTCAGACCACTGAATAGATCGGCACCGGGAGTTCCAGGATTCATGAGCGCCTAATCGCGTCTTTCTACTCCCACTCGATCGTGCCGGGGGGCTTGCTCGTCACGTCATAGGCCACCCTGTTGACTCCGGGTACCTCATTGATCAGCCGACTCGAAATGCGTTCAAGCACCTCGTAGGGCAAACGCGCCCAGTCTGCTGTCATCGCGTCATCGCTAGTTACGGCACGAATCACGATCGGATACGCGTAGGTGCGGTCATCGCCCATCACGCCGACCGTGCGCACTGCGGGCAACACGGCGAAGCTCTGCCAGATCTCGCGGTATAGGCCGGCGCGGCGAATCTCTTCCACGACAATCGCATCGGCCCGCTGAAGAATCTCCACTCGCTCGGGTGTGATCGTCCCAATGATGCGCACACCAAGACCGGGACCAGGGAACGGCTGGCGCCAGACAATCTCCTCTGGCAGGCCGAGTTCTTCGCCAACTGCTCGCACCTCATCCTTGAAAAGAGCACTGAGTGGCTCGACCAATTCGAAATTCATGTCCTCAGGCAAGCCGCCAACGTTGTGGTGACTCTTGATCACAGCGTTGTCACCGCCACCCGATTCGACAATGTCGGGATAAAGCGTTCCCTGCACAAGAAAACGAGCATCTGACATGTCGCTCGCTACTTCTTCGAACACCCTGATGAATGTCTCACCAATGATCTTGCGCTTGGCTTCTGGCTCGACAACATCGGTCAATGCATTGAGGAACCTGTCACCAGCCTTCACATGAACGAGGTCCAAATTGAATTGTCTACGAAACGTTTCTTCAACTTGTTCGGCTTCATTGAGGCGCAACAATCCTGTGTCGACAAACACACACGTCAACTGGTCGCCAACCGCCTTGTGCACCAGTGCGGCAGCGACCGCAGAATCGACGCCTCCGGATAGTCCACAAATCACTTGTTCGTCACCGACCTGCGCACGGATATCGGCAACTGCACGTTCAATGATCGAGACGTTGGTCCAGGTCGGTCGGCATCTAGCAACGTCAAAGAGAAACGCTTTAAGAATGTCTCGACCCTGATCGGTATGAGCGACTTCGGGATGGAACTGCAATCCGTAAACACGGCGGTCAGGGTCACCGAAAGCCGCGGCAGGTGTTTCAGGGGTAGAAGCAAACACACGGAACCCTTGTGGAGCCGAGGTGATCGTGTCGGAGTGACTCATCCACACAACCTGTTCATTCGGTTGCTCACCGAAGATGGCACCCGGCTGCGCGACGGTTAGATCGGTGCGGCCATATTCGCCTCGTCCGGTTTTAGCCACTTCTCCACCAAGATCGCGTGCAATCAACTGCGCGCCATAGCAAATCCCAAGCACCGGAACACCTGAGTCGTAGAGCGACGCGTCAATGGATGGAGCACCCTCTAGGTGCACTGAGGCGGGACCACCCGAGAGAATGATCGCTTTCGGCCGCTTCTTAAGCATCTCGGTGACCGGCATGGAGCGAGGAACTATTTCGGAAAATACGTGAGCCTCGCGAATACGCCGAGCAATTAACTGCGCGTACTGTGCTCCGAGGTCGACGACGAGCACCACATCATGGTCTCCGTCATTCACGGCGTCAGCGACAACCCGCACTGCATCGCGAGCAACATCAGCGGCCCATCCCGATGCCTTGCGATCTCTGCAGGCTCTTTCCTTCAGTCTGCAACGACGGCGCAACCATCACCTCTGCCTTTTGGAACTCCTTGACCGTCTCGTAGCCAGTAGTGGCCATCGATGTGCGCAGCGCTCCGAACAGGTTCATCGTTCCATCATTTTCATGTGCGGGGCCAGTGAGAATTTCCTCGATTGAGCCCTTCTGCCCGGCCCAAACACGTGCGCCGCGTGGGAGCGATGGGTGGAACGTAGCCATGCCCCAGTGAAAGCCGCGGCCAGGAGCTTCAAAAGCACTCGCGAGCGGTGACCCGAGCATTACGGAATCGGCGCCACATGCAATGGCCTTGGCAATGTCGCCACCGGTTCGCATTCCGCCATCTGCGATCACATGCACGTAAACGCCCGTCTCGTCTAGATGCCGGATGCGTGCACCTGCAGCGTCCGCGATGGCCGTAGCTTGGGGAACACCAATACCCAATACACCGCGACTCGTGCACGCCTGGCCTGGACCTACCCCAACCAGAACCCCAACCGCTCCGGTTCTCATCAAATGCAGCGCGGTGCTGTAACTGGCGCAACCGCCAACGATCACTGGTATCTCGAATTCACGGATGAACTTCTTGAGATTGAGCGGTTGGCGATCCGGTGACTTCGAGACATGCTCGGCGCTCACCACGGTTCCCTGGATGATGAGCACGTCAAGTTCTGCATCGACAACGTTTTTTGCGAACTGTTCAACCCTTTGCGGAGTCAATGATGCGCATGAGAGAACGCCGGCGTCTTTCACTTCGCGGATGCGTAACGAGATCAACTCATCCTTGATCGGCTCTTGGTAAAGCTCCTGCATACGGCGGGTCGCCTTATCTACATCGAGCCCGGCTATCTCTTCGAAGACAGCGTCTGTGTCTTCGTAACGCGTCCAGAGACCTTCAAGATTGAGGCACGCGAGTCCACCTATCTTGCCAATCTCTATCGCGGTCTTGGGCGAGACAACACCGTCCATCGCAGAAGCGATGAGCGGAAGTTCTAGATGGAATGCATCAAAGTCCCAAGCAATATCGATATCCTCGGGATCGCGCGTACGGCGGCTCGGCACGATGGCGATGTCATCGAAACCGTATGCCCTTCGGCCCGACTTACCTATCCCGATCTCTACTTCCACCCTGGA
>CAMBEL010000034.1 GCA_945865605.1 Bifidobacterium breve
CGCTTCCTTCAGGAGACATCTGCGAATCCGGTCTCAAGTTGTTTGAAGAGGCAATACCCGACGAGCAACGCTATTAGCGATGATGCCGAAGCGAGACCGAGGTAACACATGTTGGGAGCGTTTCCGTAGAGCACTGTCTCACGCAGCCCGTCGATCACCATGGCAACTGGGTTGAGGAACACATAGAGGCCGCGCCACTGTTTTGGAATAGCGCTAAGCCCGTAGACGACAGGCGTTACGAACAGTCCAACTTGCAACATCAGCGGCAGCGCATGGCGTAGATCGCGCACGTAGACGGTAAGACAAGAGAAGGTGAGGCCGACTCCTACGGTGAATGCAAGTAGCACCAGTAGCAATACCGGAGCCCAGATAGTCGTTGGCTGAGGCCATTCTTTGAAGATTGCGAACAATGCGAAAAGCGCAATTGATGCTGCTCCAGCGTCGACTCCCGACGTTCCGATTGTTGCGAGTGGGAATACCTCGCGGGGGGCGTAGACCTTGTTGAGCAATGGATTGGAAATAAGGCTCGACCCAGCCGACGATACAGAACTAGAGAAAAACGTCCAGGCGAGAAGCCCGGTATAGGAGAAAACCGGGTATGCGATGCCGTGAGTATTTACTTCGACGCTTGCGACGCGATTTAGAAATACCGAGAAAACGATCATGAGCACGAGGGGTGTCAGCAGCGCCCACGCGAGTCCGAGGATCGCCTGGTTGTACTTGACCCTCAGTTCGCGAAGGCCCAGGTTGAGCGCGATTTGGCGAGCGCCCCAAAGCGCGCGCAAGGGCTGAAACAAGTGAAGCCCGCGCCGATAACGCAGTTCAGGTGGTGGGGCCTCTGGTAGCGGGGCCTCTGGTAGTGGGAGTTCTGGTAGCGGGTTGGTCACGACGACCCGGCCTATGCCTCAGCCCTGCGAATAACAACGCCTTCCCAAGCACCGTCTACCCAACTGCGCTCGATTTGCCCTAGATCTTTGATGGATTCTCCCACGTCGATACGTGTTCTGGGCCGCCAAACAATGAGCGAATGTCCATCGGCTTCGAAATTCCATTGGTGCATGCCGTGGTACTGCTCGTCTTCGCCAGTATTGCGGTGGTGGATCAAGAGCGCGGCACCACCCGGCTTCGCGCAGACAAGCATTTCTCGTATTGCAAGTGCCGGGTCGTATGAGTGGTCGAGAGTATTGCGTGCAGTCACAACATCAAAGGTGTCGGGTTGGAGGAGCGTCGATAGTTGTTCAGATTCGCAAGTTTGGGTGCGAACCGGAGGCACCACTCCGGCCTCGTCGAGTATTTCGCCGTATTGCGCTCCGAGCGCATCCACTGCGGTGACTTCGAGTGTCCACTGAGGACTTGTGCGCCCGACAAACGTGAGTGGCCCCGCACCGACGTCAAGCAGTTTTACAGTCGCCCCGTCGGGAGCCACGATGAGTTCGGCGATCTCCGGCTGCAATGGAAGGTTTGGATCGGTGCGTTCGTCGTAACTTCCTGGCCAACGTTCGCCCTTGGTGCGCAAATACTCGCGCCAGAACCGAACCTCACCGTCTATCGAAGTTTCCCAAGCATCTTGGGGAGCCATGTCGGACCGGTTCGCGTCGGTTCCGGAAAAACGTTTACGAAGTTTGCGTAGCCATGCTGGTCGCTTCACCGGCAACAAAGTAGTCGTTTTTTCATAGGCACTAGACCGCGTTCAACGAGGAAACTGCGTGGGTTGGTGAACTTAGGACTTGGTGGGTAGGCGAGGTCTAGGGATTCTTGACGCGCACAGTCACGATGAAGCTCCCGGTATCATCGGACCCACGGCCTAAGGCGCTGTGAATTGACCCACCCTTGGGCATGGGGACTGCACCCTTAGGGAAACCATCGTGGAGGCTTGCGGCTCCACGATGTTGACTACACACTACCGAGAATGCCGACTCCGTGTTATGACTCTTCGAGGTAGAGGAACGAGTAACCCTCGTCGCGAAACTTCAGTCCCGCTTCCCGAAGGTGTACATCCCAGTCACCGCGCACTTCAGGGTTGCTTTCTTCCATGCCGTGGTCAGCGACCAGAACGAAGGCCGTATCGTCGAATGCTCCGGTTTGCTCTAGGGCCCTCAGCACGGCACCCAGCCGGGCATCCGAGTCGCGGATACTTGCGGCTGCCATCTCTGAGTGTGGCCCTCCCTCGTGCATGGCTGAATCGGTGAGCGTGAAGTTGACCCACATGAAGCGCGGCAATGGGTACGACTCATCTCGGTAATTACCAGAGAGGATTCCGACCGCTTGTTCGGTACCCATGTGGTCGACGATCGATGACCACGAGTAGTCCTTAGACGGGCGCACGAAGCGCTCTGTCGTGTGTGGAAGTCCGAACGGGTCTTTCGGTATCGGTGGTACTTCGCCGCGACGGAAGAACTCAAATGTTGAGTAGCCAGCGCCGGTATCGCAGGGTTCATTGACCGATGCCGTGAACTCACCGGGGAACGAACGCAAGATTGCTTGATGAAGTGATTCGACACCGGGCTCGAGCGTGTCCATTGCGGTCGGCCATGTCGCAGCAGAATTCGTGATGATCTGTTTGCCGGTTGTTCTGTCCCACCAGGCGTTGTTGAGAATGCCGTGGTGTCCTGGATGGCGACTTGTGAGGATCGAGGTGTGGTTCGCGAGTGTCACAGTGGGAAGGCTTGCCATCGCGCCGTGTTCGTAGGCAGTACCCATCTCCATGAGCCGCGCAACATTTGGCGCTTCACCATTCGCCGCCATCGCGTACAGCACGTTCGGATTCGTACCGTCGAATAGGAAACCAATTACGTGTTTCGGGCGGCCTCCGTCGATGTCAAGCACGTCATCGCGTACCTCGCCGTCCTGGTTGGCCAAATATGTCCCGTCATCGTGAGGAGTGCAGCCAAGTAGGTGAGCAATCGTCGGGGCAACGTCGAGGAGGCGAGCGGAACGTTCCACGAGACCATCGGTGCGCACGCCCTTGCCAGCAATTACAAACGGCGCTCGCGCCTGGACGACACCGATGCTTCCATGTTCGCCGCGGTGACCACCTTGGTCCTCCCAGTTGTGGGATGCAGAGTGGATTACGCACAGGTCTGGAGCAGATCGGTGGTCGAAAAGTTGAGCGACGGAATCGAAGGCGTGGGGATAGGCGTTGTCACTGCGATCGGGGAAACGGCCGGCTACCTCGGTGTCGAGAGATGAGAATCGGTCGGTTGCCTGGTCTTCGAGCGGATCAGCGCCTTCAACAAACACGCGCTCATAGCCCTCTCGGCCTGGTCCGGTGCGGCGAAAAGCAACCATTCCGGTATGGGAATGTGCCTCGTAATGGTTGTCGCGGCTAATAAGCACCATGTCGACTATTGGCTCAAGATCCGTGCTGAGAAGAACCTCGAGTGCCTTCTCGGCTTGGGGCTCTAGTTGGGGATCAAGGCTGTGGCCAGCGGCTGCGTTCTCGGTCATATGTGGAGGATACGTGACGCCCGGATTGTTCGACGGAGTCCTGGGCCGGTAGGATCGCCCGCTACGCCACGGTCCATGCATGGGCTGCGGAGCGTCCTCAGGGCCATTTGAGGTCCTGAACCACAGACGAGAATTGAGATTCGTGCGTACGTTTACACCGAAGCAAGACGATATTCAAAGGGCTTGGCTTGTAATTGATGCCGAAGGGCTTGTTCTTGGACGGGTCGCGACCGAGGCTGCGACGCTGCTCCGAGGCAAGCACAAGCCGATTTTCGCTCCGCATGTAGACACGGGCGACCACGTCATCATCGTCAACGCTTCCAAGCTTGACATCCCTGTGCGTAAAGCAGCAGCGAATACTTATTACCGCCACTCTGGATATCCCGGCGGTCTAAGTGAGGAATCACTTGGTCGTCTGATGGAGCGTGACCCAGAACGCGTTATACGTCTTGCCATCAAGGGCATGTTGCCTAAGACGCGACTTGGCAGAGCGATGATCAAGAAGTTGCGCGTATATGCAGGACCCAACCACCCTCACGCGGCGCAGTTGCCGCAGCCCCGCGAACTTTTGTCGCGGCGCCCAACCGACTGACGGAGAACATCTAAGTGCCGAAGCCCCTCATCCAAACGACAGGAAGACGCAAGGAAGCGGTTGCTCGTGTGCGGTTGCGCCCGGGAACCGGCAAGGTCGTGATCAACGGTCGCGACAGCGTGGCGTACTTCCCGATCGCAACGCATCGCAACGCAGCCATCGAACCTCTGAGGCTTACTCAAACTGCCGATGTCTACGACGTCGACGCGACGATCCGTGGCGGTGGAGTAGCGGGACAAGCTGGCGCGTTGGGGCTTGGCATAGCTCGTGCGCTTGCGACACTCGATCCGGAATCGCGCGACGGGCTAAAAAAAGCAGGACTCCTCACGCGTGATGCACGCGAGAAGGAACGGCGCAAGTATGGCCTCAAGAAGGCCCGCAAGGCTCCGCAGTACTCGAAGCGTTAATCGAACTCCGGGATCGCGTCTAAGTGGCTCCCCGCTTTGGTACAGATGGCATACGCGGGGTAGCCGGTGTCGTGCTGACCCCAGAGGTTGTGGTCGCTTTAGGGCGCGCAGCAGCCAGGGTGCTTGGGACGTCAGAGCCATTCCTGGTAGCGCGAGATACCCGTCGATCAGGTCCCATGCTCGAGGCGGCCGTCATTGCTGGGATATGTGCCGAAGGCGGAAACGTCGAGTCATATTCCATTTTGCCAACCCCGGGGTTAGCGAATGCTTGCCGCTTGCACACTGCGCCGGGAGTGATGATCTCTGCCAGTCACAACCCATTCGGTGACAACGGCGTAAAACTCTTCGCGCAAGGCGGTCGCAAACTGCGCGATGAAGTCGAGGTGAATATCGGCGACGTGATGCTCGAGATGCTTAGCGGTGCTGGGAGTTCATTGTCGGGAGCGAGCGTGGGAGATTCGGTGCGCGCCCCGATGCCCGTCGCGGGATATGTAAATCATCTGGTTGGTGCAGTTAGTTCAGACGCGCTCGCTGGTTTGTCGGTAGTGGTCGACTGCGGTAATGGAGCCGCGTTCCGCGCAGCACCCGAGGCACTCCGGTTACTCGGTGCAGATGTCAGTGTTCTCAATGATTCGCCTGACGGGATGAATATCAATGCAGGGTGTGGGAGTACGGATCCGACCGCGCTCTCCCAAATGGTCCTTGAACTTGGTGCTAACGCTGGTCTCGCGTTCGATGGTGACGCTGACCGTGTGATTGCCGTAGACGAGCGCGGGGGCATCGTTGATGGAGACCACATGCTTGCAATATTTGCGTTGGATCTAATGAAGCAAGGACGCTTGACCGGAGATGCGATAGTCACGACCGTGATGGCCAACCTTGGACTTCGTCGCGCACTCGAACCTCAAGGCATATCGGTGCTGGAAACTCCCGTAGGCGACCGTCACGTTCTCGCTGCGATGGAGGGACATGGGTCGGTATTAGGGGGTGAACAGTCTGGGCACGTGATCTTTGCTGAACACTGCCCGACAGGTGACGGACCGATGGCGGGGATTCTCCTTTTAGACGCGGCGGCGCGATCTGGCAAGCCATTGTCGGAACTGACTGCTGTAATCACGAAGTACCCGCAGCAATTGCGAAATGTGGAAGTCAGGGATATGGATCGGCTCGAAGGGGCGACAGGCTTTTGGGATGAGGTGGGTGCCGCGACCGCAGAACTGGGCAATGAAGGGCGGGTTCTTGTGCGACCTTCCGGTACCGAGCCGGTAGTGCGGGTGATGGTCGAGGCGCCAACCTCGCCCCAAGCAGTAGCAATCGTAGAACGCCTCTCAGTCGCACTGTCCAATGCCTTAGGCGCGCCCTAATCGGCCCTTGCGGCGGCTGCATCGATCTTGCAAGATGGGCACTGTTGAGGGAACACGGGAAACCGGGCGATACCTATCGGTAAGATAGGTATCTCATGTGCGGCATCGTGGCGGTGCTCCGCCGTCCATCCGAGCGCACCCCGCCAGACCTCGCCGAGTTGCTCGCCGATCTTCAACGGGCGGGAGTGCACCTATCACTGACCCCCGCTGCCGCGGCCTTGGGTGAGGTCGCGAGGCTTATAGAAAATGTTGATTCAAGTTTGCGTGGCGTACCTGGCCTCACGGCACTCCTCGCCAACCCAGCGGGCGCTACTGCGATTGCCGGCGAATTAGCCGGTCAGCAGCTCCGTCTCCGCGAGTTGGAAGAGCGTTTCGATTCAGCCGAGACAGAACTCGGACCAGATGAGTTCGAGGCCGTGAACGCTGCTCTCATTCGCGTGAAGGACGCATGCTGGTCCGTAGCACGCGACCGTCTAGGAAATACTGCGTCGGTAGCGTCGCTTGTCGGTGGATCTACCCCGAGCAGCACGTCGAGCGCGATTGAGGCCTTCGCAACGATCCAGGTTGCGTTGTCGTCTATCGATCGATTGGAAGTGCGCGGTCGCGACTCAGCTGGCCTGCACATTCTTGTCGGAAACCACTCTCTCGATATAGCCGACGCCGATGTAGCGATCGAAGTCGAAGTGCGAACGTCCGATTCGTTGCTTCGGTCCAACTCGATGCGCGTGCTCGGAGATGGATCGATTGCATTCGTCTACAAGGCAGCGGCCGAGATCGGCGAGTTGGGCGACAACGTGAGCGTGTTGAGGGATGCGATTCGGAACGATTCCTTATTGCACGCTGCGGTAAGTGGACCGGGAGCGCGCGTTGCCGTTCTTGGACATACGCGTTGGGCGAGCGTCGGCACCATCTCTGAAGCCAATGCACACCCGCTGGACTCGATGCAGGATGTGAGCGGCGATACCCAAGACGTTGCATCCGGTCGATACGTCGCCGCAGTGCTCAACGGAGATGTTGATAATTTCGCAGCGTTGGTCGCCAGCAATGGCCTTTCAATCCCGCCCGGAGTTACTACCGATGCGAAGGTAATACCGATATTGGTTGCGCGGGCTCTAGCGGAGCAGGTAGAAGTTCTGGAGGCGTTTCGAATAACGCTGGGGGGGTTCGCGGGGTCTGTAGCGATTGGTGCAGTGAGCGATGCCGATCCAGATCAGATACTCCTTGGTATCAGAGGTAGTGGCCAGGCGCTGTATGTCGGTCTTGCTGACGACTGCTTTGTCGTGGCATCGGAGCCATACGGACTTGTTGAAGAGGCAGCTGGCTATATCCGAATGGATGGCGATACACCAGGGAACTCCGCTAATGCCGAAGGGAGTCGCGGTCAGATAATCACACTCGATGCCAAATTCGCTGGAACTCTTGGCGGCATTCAACGGATCTCGTATGACGGCACGCGGTTGCCTATTGATGAGAACGAGATAAGGCGTGCACAGATAACTACACGCGATATTGATCGCGGTGACTCCCCGCATTTTTTGCTCAAGGAAATTACGGAGTCGCCCTCATCGTTTCGTAAGACGCTGCGCGGCAGACTTATTGAGCGCGGCGGCTCGCTCGTGGTTGACGTGGGCCATGATGCACTGCCAGAGAGCATCAGAGCCAAACTTCGCGATGGCTCGATCGCGCGGGTTCTCGTCATCGGGCAAGGCACAGCGGCGGTCGCTGGCGAGAGCCTGGCTGCAATCTTGGGTGATGCTCTAGGGGCTCACGCTGAAGTTCGCGTCAACGCAGTGCTTGCGACCGAGTTATCCGGATTTGGTTTGTCAGACGATATGGCAGACACGCTTGTTGTGGCAATCAGCCAGAGTGGCACGACCACAGATACAAACCGGACGGTAGATCTGGTTCGCGACCGCGGTGCATCGGTAATCGCGATTGTGAACCGGCGTCAAAGTGATCTCGTTGATCGTTGCGACGGGGTCCTTTACACGTCGGACGGGCGCGATGTTGAGATGAGCGTTGCATCAACTAAAGCCTTCTACGCGCAAATAGCAGCTTCGTTTCTTCTTGCTTTCGCGCTCGCGGAAGAGTTTGGAATCGCAATTCCGAGTGAACGCAACGCCCTACTCAATGCGCTTCGTGAATTGCCCACGGCGATGAATTCCGTGCTCTCGTTACGTCTTGAAATTGCACAATGCGCTCAGCGGCTCGCGCCACCCCGCAGGTATTGGGCCGTTGTGGGTAACGGTCGTAATCGCATCGCAGCGAATGAAGTGAGGATCAAGTGTTCGGAACTCTGTTACAAGTCGATCGCGTGCGACGGCACCGAAGATAAGAAACACATCGATCTTTCTTCCGAACCGTTAGTACTGGTCTGTGCTGCTGGCCTATCTGGTTCGACAGCCGATGATGTTGCGAAGGAACTTGCCATCTATAGGGCGCACAAGGCTGCTCCCGTGGCGATCGTGACTGAAGGAGATGATCGTTTCGGTGTAGCGGTTGAGACGATCTCTGTCCCGGAGGTTCATGCCGATCTCGCCTTCGTTTTGAGCGCGATGGTTGGTCACCTGTTCGGTTACGAAGCGGCGCTCGCAATAGATGCGTCCGCGCGCCCATTACGAGAGGCGCGAGCCGCGATCGAAGCGACTACCGACCAGCGCGCTGAATCGCTTACGTCGACAAGTCGTCTGTCGATTGACCTCGAACGTGCTGCTGGCGTGTTCTTTGACGGCTTGCGAACAGGCGGATATGACGGCTCCCTTGAAGCAGGGACAGCCGTGAAGTTGGCTTCGTTGTTGAGATATGCAACGGGGGTGTTGCCGTTGGACGCGTATTCGATCGAGTATGGGAAAGTCGGTACTCCCGGAATTGTTATTGAAGATCTGATGGCAGCGTTGACGGTCGGCATCGAGCAGTTGACGCGCCCAATAGATGCGATCAAGCACCAAGCCAAGACGGTCACGGTTGGGATATCTCGGTCCGATGAAACCTTGTTGCAGGTGCGGCTAGTTCGCGAAGTCCTTGCCTCTGGCGCTGCCCGTGATGGCCTCAGTTACCGGGTATTGCGAACACTTGTTGACCTAGACGCAGCGGTAGACGAGGTCGTTGGGTACACGCGCTATCGGATCGATGGAGATCCCACGCGTGAGGACGCAACGATTGCAGTCGTGGACCGAGGAGGAATTGCAACCGAACTTCGTTCGCGAACCGATGACAACCCAGCTCTTCGAGGCACCAAGCAAACTGTCGCTGCAGAGCGTGAAGTGTTTGTTACTCGTGGTCGAGTAGACGGTCGTACCGTTGCGATCGTTCCAGAGATAAAGGGCGTGCAGACTGTTGGACTTGTGTTGCTGCATCTTTCCCTGCGCGACCGACTGGCACCCGATGTCGCTCGCGGAGTTCTCTCGGGATATCGGAATCGGTACACCGCGTTACGTGGTGCCGTAACCGAAACCGAGCCGACTTTTGAAGATGAGGTTCTGTCGCGGGTTCCGGTGGTTGACCTACTTACGCTGCCAATCGGCTTGCTTGCCGACTGGTGGCGCGCACGGGAGTGACTGTGTTGGGTCTCGGAAGTGATTTGGTGGAGATCGAACGCTTCCGAAAAGTTCTTGCGCGCCGCCCGAGAATCGTGGATCGGATATTTAGCGAAGGCGAAAGTGGTTATGTAGCTTGTCTTCGCGATCCAGTGCCGCACTTGGCGGCGAGATTCGGTGCGAAAGAGGCGGTGATGAAAGCATTGGGCGTCGGCCTTTGGAAATTCGCTCTACGCGATGTAGAGGTAATGCGTCATACAGATGGAAAACCTGAGTTGCTTCTGCACGGACGCGCACTTGCCATAGCGAAGGAAGTCGGAGTGACCGGTTGGCTCGTATCGCTAAGTCACACTGATACAACGGCAATGGCAGTCGTGCTCGCTATCGGTATTGACAGCCAAGTTGAGCATGGCGGAGCCGAACGGTGAGGCCGGTACTGACGCCTGAACAAATGGCCGAAGCCGACGCGCGAACGGTTGCACTCGGTACTCCTCACGAGACACTCATATTGCGCGCCGGAAGAGCGGCCGCGTGGGAGATGCGTCGCGCCCTTGGCGGAACCTATGGGCGCAGAGTGGTTGTAGTTAGGGGCAAAGGAAATAACGGTGCCGATGGTCTGGTAGCAGCTCGAGCGTTGAGAGCCTGGGGTGCGCGTGTCGATGTGTTTCAGATCGACTCAAGCGTTGACTCAGACACAGTCTTTGATCCATCTACTTTCGCGCGCTCCCTTGCTAGAGCAGACGGTGTGATCGATGCGATGTACGGGACCGGTCTGCGGGGAGCGATTAGCGGTCTTGCGTTGGATGCAGTTCACGCGATCAATGCATGTGTGGCGACAGTCGTGTCAGTGGACATTCCATCCGGAGTCGACGGTGCCACGGGGACGGTAGCGAGTTCGGCCGTGCATGCTGACCGGACGGTGACTTTTGCGGCCGAGAAGCCGGGGCACTGTCTTGGCGCAGGTAGATCTTGCAGCGGTGTTGTCACGGTTGTTGATGTTGGGGTAGACCTCGCGGACGTCTCGCTTGGTTTGTCTACGGGAATAACCGAGCGCGCCGATGTTTTGGCATGGCTACCGCAACGGCCTATCGATGCACATAAGTGGTCCGTGGGTGCGCTCATGGTTATTGGCGGCCAAACGGGAATGACCGGTGCACCGATGTTGGCTAGCCGTGCAGCGATGCGCGCGGGCGTAGGCATTGTGTGGTGTGGCGTCCCAGGGACCGACGCCGCGAGCCGCGCATCTGGTTCAGAGGTGATCACCTTTGCATTGGATGCAACAGGTAGCGGATCAATGAGCGCGACCGCGTTCGAGTTGGTGCTCGACTACGTAAAAAGGTTCGACGCGTTGGTACTTGGTCCTGGGCTGGGTACAGCCGCAGGAACGGCCGAAGCGGTGGTGCGCATCATTGCCGATGTTCAAACGAATCTTGTGCTTGATGCCGACGGGTTGAACAGTCTTCGCGGTGACCTCTCTGCATTGTTGAAACGTCCCGCAGGCGTAGTGACCGTGCTAACTCCACATGACGGCGAATACAAACGGCTACTGGGAGTCGAGCCCGGAAAAGATAGAGTGGCTGCGGCGCGTTGCCTTGCTGATGCCACCGGAGCGATCGTGTTGTTGAAGGGCAGGACCACCGTTGTCGCCGAGCCACATGCTGGGAGGGTGGCGCTGAACTCGACAGGTGGTCCATGGCTCGCAACTGCTGGAACGGGGGATGTTCTCTCCGGGATCATTGGCGCATTCCTCGCCGTAGGTGCTCCCGGGTTTGAGGCAGCGGCCGCCGCAGCTTGGGTCCATGGCAGCGCCGCGGACGAGTGCGGACATAATGGGCTCATAGCGAGCGATCTGCTCGCCGCAATACCCGCCGTCTTGCGTGATCCGCAAGATTTAATGGAGGCATAATGCCGACGCAGACCTTTGCCATTGATGTCATGACAAGTGACCTCGTGACACTTCGGCCGGATCAGTCGCCAAGTGAAGTGGCCGATGTGTTGGCTACCAACGGAATTGGTGCAGCGCCAGTTGTAGACGACACCGGCAAGGTCCTCGGGTTGCTTAGAGATGAAGACCTGTTGGTGACCGAGGCGCGCCTGCACATCCCTACGACTATCGCGATTCTTCCGGGAATTGAGTTCACTTCCCCTGGAGCTATCCGTCGCTTCGACGAAGAATTAAAGCGAGCAGCGTCGGCGACTGCAGCGGACCTCATGGAGGCGGAATACCCAAAGGTCGCGCCTGAAGCGACGGTGGAAGATCTTGCGACGATGATGCATGAAGGTGATGTAACCCATGTGGTCGTCGAGCGCGACGGTGTCGCTATTGGAATCGTGGCGCGGGGAGACCTAGTCCGATTTCTTGCTAAAAGCACATGAATCTCGACGCTCCCGACCGAACGTCTGGAGACTGACCGTTGCGCGCAGCATGGGCTGAAGTAGACCTCACGGCAATTCGCGAAAACGTCGCAGAGATTGTGCGCGTCGCGGCGCCAGCGAACGTGATGGCTGTGGTCAAGGCAGACGGGTACGGACACGGTTCGGTTGCGGTCGCGCGAGCGGCGCTCGATGCAGGCGCGACGTGGCTTGGCGTGGCCCTGGTGCAAGAGGGACTCGTGTTGCGTTCAGCCGGGATTAGCGCGCCAATCCTGATTCTCTCGGAGCCGAGTCTTTCGGCTTTCGGAGCCATCGTCGAACATGATCTCACTCCTACCGTGTTCTCCGCTGCCGCAATCGCTGCGCTGGCTGAGGCCGTCGCTGCGTCCGGTTCTGCACCCGTGGGAGTTCACCTGAAGGTAGATACCGGTCTACATCGCGTTGGCGCGAACCCAGTTGATGTGTTGCCGCTGGCTCTACAGATCGTCTCGCAGCCGGGGTTGCGTCTCGATGCCGTTTGGACGCATCTCGCGACAGCCGACGAACCCGATAGCCCATTCGTCGGTACACAGCTTGTCGTTTTTAAAGCGGTGTTAGATCAACTCGAAAGAGAAGGTTTGAAACCGCCGCTCAGACACGCCGCCAACTCGGCAGGTCTGCTCGCATTCCCGGCGACACACTTTGACTTGGTGCGCGTTGGGATATCGATATATGGCATCTACCCGAGTACCGAATTGTGGGATCGCGCCGTCCTGCGTCCAGCGCTCTCGTTGAAGGCACGAGTCAGTTTTGTGAGACACCTAGATGCAGGCGAAGGTCTTTCGTATGGCCTGCGGTACATATTGAAATCACCATCGACCATCGCGACGATCCCAATTGGATATGGCGACGGCGTGCCGCGGAACTTCTCAGCGGTCGGGGGAGAGGTACTGGTAGGTGGCAAGCGGAGACCGATCGCGGGAACCGTCACGATGGACCACCTAATGATTGACATGGGCAGTGACCCCGTAGACGTTGGTGACGAAGTCGTGTTGATCGGTCGCCAAGGAGATGAGGAAATCACGGCTGACGAGTGGGCTGACAGGCTCGGGACAATCGTCAACGAGGTCGTTTGTCGCATTGGCCCGCGCGTGCAACGGATAAACATCAACGACAATGGCTAGGCCTGGCAGGCGCTCGATAGGCGTAGTTGCCGGCGTTGCTGCCCTCGCTGTCGGAGCCGCTATCGGAGCAACGAGGTCGGTCGCGCGTAGGAATCGTTCCAACGCAGATCCTGACGCAGGTTCTGAGATGCTTCCTCCATTCGACCGCGATCACCACTTGCCGAGTCATGACGGCGGAACGATCCATGTAATCGAACGCGGAAGTGGTCCAACGATCGTGTTGTCTCATGGTGTAACGCTCTCGGTGCGTACCTGGGTGAAACAGATGGAGGCGTTGCCCGAACTTGGATTTCGTGTTGTCGCGTTCGATCATCGCGGACATGGCTCTTCGACGGTCGGTGAACAAGGCCACACGATCGACACGTTGGCGTGGGATGTGCGATCGGTACTTGTTGGGCTGGACCTGCGTGACGCGGTTGTGGTCGGGCACTCATTGGGTGGTGTCGCTGCGCAGGCCTTCTGTACGCGCTTCCCCGATGTGGCCGCTGAACGAGTGGCTGGAGTAGTGCTCTTGTCGACCCTTGCGCGAGCGCCTTTGGCGGAAAGTAATAGGTGGAATTCGTTGCTCAGCATGCTGGGTAATCGACTGCCCGATGCCACCGGAGTACTCGCGGCGCAAGATCTTGGATTCGTCCTGACTCGATTGGGTTTCGGTAGTGATCCGCAGCCGCGTCATATTGAACTAACCCGCGAGATGATTGTCGCGTGTCCACCTGAAACCCGCAGGCGCGCACCGGGAGCATTGCTCGGCTTAGATCTCACAGCCGAATTAGCGGGTATTGCTGTTCCCGTGCTCGTGGCTTGCGGTTCAGCCGATGTGCTTACGCCGCCAGATGAGAGTCGTCGGATTGCTTCCCACCTGCCGCAGTCACAGCTTGAGATCATCGAAGGTGCTGGACACATGGTCATGTTGGAGCGCGCAGAGGAACTAGATCGCCTTATTGTCGATTTTGCTCATTCGGTCCAAGGCATTTCACCGGCTGATGTAGATGTGAGTTCGTCCCACGGCAATGCCTGATCTACGTCGAAAGGCGCTTTCTAACTTGTCTTTCGACGACTTGCGCAGCGAAACACTGAACTGCACCCGATGCGCGTTGGCTGAAACGCGTACTCAGGTTGTGTTTGGTACGGGCGCGCCGAATGCACAATTGATGTTCGTCGGCGAGGCTCCAGGCGAACAAGAAGATTTAAGCGGTGAGCCATTCGTCGGCCGGGCAGGGAAGTTATTGACGCGCTGCATTGAAGAGGTTGGCCTCACGCGAGCGGACGTATACATAACGAATGTACTGAAGTGTCGTCCACCCGGAAATCGCAATCCTCTTCTTGTAGAAATCGAAGCGTGCCGTCCCCATCTGAATGCGCAACTGGATCTGATTCGCCCTGCAGTTATCGTGACACTCGGAAACTTCGCGACGCGGCTACTTCTCTCTACGAAGGAAGGCATAACGAAACTACGGGGAATAGAAGTGCCGTTCGGTGAGTATGGAGCCGTGCTGATCCCGATGCTTCACCCGGCTGCGGTACTGCGTAATGGCGGGACTGCTTTGGCACAGACCCGCTCCGACTTTGTGCTCGCCAAACGCGCGCTTGGACGAATCGGTACCGTGCCGCGATGACCAACAAAGACACGATGATGGACTTGTGCACTCGGAGCGCATCGGAGACTTTGGAACTCGGCGTTGCTATTGGCCGAGTTCTTGAACCCGGCGACGTAATAATTTGCTCAGGTGACCTTGGAGCAGGGAAGACGGTTTTGGCGAAGGGCATCGCAAGTGGACTCGGCGTTACCGAATCGGTCGTCAGTCCCACATTCGCAATCGCGCATCAGTATCAGGGCCACTGTTTGTTGCAGCACATCGATCTGTACCGGGTGGAGTCAACGGCAGACCTCGTAGAGATCGGAATCGATGAACTTCTAAACGCCGACGCGGTCATTGTCGTTGAGTGGGGCGAACTTTTGGGGTCGCATATGCCAGAAGACTGGCTCGAGATCACTCTCAAATCGGCGGTCCCAGTGGAAGCGGCAGATGATGTTCGCGTTGTGACTCTTCGCGGTCATGGAGATCATTGGGCAAGCAGAGAAGCCGTTCTTCGCGATGCAGTTGCATCATTCGAGGGAGGTTGAGATGAGCATCCTCGGATTCGATACCGCGACTCAGCGGGTAACGGTGGGCCTTGGCCTCGGCGGGCAAGTGCTTGGGACACGCTCGCTTGCTGTCGACCGCCAACACGCCGAACAACTCGTGCCGACGATCCGGGATTTATGCCAGGAATCGAGCATCGAGTTGTCATCTCTCGAGGTGATTGCGGTTGGTCTAGGACCAGGCCTATTCACCGGCCTTCGAGTGGGTATAACGACCGCGCGCACGATGGCGCAGGCGTTGGGGATTCCGGTCGTAGGAGTGTCGAGCCTTGATCTAGTGGCACACCCGCTGGTCGGGATCGGTCGCCCAGTTGTTGTGGTAGCGAACGCGCGTCGCAACGAAATTTATTGTGCGCGTTACATCCCCACCAAAGATGGGATGAGGCGTGAAGGAGATTACGAGGTACTTCCTCCTGATGTATTGGCAGCGGAACTCGCGCAGAACGATGACCAATGTTTGGTTGTTGGCGATGGCGTACTGACTCATGCCGATGCTTTCGCCAAATGTGATTGCGTCGAATCAGACGATGACCAAGCGATGTATCCGAGTGCCGCTTCACTGGTTGCAATAGCGGATGTGCGTATGCGGCGGCAAGAATTCTGTGATCCTTGCGATGTGCACGCGCTTTATCTACGCCGAAGTGATGCTGAAATCGAGTGGGACCGGAAGGGTCGATGATGCCCACCGAAGCGCGCTCTGATGTGAGCGATGTTCGCATTGTTCCGATGCGTCGCTGGCATGTGAGCGGAGTGATTCGCATCGAAAACGTGGTGTATTCGCGACCATGGTCGCCGGCGCTATACCTGAGCGAACTCCGGCTGCCGAGTTCGCGGGCCTATTTTCTCGCTCGGATTGGGCGATCGACGGCAGGTTATGGCGGGCTGATGTTTGCATTAGATGAGGCCCACGTAACGACGCTCGCTGTCGACCCGCGTTGGCAGCGCAAGCAAATTGGAACGCAACTATTGGTTGCCATGGCACGCGAGGCGATCGGTCGCGGGTCAACAGGGCTCACCCTCGAGGTTCGCGAATCGAATCGGCCAGCGCATGATCTCTATCGGAAGTTCGGGTTCGAAGTCGCCGGCCGTAGGAAAAGCTACTACCCGGATACGAATGAAGACGCGTTGGTTATGTGGGCATACGGAATCGATGACTCTTCCTACGCAAAGCTGCTCGATGGGATCGAGGAGTCGATGCCGCGGGCACGCAAGGGAGTTCGGGAACTTCCGGGAGAGACTTTGTGACTTTGATTCTCGGGATAGAGACGAGTTGTGATGAGACGGCAGCGGCCGTTGTAGAAAACGGGCGTTTGATCAGGTCGAGTGTTATTTCCAGTCAGATAGATCTACACGCGCGTTTTGGAGGTGTAGTTCCAGAAGTTGCGAGTCGAGCGCATGTCGAACTGATCAATTCCGTGATTGCCGAAGCTCTTGCTGAAGCTGATGTGCAGTTCGGCGACCTCGATGCAGTGGCCGCATGCCAAGGCCCTGGGCTTATTGGTGCGCTGCTAGTTGGGGTGAGCGCAGCGAAGGCGCTCGCTCTAACGCTCGATGTGCCGTATGTAGGGGTAAATCACTTGGAGGGCCACTTGCATGCCGCGTGGTTGCAAGATCCTGATGTCGCACTTCCTCTCGCGGTGCTGCTCGTGTCCGGTGGACACACGATGTTGGTAGCGGTCGTGGAAGATGGGCGATACAAGGTGCTCGGTCAAACAGTGGATGACGCTGCTGGTGAGGCATTTGACAAGGTGGCCCGAATCTGTGGTCTCGGTTATCCGGGGGGACCGGCGATTGATCGGCTTGCAAAAGACGGTGACGCGCGTTCCATAGCGTTCCCCCGCCCAATGATTTCTGAGGGTCTCGACTTCTCGTTTTCTGGCCTCAAAACGGCGGTCCTGAATCACGTTCGTCGTAATCCCGAAGTTGATGTTCGGGATGTGGCGGCTTCGTTTCAAGAGGCCGTGGTGGACGTCCTCGTCCATAAGTTGTTGGTGGCCGCTGACAACTCGGCGGCCGCCACGCTCGTTATGGGGGGAGGCGTCGCCGCGAACTCCCGGCTGAGAGAACGGCTAACCGCGGCAGGGGAAGCATCTGGGCGGAGGGTCTTGGTGCCCAGCATGGATTTATGTACCGACAACGGCGTAATGATTGCTGCGACCGCATGGTGGAGGTTGCGGTCGGATGGCCCGACATCCCTAGCTGGTGGCGCAAACCCGTCGTTGGGCTTGGTTTCGACCCGCTGATTAGGACCGTGGGTTTGCGACGCCGTTGATGGCGGTGTTACTTTGCGCTAGCACTCCCGTACCGCGAGTGCTAGCCCATGTCATGGGCGCTGGACGGGAATATCCCGCTTCACCCCCGTAATACACATCTCAAACTGGCCGATGATGTCGGCCTCAGGAGGCATCAAATGAATTTGCAGCCGCTGGAAGACCGCATTGTGGTCCGTACCGCAGAGGCCGAGGAGAAGACTCTCTCGGGTCTCGTGATCCCCGACACGGCGAAGGAAAAGCCGCAACAGGGCGAAGTCCTAGCAGTTGGTCCGGGTCGTCGCGCCGAGAACACTGGCGAGATTGTTCCTATGGGCATAGCGGTCGGTGACACGGTCGTCTACTCCAAGTACGGCGGTACTGAGATTGCGGTGGAGGGCGAAGACCTCTTGATTCTCTCTAGCCGCGACGTTCTGGCCAAGGTTGGCGCTGCCGCCAAGGGCAAGAAGTAGTTCGATTTCTGGCCGCTATCGCGGTCTTAGTGTTCGAGTAAATCGTGCGCGATCTGTTTGGCCCAGGCGTAGTCCGCTTTGCCATTCGGACCGCGCACGATTTCGTTTGTGAACACAACATGCTTGGGACGTTTGAAGCCGGCAAGGTGAGATCGCACGGTTTCACCTATGTCGTCAGCGGTGGCAGTCTCGCCATCGCGTAACGCGACGACCGCCGTAACCGCCTCGCCCCATTTTTCATCGGGTATACCGACGACGATTGCGTCTGCGACGCCGGGATGCAGTTTGACGGCTTCCTCTACTTCCTCGGGGAACACCTTTTCTCCGCCTGTGTTGATCGAAACGCTGCCGCGCCCAAGTAGTTCGATCGTGCCGTCGGCTGCAACGCGCGCCCAGTCGCCGGGTATTGAGTATCTACGGTCGCCAAATGTTCGAAAGGTTTCGGCGGTCTTGACTTCGTCTTTGTAGTAACCGATTGGGATTGGGCCACCGAGTGCGAGAAGTCCGCGCTCCTCGGAACCCGGCTCTACCGCTCTGCCGTCTTCGGTTAGGACCCTCGTGTGTTCGCCAATGGTGAACTTCGCGGTGGTGGCCTTGGCGCCGGGAATTGCGACCTGACTCCCGAACCCCGCACCTTCGCTTGATCCCAGCGAGTCAAGGCACACGCAACCGGCTCGCGCCATGAGCGCTTCTTTGACCTCGGCGGTCCACATCACTCCAGAACTGATGATGACTCGAAGTGAAGTGAGGTCGTATGGCTCGCCGTTTGCTTCGGCTTCTTCGAGAGCTCTAACCATTGGCTTGCCGAATGCGTCGCCAACGATTGCCATTTGCGTCAACTTGTGTTTCGCAACAGCGCGCCACATTTCGTGAGCATCGAAGTGCGCTGACTCGAGAGTCACGATCGTTCCACCCATGGTCGCAGCTTGCAGTGTTGTCATGAACGCCGTGCCGTGCATGAGAGGAGAAGCGGGAAGGTGAGTAGGTCTATTGCCCGCGTCCGCGGCCCGCTGCACCATCGCGGGAATCTCGTTCGGGCCGTCCGGTACTACACCGCCCGATATCGCGAAGATTGCAGGCATGAGAGCGCCGAATAGATCTTCATTGCGCCACATCACGCCCTTGGGCATTCCGGTCGTGCCACCCGTATAGAGAATGTAGAGGTCGTCTCCGGACAACGCGATACGCGGCGCTGGCTCTGAGAAAGAGATCAGATCTTCGTAGCGGTGAGCGCCCTCGACAAGTGGAGATCCATCATCTATTTGAACCATCGCCCGTAGGGTGGGGACGCGATCTTGGATCTGCGCGACGTGTTCACCTAGCACGCCATGGAACAAGAGAATCTCAGAGTCTGAATTCTCGAGCAGGTAAACGAGTTCGTCTTCTAGATAGCGATAGTTCACGTTCACAGGTGCTGCACGGCACTTCCAAGTCGCGAAAACACCCTCCATGTATTCGATCGAGTTGTACAAGTAGCTCGCGACTTTGCCACCCTCGGAGAGCCCGAGGTCGCGAAAGGCCGTAGCCAAACAGGAAGCGTTGTCCTCCCACTCGTACCAACTGCGAGCGCGATCTCCCTGTAGTAGCGCGGGACGATCAGGCTGCGCGTCTGCGATCAACTCCCAGCATGTCGCGTAATTCCAGTCCGATGTCATTTCTTGCAAACCTCCAACGTCGATCGTCCCGGTAGTCTGCCTTCGTGACCCAACGCGGGGGAAAACAGGTGATCCCGCGTCCCGTGCGGACTCGCGAAGGTAATGCCGCGCCATGGGCTGGGCTGGATTCTGATCGCCGCGTGCTGACCTTGGATGAGGTGCGCAAGCGGCTGGCGTTGTTGCCGTCACCACGTCCATCTGAGTTTGATGTATCAGGGAGCCATGCCGCCGCCGTTCTCGTTCTTCTGTTCGAGGAGCGCGGAGAGGCCCACTTCGTCTTGACAAAGCGGCCGGAAACAATGCCATCGCACCAAGGCGAGATCGCATTTCCCGGTGGAAAGCGTGATCCGGTAGACGTTGATCTGCTGGCAGCGGCGTTGCGAGAAACTCACGAAGAGATCGGTGTCGATGCGTGCGAGGTCGAGGTACTCGGCGAACTCGACGGCATCTCGACGGTGGCGACGCGCTTCACGATCACACCGTTTGTTGGAGTGATGGCCGAGCCACCGACCCTGGTGCCCGACCCGCGTGAAGTCGCGCAGGCGCTGTCGGTTCCTATTTCGGAATTGTTGGATCCGTCGATCTATCGGGAAGAACAATGGGAACTCTGGGGCGAGTGGCGACCGATGGCATTCTTCGAACTCGAAGGAGAGACTGTTTGGGGTGCGACTGCGCGCATTCTGACGGGGCTCCTAGCCTTCTTGGTGGCCGATCGGTGAGACGACGTTGGAAAGCGCGTTAAACGTTTCGATTATTATTTCTTGCGGCCAACAAGGACGACGCTGCGAGCTCCTGTGGATCCGAGTACGTGATCGGCAATCGCCTGCGAACCGGTGAGGAGTCGCATCGAAGTATTGCCTTTACCCATGCGCCATATAACAAGTGGAAGATGAGTACCAGGGATCTCGTCGATCCATTCAATCCCAGCCCGCTCACCGACGTCGCGTGCGGCACTCCGTGTGACTGGAATTACGGCTGCATTGCGGTAACCGAAGCGGGCGATGGATCGGCGGTTGGTTATCTCTACCGCGATACGGCCAGTCGGGCGCAGGACACGCGCGAGCTCTGTCAAGGCGTGCTCCCACGCGGGCACCCACTTGAGAACGCGTAGAGAAATAACCGCATCGAACGTCTCGGAGTCGAAGGGTAAGGGCACTCCCAATCTTGCCAGCACCGTCTTAGTGGAAGGACGCTCTTCTAGGATCGAGGCGAGCATCTCTGGCACCGCGTCGAGAGCGGTGACATCTAACCCGAGTTCGTCACCCATGACTTTGGTGGCGCGCCCATTGCCCGCGCCGGCATCGAGCACCTGAGCACCCTTTGGCATGCCGCGAAGTGCAGTTCGCACTGCGTTGAGTTCGCGGTCTGAGATCCAAGCCGGACCGAGACCGCTGAAGGCTTCTGTTTCGTAGCCTGCTCCGAGCGACGTGAAGTACTTCTCTCCGGTCCGGAGTTCTGGCCGTTTCGATACATTCATGTGGGTGCTCCTTCCGTTTTTGTTTTGGTTTGCGCGGGTGGAGTGCCTGAGATTCCATAG
>CAMBEL010000035.1 GCA_945865605.1 Bifidobacterium breve
ATGGAAAAACTACGACCTCTGATAGATCATGAACTGTGCGTTGATCCGCGACGGAAAATACTGATACTCGATCAATCGTGTCGCCCCAAAGATCTATGCGTACCGGATGATCAGCGGACGCTGGATAAACGTCGACGATCGAACCGCGTACCGCAACTTCGCCACGCGCTTCGACCTGGTACTCGCGTCTGTAACCCATGTGGATCAACCGATCGAGAACCTCATCGCGATCAGCTCTATCTCCACGCACTAGGCGCAGTGGATCAACTTCCTCCACGTGCGGACCAAGGCGTTGTATCAACGCACGAACTGGCGCAACTACGACAGCCGGAGTTTGCTCACCCCCCTCGCGCAGTCGCCACATCACGCTCAATCTTCGGCCCATCGTTTCAAGTGCAGGAGAGACTCGTTCGAAAGGCAACGTCTCCCAAGCCGGTAACAGCTCGACCTGGTCCGCACCGAGCATCTGAACTAAATCTCCAGCGACTCTTTCGGCTTCCGCTACGGTCGGAACCGCGAGCAACACTGGCCGCGCTCCCGTCAAGCGGTGCAACGCTGCAGCAAACAACGGGCGCGCAGCATCCGGCACCGCAACGACATCCGCTGTCCCTGATGCGACCGCTCCGAGACACGCGTCTTCGGCCAACAAGCGCGGTATATCGCTCAGGGGGGCTGTAGACACACTGCCATGCTGTCAGGGCGCGTATACCCTCAGCGAACGCGCTAGTCGATCGGCCCAATCCCATGCTTGTTACCCATGAAACCGTCAGGCAAACGCGGAAGCAGTCTCTTCTCTGAGGTCGTCCCATGCCTTCATAACGGCTTCGGTAGTGATCGCGCTCATAGCGTCCTTGAAACGCTCATCGCGTTCCCAACCGAGGTTGAGGTAACCGGCGGGGACAAGAGGTGAAACAACAGACCGCACATGCGGTCCAATAGGTCCCCACCTCCGAACTGATGTCGGCCCATTTAGGGCAACTACTGGGGAGCCGATGGCGGCCGCTAAATGCATGATCCCGGTATTCACACTCACAACTCCGGCCGCATGTCTGAGCCACACAACGGTTTCGATAGGCGAGTAACCGCAAATAGACCGGACCTTTAAACCTTCGGCAGTCCACTCGCTAACTAGCCCATCATTTGCCGTCACGTCCGATGGCCCGCCACTGAGCACCAATTCGAGACCTGTGGCAGCCAAAATATGAGCCAACTCACGCCAACGCGACGTAGGCCATGATCGCTCTTCGCTGTTGGATCCACCCGGCCAAAGGTGGAGGACCACATAGGGGCCTGCAAGTGGGCGCACGTTGCCATCCCCGCGAGTAATCACGGGATTGCTTTCGCTTATGACCCCAAGCGGCGCAACGAGGTTTCTATCGTTTTGAATCTCATGATCGGTGCCGAATTCGATAGGTACATCGAAGCCGAAATGGCGATACTGCCGCGGGGTTCGCATACCGATCACACACTTCGCACCCGAACAACTTGCCGCGAGCGCTTCCAAACGAGGCCACATGCCGCAATCGATCACGACGTCGAGACGTTCACGACGTACGCGCCAGACCGCAGCAAATGGGTTCCTGGCAGGGAGTTCGATGACTTCGTCTGGGCCATCGATCAGCCTCGCGAAAGCGTCGTTGTTTGCACTCGTGAACAACACCAACCGAGCCTCTGGAAAAGCCTCGCGCACATCCCGCAGCACGCCGGATAGAACCACTACGTCTCCAATGCCAGACGCTTTGATCAAGCCAATCGATCGGGGGGCATCTGGTACCGCGCGGCGACCAGTGATCGCACGCAATGCACCTACGAGTGCGACAACCGGTATACCGACATATCGATCCAGGTTGCGTAGTGTGATGCTCCCGCGGTCACGATGCCGCTGTCCTGACTTGCTCACTTTGCTTCGATGCGTCCGAGTAAACCTGAAGTGCTGTGACCCTCGAGCAACGGTGCCAGCATTACTTCGCCGCCCCAGCCGCGGACTTCCGTTGCACCAACAATCGATTGCTCGTCGTAGTCCGATCCCTTCACAAGCACCTCTGGTCGCAACGCGAGAACAAGGTTGAGCGGAGTCTCCTCTTCAAATGGAACCACGGCATCGACCGACGCCAAGCCGGCCAGTACAGCCGCGCGGTTTGCTGTGGAATTGAGTGGACGGCCTTCGCCCTTGACCACCCTGATCGAGGAATCTGCATTGAGCCCAACCACGAGGCGGTCACAATGACGTTTCGCCCAATCAAGACACGCGACATGACCAGGGTGAATCAGGTCAAAGCAACCGTTTGTAAATCCAATCACCTCGCCAGCTTCGCGCCAACGATCAATTAATTCGACGGCTGCGGATCGACTCATCACTTTGTCAACGAGGGCAGGTTCCGCCGGACCAACTGCTTCAAGCAATTCAAATTGGCTAATCGGGACCGTCCCCGTGTGGCCGACGGTTATGCCAGCTGCGAGGTTGGCCAAGACCGCGGCATCGCGCCGGCCTATGCCGACACCGACGGCGGCAGCCAGAGTTGCAATGACTGTGTCGCCTGCTCCAGAAACATCGAATACCTCACGTGCTCGCGCAGGAACATGGTGAACGCCAGTTCCATCTACGACGGTGATTCCTTCCTCGCCGCGCGTCAGCGTGACGAACTCCAGATCCAAGACTTCAAGCAATGTCGCTGCGGCAGTGGTTAGCGCGTCAGGATCGCGGGTCGTGATCTCGATTGCACTCATCAGTTCAGTCTCGTTGGGCGTGACCGTTGTGGCACCGGCATATTTCGCGTAATCAAGGCCCTTCGGGTCGACGAGCACCGGGACACCGCGCTTGCGAGCCTTTGTGATCAATGCGCGGCACAAGCCATCGGCGAGTACACCTTTTGCATAATCCGAAAGCACGATCGCGTCGTATCCATCATCGAGCATCTCTACGACGCGGGCGTCCCATGCCTCCCGTTCTTTTGGAGCACGCGGGGAAGTCTCTTCCGCATCTATTCGAACTAATTGTTGGTTACGCGATAACACGCGGGTCTTGGTAGTCGTGGGTCTTCCTGGCACAGAGTCGATGCCATGTACGCGCACACCGGCATCACCGAGCAATGCGCGCAGTCTGGCTCCGTCATCATCTTCGCCAGTCCAGCCAGCGACGTCGGCTCGAACCCCTAAACCAGAGAGATTGAGCGCGACATTTCCCGCACCACCTACCGAAGTGTCTTCGCGTTGCAGCCGCACTATTGGTACGGGAGCTTCCGGAGAGATGCGCGCTACTTCACCGATGAGATAACGGTCAAGCATCAGATCGCCGACGACCAACATCCGACAACCCGCAAACCCACCGCGCACGGCGGCATACACAACCTCGGGACGGTCAAACATCTTCACCTCGGTTTGCAAAGTCCAGTTCAACCAACTCACAAATAGTGTGGCCAAGGAATAGGTGAGCTACCTGCACGCGACTTGTACGCGGCGACGGAACCACGAGCGGCAGGTCGACGGCTCGAGCCAACTTCCCGCCGTCGCCGCCACAAAAACCGACTGTCAATGCGCCTATGGAACTCGCGGCATCTATACCTTGAAGCACGTTCGCGCTATTGCCCGAGGTGGAGATTCCCACTACGACGTCTCCTGGTTTACATAAGGCTTCGACCTGTCGCGCGAACACGGCATCAAACGAGTAATCGTTCGCGATCGCTGTCAGGATCGAGGCATCGGTGGTGAGCGATACCGATGCGAGGCCCCGTCGTTCCTGTTCGTAGCGGCCTACGAGTTCGCACGCGAAGTGCTGAGCTTGTAGAGCACTACCTCCATTGCCAAACCAATAGACAGTGCCACCCGCCTGCAACCGCGACGTCATTTCATTAGCCACTTGTTCGACCTCATCGACAAGCGATGTCAGATCGCCAAATAGCTCTTGGTGTTCGCAGATAGCCTTATGGATGTCCACGAATAAGTCTCTCGGCGGGAGGAGTGACGTGCTTGAGAGTAGCAACCGATTTGTATTACTAGATCGCGATGGCGTGATCAACGTGGATAGGCCAGATTCCGTCACTTGCCTTGAGGACCTAGCTATCCAGCCCGGTGCCGCCGAAGCAGCAGAAATGCTGGTCGCAGGGGGTTACTCGCTACTCGTAATAACCAACCAGGCCGTAGTCGGCAGAGGTGATCTAGACCTCGGCACCCTCGAAACGATTAATGCCGCCGTAGAAAAAAAATTGGATGGCGCAATTACCGATTGGTTTATTTGTCCGCATTTGTCAGATGACGGTTGCGAGTGCCGAAAGCCGGGCACTTTGCTCCTTGAACAAGCACAAAAGAAATATGGGTTTGACCCATCAGCAACCTGGTTTGTGGCAGATGCTGGACGCGATGTCGAAGCAGCGCTCCGGTTCGGCTGTCGGCCTGCACTTGTGCGCACGGGTAAAGGTCGCGCGACTGAGAAGGACTACCCGAACATCGATGTCTGGGACGACCTAATCAGTTTTGCAAGATGGCTAGCGCCCTAAGCCCCAACCCCACAGACCGTTTGTCGTGTAATGCACCGCTACGGTGCGCTACACGCTAAACGGTCTGTGGAGAATTAGGTGTTGAAGATGTTCATCGCTACTTCTATGCCCTGCGTTGCGATTGCTTCTACGCCATCTGCAGCCAGTTGCAGAGTAACGTCGATCTCAGTTCTTTCTCGCTTGGCAAACCTGTCGAGCACATGATCTGCTCCGTGCTCCTTGCTCGTCGGCTTCCCTACGCCAATCCGAACGCGCATGAACTCGTCTGAATGGAGATGAGATTTGATTGAACGCAACCCATTGTGTCCAGCGAGTCCGCCTCCAACCTTCAGCTTCAACGCAGCAACCGGCAAGTCCAGTTCATCGTGTACGACAACAATTTGATCCGGTTTAACGCCGTGTCTGCGAGCCAGTAGTCGCACAGCATCGCCAGAGTCGTTCATGTACGTAAGGGGAATAGCGAGCGCGACCCGATGACCATCAATTCGTACCTCATCGACACGGGCGCGTTCCTTTTGCTTACGCAACGATCCACCGTGGCGAAGCGCCAGGATCTCTACTACCTCAGCCCCTACGTTGTGGCGTGTCTTTGCGTACTCTGCGCCCGGATTGCCGAGTCCCACAACCAAAAGATCGGCGGGGGTACCTTCGCGCGGCCTCTTTCGCGACCGCAGTAACACGTGTTAGCCCTCTTCGGACTCGCCGCCGTCGGACGTCGACGGTGAATCGGCACCGGCCTCGGCCTCGCCATCCTCGCCCTCTGCTCCTTCGCCCTCCTCGTCCGCCATGCCACGCGGAATCGTTACTTGAGCTACGAGCGCGTCGGGTTCGTGGAGGAGTGCCACTCCACGCGGAACCGGTAGGTCTGAGATCCTTAACTGGTCACCAAGTACAAGGGTAGAGATGTCGAAGACAATCTCGGTCGGAATGTCTCCCGGCTTCGCTTCGACGGACACGTGAAAAATTAGTTGCTCAAGAAGTCCGCCCTCGCGAACACCCGGAGCATCTCCTTCTGAGTGCAGTGGCACCTCAGCGCGAACAGTCTCGTCAAGACTCACACGAACGAAGTCGACATGAACGAGGTCGCCGCGCGTCGCGTGACGCTGAATCTGACGGGCTAGCGCGAGCGCTTCTCCACCTTCGAGATTCAATGTGATCAAAGTGTTTGCGCCCGACTGACCGTGCAGGATGTGTTCCAGTTCGCGTGCAGACACCGTGACCGACACCGGATCCACCTTGTGGCCGTAAACGACTGCGGGCAATCGGCCAGCACGGCGCAATCTCCCTGCGGGGCGGGATCCAAGGTCGGTCCGAATTTCAGCGGCAAGAGTTACATCGGCCATAGCGCGTTTGATCCTTAAGAGGCGTGGCGAAGAAGGGCTATTCTGCCTTGTTCGCGCGGCTCAATCCAAAACGGAGCCGGAATTAGACCTCGTTATTGGCCTTGCGGCGCTTGAGCCAGATGGAAATGCTGCCGCCCGCAAGCACCGCGACCACGATGAATGCAACCAGCAACAGCACGAGTCCATTCTCATCGGCCGCAGATTCGGTCGTCGTGGTCGTTTTAAATTCATCGGATATCGGCACTCGCGTTTCTGCCGAAATCGTGGTGGTCGTTGCAGTTGGCGCGACTATCGCCTGGGACTGTTCTACCCGCGCCAGCGGGTTAATGCTCTCAACGAATAACGCGAACGTGACGCGCGTTACGTAATCGACGGTAAGGCCATTCCGCGTTGCTTGCACGGCTATAGCACCAGGGCCGGTGTGCGCGCTAACAGGGGAAGCGCTCCCGAAGGCCGCTGCAACTACGACTAGAGCCATCGCAGCGGCTTTCATTATGTGTTGTCACCTTTGAATAGTTCAGAGACGGACGTGTCTTCGAATACGGCATCGATCGCCTGCGCGATTATCGGTGCAATTGAAAGCACAGAGAGATTGTCGAAGAGCTTGTCCGACGAAATCGGCAGAGTGTTCGTAACGACAACCTCACGAATAGGGCCATTCTTGAGTCGATCAACCGCGGGACCTGACAACAAGCCATGCGTAGCCAATATCGATACCGACGATGCTCCGCGGCTCGTGAGAAGTTCCGCCGCGCTGACCACAGTTCCGGCGGTGTCAATCATGTCGTCAACCAGCAAGCACTGTCGCCCTTCAACCTCTCCCACGATCTCTGTAGCTACAGCGACATTGTGAGTTCCCTTCGGACGACGCTTATCGATAAACGCTAGGTCGGGTTCTACGCCATAGTCAGCAAGGTTGTTCGCGAAACGGCGAGCGAGTTTTCCGCCGCCAGCATCTGGGGAGACAACCGTTACGTCAACCGACCTGTCGAGAACGCCAGCCATGTGTTCGGCGAGCATCGGTACGGCCGTGAGGTGATCTACCGGGCAGTCGAAGAATCCTTGGATCTGACCCGTGTGCAAGTCGACGGCGAGTACTCGGTCGGCTCCCGCAACAGTGATCAGGTCTGCCATCAAACGCGCCGAGATCGGTTCGCGCCCTTCTGCTTTGCGGTCTTGTCGTGAGTACCCGTAATAGGGACAGACTGCGGTGATTCGTTTGGCGGATGCGCGCTTGGCCGCGTCGATCATGAGTAAGTGTTCGATGATGTGTTCATTGATCGGATCACAATGTCCCTGGATTATGAACACATCAGCACCGCGCACGCTCTGACCAAGGCGGCAATACAATTCGCCATTCGCGAACCGTGAACGTTTTACTTCTCCGAGTTCGGTCTTGAGATCGGCTGCGATCTCCTCAGCGAGATCTGTGTTTCCGGATCCACTGAACAGCATCAACTTTTTTTTGCTGACCAGTTCCATCAATCGTCGCCTTCCGGTTCTGTCTCGGTATTTTGCTCTTTAGCCCATCCCTCGCGCACGCTTGCGGGTACTCCGGTCGCTAACGCTCCAGGCGGTACATCTTCACGCACGACGGCTCCGGCACCGGTATACGCGCCTTTCCCTATCTCTACCGGGGCAACTAGAACCGTATTCGAACCGATCCGCGCATCGTCTCCAACCTTTGTGTGGTGCTTCTCAACGCCGTCGTAGTTCGCAGTAATTGTTCCCGCACCAATATTCGCTCGATCGCCAATCTCAGCGTCGCCTATATACGCGAGGTGAGGCACCTTCGCCCCCTCACCGATTTCCGCATTCTTCGTTTCGACGAATGTGCCGACGTGCGCACCAGACGCGATACGAGTTCCTGTGCGTAACGATACATAGGGGCCGACAGTGCAATCGTCACCGATCTCCGACTCCCTCCCAACGGTATTGGCCACCACCGAACGCTCACCGACAATCGTGTCCACCAATCTCGTGTACGGTCCGATTACTGATCCTGCGCCGACAACCGTTCTGCCTTCAAGGATCGTTCCCGGCAACAGACATGCTTCGGCCGCTATTTCAACATTGGCATCGATATAAGTAGTCGCTGGATCGACTATGCCGACTCCTTCTTGCATCCATCGCACATTGATACGCGAACGAAGTTCAGCTTCGGCTGCTGCCAGTTGAGCGCGGTCGTTTACGTGCATCGCAGCCGCAGGATCGTCGGCTGGTACCGCAACAACAAGGTGACCGGCTTGACGAAGTACGCCTACCGCGTCGGTCAGGTAGTACTCACCCTGCGCATTCTCGGGGCTTAGGCGCCTCAACGCGGGAGTCAGGAGCCCTCGCCGGAAGCAGTAGATGGAAATGTTCACTTCAGTGGAGGTGAGTTCATCGTCGGGTGCATCAAGACGTTCCACGATGCGATCAACGCGCCCCTTCGAATCGCGCACGATGCGACCAAAGTCTTCAGTCGAGGCGTCTAATTCCGCAGTGAGCAGCGTTACGGCAGCGTCGGCAAGGCGGTGTTCAGTAGCAAGACGCGCGAGCAGTTCTGGACTTACAAGGGGCGCGTCGGCCGGCATGACGATCAAATCGTCTTCGCCATCTAAGTCGTCCGGGAAGGCGGTCAGGGCAACACTCGTTGCGTCCCCAGTTCCGCGCTGGTGCCGCTGTTCAACAAACTCGACCGGTAGAGATGTCGAGAGGTGTTCCTGCAAAGTCTTGGTCACGCTCTCAGCTCCATGGCCGACCACGACGACGATGCGTTCTAGGGGTAAGGCGGCGAGCGCTTCGACTGCGTAGCAGAGCATCGGACGCCCACACAGCGGGTGGAGAACTTTGGGAATCGACGACTTCATGCGAGTTCCCTCGCCCGCTGCCAGCACCACAGCGGCCAGCGGCTTATACCCGCTCATCGGATTTTCGTGTCAATCATCTTGGAGAGCATCTCTTGTCCATCCAACTACAACGGTGACCCTCACTAGTTAACCGCCTTCCACATGGCTCGGGGGCGAGGTTTCGAACCTCGACTTGGGACTCCAAAGGACCCCGTGCTGCCGTTACACCACCCCCGACCAATCCCGCCGACACTACCGCGCGATGTTTGCCCCTCAGCCCAGAGGAACGAATAGAACGCACTTGATTGACGAACACAGCCCCATGCAAGCACGTCTGCGCCGGTCCCGATGTGACATTTCTGGGCATTGTTGGCTACCGTACGCGCCGCCATGGGCTCACTGATCAAGAAGCGCCGCAAGCGCATGCGTAAGAAGAAGCACAAGAAGCTTCTCAAGAAGACGCGCTGGCAGCGTCGCCAGCAAGGCCGCTAAGCCAGATCAGGCTGGCGGTCACAGGCAAACCGCTCCCAGCCAGACATGTACCCCTGGCAGTTCTCCCACATTGGCCCTAGCCCGTTCCGCCTCTTCTTGGTCGTCGAACGGGATCCAATACGACGAACCACTCCCGGCAAGTACTGATGGTGCACGCGCTGAGATCTCAATAGCTTCTCGAAACGGGCGCAATCTCGGCTCTACATGTTCCGCGGCGGCTTCAAGATCATTCTTCGCAACCTCTACCAGGTGCGCGACCGCGCTAGGCGCCGCGACTTCGCGAACAGATGTGGGACCACCAAGATCATCCCATGCGCGATAAACCCATGGCGTGTGCAACGAGAACGGAGGCTTGGCAATCAAGACAAAGAACGAGCCGCGTACGTCCACGGGCTCAATAACTTCACCGCGTCCTTTCATCCAAGCTGGAACACCTGACAAGCAAAACGGAACGTCAGAGCCGATTTCCCGTGCAGCCATTGCGACGAGTTGCGAGTCGAGATCTAATAGGTCGCCGAGAACTCGCAACACGGCGGCCGCGTCCGCAGAGCCGCCGCCAAGTCCGGCACCAGTTGGAACGCCCTTCCTTAATTCAATCCGCGCTCCAACACCTGGTGGCAAGACGGCGCGTGCCGCACGTACTGCGAGGTTGGAATCATCGATTGGGACATCGTCTGAATTACCCGAGACAGACAACTCGACCGTCTCGGTAGACGTCGTTGTAACGGTCACGACATCATGCGGATCGGAGATATTGACCGTTAGTGCCTCTAACTCGTGATAGGCGTCATCGCGCAAGCCGAGCACCGCAAGAGTGAGGTTCAACTTGGCGTTGGCAGTGACTTCGTTGGTCACTTGACCGCTCTCGCGATCATTGCCCATTCAGCAATTTCGAGAGCCTCGGCGCGGGTGGTCGGATTGACCCCTGCAGCGGTCAGTATCTCCACCGTGCGCACACCGAGTAGCGGACGCAATGCCGATCGCAACATCTTGCGCCTCGTCGCGAAACCAGCCTTGATGAGCGCGAACAGGTCGGCTCGAGAATCAACATCTACAGCAGGCGTGTCGTAGCGATCGATTCTCACGAGGGCCGAATCGACCTTCGGGTGAGGGAAGAACACCGTTGGAGGAACCATGCCAACCACCGTTGCGCGTGCGAAGTAAGAAATCTTTACTGTCACCGCGCCAAATGCCTTGCCTCCTGGCGTCGCAGCGAATCGTTCTCCGACTTCACGTTGCACCATCACAAGCATTGTTCGAATCTGTGGCGCCTCTTCAAGCAGGCGCATAACTATCGGTGTTGCGACATTGTAAGGAAGATTAGAAACCGTCATCCAGGGACCGTTCGCGGCGGGAACAAGTTGGTCTAGATCTGCAGTGAGCGCGTCTCCATGCACCACCTCGGGCACATCACCCACAACCTCGCGCAACGCGGGCAAAACATGCCGATCAAGTTCTAGGGCAGTGACATTCGCTCCGGCCTCGAGCAAGGCAATCGTAAGGGAACCGATTCCAGGGCCAATCTCCAATATCGGTGCTCCCCTGTCGAATGCCGCCAAACGCACGATGCGTCGCGCGGTATTTGGATCAGCGAGGAAGCATTGACCGAGCGCGCGGCTGGCGCGTAATTCATGGCGAGAGAGTAGGTCTGCAATCGAAGTCGGGGTTAGGGGCTGCATCGTGCCCCAATCGTCGCGCGGCTCAGGTCGATAGCTGGATGCCGTGCAATATCCCTGTACCAAGGGGCGCTAGAGCGCCGAATACATCTGGAGAGAGATCGATGACGTGGCCAGTCCATGCCTGTGGCCCACGATCAGCCACGCGGCACGTTGCGGTTCGTCCCTGATATGTGAGCGTGACGATCGTGCCGAAAGGCAGCGAAAGATGTGCGCATGTACCTCTTCCAGGACCAGTCCCGTACCAGGTTGCGCTCCCAGTTTGCCTTGGGGTAGTTAGCGGTACCGGGGCAGCCTTTGTTGACGAAGATGGCTTTGGTGCAACTGTATTTTGCGTGCGCTTCGCCGACGGCCGACTTGGTTGCGGTGCCTGGCCGCGTTGAACTGTGACGGTCATGCCGTCCGTGACGAGCGCCGATGCAATGGGCACAACCGAGTCTCGCGGACCGAGTGTCATGCCTCGCGCCGCAAGAAGCTCCCCTACGTTTGTTTCAAGAGCATCTGATATCGGCGTGGTTACGCCATCGGCAACCAAGGTCACGTCATCCGGTGAACGCAATACGACAACGTCTCCAGAGGCGAGCGGACCCGCGCCTTCAACGACGCGCAATGCCGTAGCCAACCCGAGTTCGCGCTTTAGTCCTGATATCGAACGCCTCGTCGTATCTACTGTTCGCTTAGAGCCGTCAACGTCGAGAGTCATCGGAAATGCGCGCAGCACACGAACCAAGATTCCGGTACTCAACTCTTGTCCCGCTGCAGGAATAGTCCTGTCGGCCGCACCCAAGTGCACTTGGTGCTCAACCATGAGCGCTTTGACGGTAGAGGAACGTGTTTCAATTTCAGTTGTGGTGCCGTCTACGGTCAATGTGATGCCAAGAACCGGAGGAGAGGGGGCCAGAAAACTCGGCGCAATCGCGGCGATCGCCGCAACTAGGCACACCACCAGTGCGGTCTCAAGCATCCGCCGTCGATACCGGATCCAGATAGTTCCCTGTTCATTCGCTAGGCCCACTGACGGGCGTACGGCAACGGGAGTAACCGGTTGTGGTGCCATGAACTCAACATGGGGGAACGCCGCCCGAGTCGGACGTTCGATAGGGAACAGCGTTGGCACATCTATGAGGGCTACCGCATCCTCCAGCCTGCTTAGGGCAGTTCTCCAGAAGTCGGCCTCTATCTCTGCCAGTTCTCGATCAAGGTTGTGACGTGTCTCCTCTAGAGCGATCGAGTCGAACTCGCCGGCTAGGTCAAGTACCGCAAGCTCGCCTGTGACGTCAAGAATCGGTAGCCACACGTCTGGCTCCGGGGCGGCGGCGCGCGCGGGTGATGGCCGTATTACGCGCATCGCGTAATGGCGTGCACGCGCATCGTGATTGCTTCCTCGTCCGTGCCTCGCGGCCAGACGCGTTAGATGATCGCTGATGGACTCCGCCTCCAGATTGCGTGCCCGCGCGCAAGCCCAAGGGCAGCGACGGGAGAACACGGGACCGTACCCACGTGTTCACTCACGGTCAAAACGAATGTCAAAATATGGCAATCATGTCATATTTTTGCCTGGTGCAGGCTTTGTGCCGGGTCAGGAACCGGTAAGGAAAACGGCGTTCGCCGCAGCCGATGTGGTCGCCATGACCTCTTCCCGAGAACGCCCCGTTACCGACGCAAGCGATTCGCCGACCACCGCCACGTTCGCCGGTTCGTTCGTGGTTCCTCGATGTGGGGATGGGGCAAGAAACGGCGAGTCAGTCTCGATCAGTGTGTGCGTAGCAGGCGCCACAGATGCGGCAGCACGCACATCATCTGCATTCTTGAACGTGATAATCCCGCTGAACGAGATGCGCGCTCCGTAGGAAAGCGCGCGCGTCGCCTGTGCAGGACCACCGGTGAAACAGTGGAAGACCGTGCGCGAAGGTACACCTAGCGCGTCGAGTACCGCGAATGTTTCGTCCCATGCATCACGCGAATGAATCACGAGAGCTCGATCTAATTCATGGGCCAGTTGGATCTGCGCACGAAATGCCGTTGCTTGCTCATCTCGAGGTGAGTGCTCATAAAACAAGTCGAAACCCGTCTCGCCAATCGCGACGACGCGCGGGTGTGTTGCTAGTTCACGCAATTCCGGCCACTCAGAATCGAGTTTCAATGCATCATGGGGATGAAGACCAACCGTTGCATAAACGTTGTCGTGTTCCTCGGCGCAATGAACCGCCGTTCTCGATGTTGCAAGATCCGTTCCCACCGCCACCATCCACGCGACCCCAGCAGCCCGCGCACGTTCGACTACTTCAGCCGCCTCAGCAGGGACATCTGGTAAATGGCAATGGCTATCTACCCATCCGCTCTCCATCCCTGGTCTGGCCATTACTGAGCCGTATAGGCGTGCCGCTTCCAAGACCAGGTCTCAGGTTTCGATTCGCGGAAAGAGAGCATCGCCCTTGTGGAGGCGGTTATCGCTCGTAACCGCTGCCCCCCATGTTGCAGCGCCTGGCAGCAATTGTTCCTGCGGCGTTCCCTCCATGCCAAGACGGGTCCAGAGCAGCGCCGACGCGCGGGGAATCACTGGTGCGACGAGCAACGCAATAATTCGAAGTGCCTCCAAGCAATCACCGATAACGTTCGCAGTTTCCTCGGCGGCTCCCGCCTTGTGAAGCTTCCACGGTTCACGGTCCTCGATGAACGTGTTTGCTTCTCTAATCAGTTGCCACACTGCCTCCATCGCTCCAGCAAAATCGAGCCGGTCGAATGCCTCAATACACCCTTCGAGTGCCTTTGCAGAAGCGGTTGCGAGAGGGCCGTCCGCCCGCGTATCTGGAGTAGCTGACCCGCAATAGTTGGTCGCCATATTCAGCACGCGACTCGCTAGGTTGCCGAAATTGTTCGCGAGATCAGAGTTGTACCGCGCAATCATCGCTTCATAACTGAACTCGCCGTCAGGTCCGAAGCGTTGGTCTGCAAGGAAGTGGTACCGAAATCCATCGGAGCCAACTTCGGCCACCAAATCAGCCGGTGCAATCTGGTTGAGACGTGTCTTACTCATCTTCTCGCCACCGACGAGCAGATAGCCGTGCGCAAATACACACTTGGGAAGTTCGATCCCGGCAGCCATCAGCATCGCGGGCCAATAGATGGCGTGGAAACGAAGAATGTCCTTCGCCATCAGGTGGTAATCAACCGGCCATCTGCGCTCGAACTGGGCCTTATCTGTGCCGAAACCGGCAACAGTTAGGTAGTTGATTAATGCGTCGTACCAGACGTATGTCACATGACGTTCGTCCCAAGGAAGCGGTATCCCCCAAGAGATTGACGTACGACTCATCGAGAAATCGCGCAGCCCCTGTCGGATAAAGCCGAGCACTTCGTTCCGCTTGCCCGCGGGTTGTACCGCGTCGGGGTTTTTTTCATAATATTCCAGCAATCGATCTTCGAAACGACTTAGTTGAAAAAAGTAGTTCTCTTCGGTTACTTGCTCTACTTCTCGGTCGTGTACTGGACAACGACTGTCGACCAAGTCGTCGGGAGTGAAGTAAGCCTCACAGGCGACGCAATACAAACCTTCGTATGTATCGAGCACGATGTAGCCGTTGTCATAGACCGTTTGTAAAAACGCTTGAACGGAATTGCGGTGTCTGGGTTCTGTCGTTCTAATGAAGTCGTCATTTGTGATGTCCAGCATCTGCCATGTTTCTACAAACCGCTCGCTCGTGCGATCCACCCACTCCTGCGGACTCACCCCGTGTTCCTCGGCGGCTCTCTGAATTTTTAGACCATGTTCGTCTGTTCCAGTGACGAACAACACGTCGTCGCCCCAAGCGCGCCGCCATCGCGCAATGGCGTCAGCAGCGATTGTCGTATAGGCGTGACCTATGTGTGGCGCATCGTTCACGTAGTAGATGGGAGTCGTCACATAGAAAGACTTGGCCACGCGGCCTACGATACCGACCACTACCTTTCTCTATCGGCTCATTGGCCAATCCCAACGGTGAGGTGCTCACGTGGCTTCGAGCGGAATGGCTCGCAAGATCGACAGTCTCGGACGAATCGTTCTCCCAGCAGAGATGCGCAAACAACTCGACATCGGTGTCGGGGATCTAGTCGACATCTCCGTCGAAGGCCGACACTTCGTTCTCGAAAAGGTTGAACAGCACTGCGTCTTTTGTGGTGCGGCCGAGGGGTTACGGGAACATCAAACCAAACTGATTTGTGCGCCTTGCGTCAAGGAGCTTTCACTCCAGTCAGGCGATTAGCAATTTCGTACGCCCGTCTGCGAGCGACACCAAGTTCCTTCGCGACCGCAACCGAAGCATCGCGAGCGGACGCTCCGCCCGCCAGGGAAGTGGCCACGGCCACCTCGACGGTCGCATCGTCTGGATCGGCAGGTATCGGCGCCCCTCCAATGACGATTACATGTTCGCCTCGCGGAGCCTCCGCGCAGTTAGCGGCAAGTTCTCCAAGCGACGAACGCTTCACCTCTTCATAAAGTTTCGTTACTTCTCGCACGACAGCCGCCGGTCGTTGCTCACCGCAGGCATTCGCCAGATCAGCGAGAGTTGCAGCCATGCGCCGAGGCGACTCGAAACAAACAACTGTGCGTCGCTCTAGCGCGATCGACTCCAATTGTCTTCTTCGCTCAGCGCCTCGCCGCGACAAAAATCCCTCGAAGACAAAGCGATCAGACGGAAGCCCCGAAAGCACCAGTGCGGCGAGTACAGCGCTCGGACCCGGCACGATCTCGACTGGTATATCGGCTTCGATGCACGCTGTTACGAGACGCGCACCGGGATCGCTAATACCCGGCATGCCCGCGTCACTCGCATACGCGACACGAAGGCCCGACTTAACTTCCTTCACTATGCGTCCGGCTGCTTCCGCCTCATTGTGTGCGTGAACCGCGCGCAGGCGCCTTCCTGCGCTGATCCCCGAGTGTGTCAACAACGCTCGTGTCCTACGTGTGTCTTCGCAAGCAATCACATCTGCGTTGCGTAAGACTTCTACGGCGCGCGGCGAAAGATCGCCGAGATTGCCAATCGGTGTAGCAACCAATACCAAGGCTCCGGATGGCACGGCTTCAGTGTCCAGTTTATTTGTCATGGCAACACTTCGATCCTGTCCCCTACCCGTAGGTTCCACCGAGCGAACGAGCCAGCTTCGGCTTCGATCACGAACGATGCCTTCCACACCAACGGAGATACTCGCCACGGCTTCATTTTCAAAGTTTTGAGCACCACACCAGAGTCCTCGCAGAAAGCCACATCGATGGTAAATCGCATTCTGACTGTGTGCACGGAGCGGCACGGCCGAAGAACCAGCGCGCCCTCATACCCATCTAGCCCCAGCAGTCCGCGCACGCGTCCGCGGCGACTGGATGGCGATTCGGCCACCGCCAGCACGTTTCCCTCACGTACCAACCACACAAGACTGCCAGCCTTTAGATATTGAATCGGATCTCGAGGACATCTCCATCGGCGACTTCGTAATCTTTCCCTTCCACGCGCAACTTGCCCAGTTCTTTGGCTTTAGTCCACGATCCGAGGTCTAGGAGTTCGTCCCAATGGATCACCTCTGCCCTGATGAACCCACGCGATAAATCGGAGTGAATTACGCCCGCGCATTCAGGAGCATGTGCACCGGACCGAAACGTCCATGCGCGACTCTCTTTATCACCGGTAGTCAAGAACGTACGTAGACCTAGCAACTGATACGCCGCGCGCGCGAGTCGCGGCACCACACTCTCCGCTACACCGAGGTCTGCAAGAAGCTCGGCTCGCTCATCCCCAAGCGTGCCAACTACATCGGGGTCACCTTCGATCTCAATGCACACCGCCAGCGCTTCGTCACCCAATTTCGCCGCGATTTCGTCAGCAACATCGAGTTGGTCGACATCGACATTGACAACTGCAAGCATCGGCTTATTGGTGAGCAGAAACACGCTATGCAGGAGAGCGCGCTTCTCCTGCGGCAGTTGAGAGCGATAGATGGGCGTTCCATCACCAAGGAGTTCCAGTGCATGTTCGAGTGCAGCGATCTCAGGTCCAAGGCTTTTGTCGCCCTTGGCGGTGCGCCGTTGTTTGTCGAGCCGCTGTTCAACAGATGCCAGATCGGCAAGTACCAACTCGTACTCCAACGTCAAGAGATCGGAAGCAGGGTCGGCGCCCTCGCTCGCTCCCAATACGAACAGCAGCGCGTCGCAATCGCGCAGTGAACCGAGCAACCGACTTCCCATGCCCTTGCCCGGCTCTGTCGACAAACCCGGCACATAGGCGATTTCAAATGTCGCCCTCACAACCTTTTTAGATTCGGACATCGCAGCAAGCTTGGCCAGGCGTTCGTCTGGCAATTGCACAACCCCGACAACACGATCCGAGGCGGTCGATACGTCAAGACCGGTTAATGCTGCAAACAGGCCATCGTGACCAGATCCAGAGAGGCCTACCAGCCCGAGGTGCTCCACGGCACTCAGGGTAACTATCCTGTGCCGCTTCGCCCGGACCCACGGCGTCCCGACTAAACCGCAACGGAGCTATCAAGTGAGCAAGAAGACGAAGAAACGCAAGCTGCGGTGTCGCCGCAAGAAGGCGAATCATGGCAAACGACCGAACGTAGGTCGCAGATAACGCACCAGTCCTCATGCTCTGGCTCGTGGACCGCCTATGCCATTTACCTATTTGGATGCTGCTGGACGAACGATCCTGACTAAGCGTTGATCCTTTGTGAACAATCGGCGGCGCACTCCCAACGCGATCACCGTTGAAGTTGTAGCAACCGATCCGAGAACTACAAACATAACGGCGGCCTGAACGCGAACAGCGTCGAGCGGATCGACACCAGCAAGGATGAGTCCGGTCATCGCGCCCGGTAACACGACGAGGCCTACCGCCTTGGTCGTCTCGATCTGTGGAATCAATGCCGTGCGCAATGCCTGGCGAAGAAACGGTGCCGATGCCTCGTTAGACGTTTGGCCAAGTGCAAGTCGTGCTTCGACTTCATCTTGATGATCGCCGATTTCTCCATGCACGCGCCGCACGACGAGCACGGATGTCGCTAAACCGTTGCCGATCAAGAGGCCGGCTATCGGTACAAGTGTCCGCGCATCGAGTTCGAACACACCTAGTCCAAACAACACACCCAACACCACGACGCATGTCAAACCGAATGCGCACAACGCGAGTCCAAATAGACCTGTTACTTCTGGAGCGCGCCGTCGCAATGTTTCGGAAGCGATCAACACCATCAAGACGACCCAGCACCAAGCCCAGGCTAGAGAGAAGTTCGAGTCGAATACCGCCGTGAGGAGGAGGCCAACGGCCGATAGTTGCACTGCTGCGCGCAACGCGGCCCACAACAGACTCGATTCAAGCCCTAGGCGCCGCCACTTGCTGATTGCAACAGCAACGAGAACCAAGAGCGCCGATATTGCTGCGCCGCCCCATCCAATCTCACTCACAGGCAACCGGTCATTCGTTGATACCACCTTCGTAGGAGCTGTGTTCGTTTAGGAATGCCGCGACGGCAGGTGGTGCTGTTGCATCGAGTGTTGCGAGTGGCGATGCGTGAACAATCTGACCCGCGTCTAGAACGATCACATAGTCCGCAATGCGACGCATCTGCATGAAGTCGTGGGTAACCCAAACCATCGGTTGTCCTGCCATTACCAACTTGCGAGCAAGGGTTTCGAGCACAGACCTGCTGCGATGATCGAGCGAGCCAGTTGGTTCATCCATCAACAACACGTCTGGTGAGGTCGCTAACGTGCGCGCCAAGCAGACACGCTGCAACTCGCCGCCGGAAAGATCAGCGGCCGGACGATCGAGCATCACGGCATCGAGTCCGACTTTCTCAAGCAATGCTCGGGCACCTGTCATGTCGAGAACCGGATTGGCTACCCGCAAATTGTCGATTACACAGCCACCGAACGGCGTGGGTCGTTGAAAGACCATCCCAACCCTGCGCCGCAGGACACGTGGATCAAGGCCGGCGATATCGTCCCCGCGAAACCGCACCGTTCCTGCACTTGGAACTTCGAGGCGGTTGGCAAGCCGGAGCAAGCTCGATTTTCCGGCGCCGGACAATCCGACGAGCACTGTGAGGCAACGATCCGGGATGTCGCCGGTTGCGTCGTTCAGTCGCGCGCCGTCGGTACCGTCTAGGCGAACCCGTTCGAAACTGAACAGCGGTGTGGTGATGAACCATTGTCTCACCGCGTCCGGTGACTACGCGTTCAATGGACCGACCTCGACCAAGAAGTTTTGTGGAGCGGTTCTAACCGCGCAGTTCGAGTCGGGTCTTACTGCGGCGATCCAGATCGATATCTGGCAAGGCGGCGATAAACCGAGCGAGCGGCATCCAGCCGCTCCACCATGCGACCACTAACTGCAGCACTACCTGGTCAGAGGTTGCCAAACTCAAACGAAGCGGAACAGAACAGAGCGGTCCCAACCGATATGCGCGACGCATGTTTTCTAATGGAAGCCAGGGGACTCTTCGTAGGCGCAACATCTTGATTGATCCCAAGTCAACAGGCTCTTTCCAACCGCGAAGCCCATGCTGCCGCACAGTTTGGGCATTGACTTCTACGCGTTGAAATAACGCCGGGATCAGAGCAATGCCGATAGGCAGGAACAGCGCTGCTACGTATATTCCAGTCGCTATTCCCGCGACCGCAAGCACGATGCACGCCGGACCCCCAACTCTCAACAGGAGGTGAGGGCGAAGGACGATGGTGAGGGGTTGATCAATCGGTGCGGTGGGGACCGAATCAGGCGCGACCTCGTCAGCAGCCCGCCCAACACTGGTTATATCGTTCGGCTCCCCAGCCATAGAAGGCAATCCTGTCAGTAAACTCGCAGACGGTCAACAACAATGTGGTTACACAACCACTAAGAGTGATTTACCCGATTCGCACCCCAAGCCCGTCTCCACCCCCATAATCCCAGGGCGATCTCGGCACGTTGCGGGCCCTTATAGGGCCCGCAACGTGCCGAGAAGTCTGGATCGAGCAGCCCGAACCCTCGCTGCGACTCTTTGTGAGAGCGCGTCTACCTCTGACCACGTAAAGCGATGAACTAGCCAGCCGAGATCAACGATCTCGTTCTGGCGGACTCGATCATGCCGGAACTCCCGCAACCCCGTGTGCGCCGCAAACCCATCTACCTCGATCGCGTATTTGATCTCCGGGTATGCGAAGTCCACTCGCCCAACAAATCCTCCGCGACCGTCCAGGATCGTGTGCTCTAAGACGGGGAGTGGAACAGCGTGCCGCTGCAACAGCGTGACCATGCGGGCTTGAAGCGTGCTTTCAGCCACTGGTCCATCCATTCTTTCGGCGAGCAGCCGTCTGACTACTCCAGCGCCAGACCTACCGCGCCGCGCAACTGCCATGCGCGCGAACTCAGCTTCTCGCAAGGTGAGCACTCGGGTGCCAATCGCGCGATCGAGCATCCGTCCTACATTGCCAATGGTCATTACGGCACCTACGTCGACGAGTGTGCGCGCGGGGCTGGTCACTATCAACCCGTTGACCGTCGTGGTCCACCGCTCGGTCAGGTCCGCCAACCTATGAACCGTCACACCATCTAGTTCGGGAGAAGTATCTCGAGGAACGGTGATCTCCGTCAGATCTCCCCGACGCGACCAAAGCCCATGTATCGCTGCGGCCGAACGGTGAGAGACGGCGGCGCCAGGTCCGACAGCCATGCACGCTGCAAGATGCCGTTGGTCCCAAGTGTCAGGAGCA
>CAMBEL010000036.1 GCA_945865605.1 Bifidobacterium breve
TTGGAGAATGCGACGACGGCGCCTGTAATCGGCACCACGATCGCGTCGATCTTTGGATCTGCGACGATGGCATCGAGGATGGCGCGGCCGCGGCGGTCTGCAACGGGCGGGCCGCCGCAGTCAACTGGATTCGAGACGCGCAGGTACCCAGGAATTAGCCCGTCGTGCAAGACGCGTTGCGTTTCTTTTGTGAGATCGGGGATGCGTATGTTGGCAGCGGCGAGCATGTCGGTCATGTGCGCGCCGGTTCCGCCAGAGATGGCGTACACACAAATCCCCGGTTCCCGATCTGCCATCGCCCACTTGGGCATCGTGTCCGGCCGTGTACGCGCGAGTGCCGCGCTCACCTCTAGGAGTTCGTCGAGCCCGTCGACGCGTGTGACTCCGAGTTGGCGAAATACTGCCGAGGTAATGGCATCGGAGCCGGTGAGGTGTCCCGTGTGGCTTTGTGCCATCGAAGCGCCTTCGTCTGTGCGACCCACCTTCACCATCACGATGGGCTTGGACAACTTCGCTGCATGGTCTGCGGCGAGCATCAATGTGCGGCCATCCTTGAAGCCTTCGATGTAGCAGGCGAGCACTCCGACCTCGGGTTGATCGGCGAAGTGTCGAGCGAAGTCGGCGAACTCGAGGTCGACCTCGTTGCCAGTCGGCGCCCAATGGGTGAGCCGTATCCCAAGCTCCTGGCCCTGAAACACAGGACGCCCTTGATGGCCAGACTGCGTAACAAGCGCGATCGATGGACCGGTGAGATCGGTTCGAAAGTTCTCGAACGCGTTGAGGTTGGTGTTGGGTCCAAGCAACCGCACATCGCCCGATGCCACAAGGTCTGCGAGGCGTGCTTCCAGCTTTTCGCCGTCGCTCCCGGTCTCTGAGAAACCGGCAGCGAAGATCACGGCGAAATTGGCCTTGCGGGCGAGCACCTCTTCGAAGGTATCGACGGCCTTGCCGGTGAGAATGATCGCCAGGTCTATGTCGCCTGGGATGTCAAAGATTGAGGGATAGACCTTGTGTCCAAGGATCGTCTCGTACACGGGGTGCACCGGATAGAAGGTGGCTCCATTGTTCTTGGCCCACGCGTCGAACTTGCGGGTCATTGCCGTATTTGGTTTTGTAGATTGCTCGGACGCGCCTATAAGGGCAATGGTCTTGGGGTGCAAGAACGCGTCTAGATCTACGTCCCGAAGGGTGAGCGGCCGCCCGGATACATCGATTTCGGTTCCTCCAATAGAGGAGGTGCGGTCGGCTGAGGACATGCGGGATCTTTCGCGGGCGGCAGCAGGTGGCGGCGAGTGGGGCCGAGTAGCCCGTAAGTATGACGCTGAAGTCAGGTTTTGTGCGAGTTCCGATGGCTGGGACGTCTCCGTGGGGACGTCGTGTGAGAATGCGACCACGCTGGGTCAGTGTCTCACCTCCATAAAAAAAGGAACATTTGTTCGATCGATATACCGGAGGTGAGCGATGGCAGTGATGGCGGCAAACGCAATAGATGTGTACGAACCCGAGTACGCCGAAGTGTTGGCGGAACGGCCGCTTGAGTGGATCGAAGCTGAGATCACGACTCTTGCGGGTCACATTGCGGCCGTGGCAGGTCGTCTCGTGGTGCATCGGGTCGCGGCGTGTGGTCACGAGCCAGCGATCCGAGATCGTGATCAAGGCCATTGTCGCTTTCTCGGATGTACCAGCGATGCAAGGCTCCAGATTCACCTCCGTCACGAATGGTCCCGTGGCGGTCCTACTTCCACGCCGAACCTTTTGCTCATCTGCCGTTGCCACCACAAGGTCCCATATGAAAGGGGCTGGCATGCAACAGGTGATGCGAACGATCGGCTTACATTCCACATGCCCGATGGACGAACGGTCGCTGAGTCCCCGCCGTCGGCACCGGCGACCGACCATGGAAAGTTGGCAACGCTGGCTGTCGCAGCGCTCTGCCACTTAGGTGAGCGGTAGGGTGGATGCAACCCCGGAGGTGCTATATGAAGATCATTGTCGACTTCGACAAGTGCAAGAGCAATGCGGTGTGCATGGGCGTCGCGCCCGAAGTGTTTGAGGTGCGCGACGACAACTTCCTCTACATCTTGCAAGAGGAGCCCACAGAGAACTTGCGCCCGAAGATGGAAGAGGCCGTGCGCACATGTCCGGCCGGTGCGATCGAGTTAGTTGGCTGAACCGCTCTTGGAGAACATCACGGTCGTAGGCGCGTCGCTCGCAGGGCTGCGCGCGGTCGAGACGCTGCGTCGAGAAGGGTTCCCTGGTCGCCTTACTCTCGTAGGCGCGGAACCTCACCTTCCCTATGACCGCCCGCCGCTGTCGAAGGAGTTGCTGGCAGGCACCTGGGAACACGACCAGATCGTGTTGCGCAAGGCTCCCTACGCCGAACTTGAACTCGAGTTGTATTTAGGCAATCCAGCTGCTGCTCTAGATGTCGGCAAACGAACGGTCACCCTGGCTACCGGAATCGAGATCGCTTGGGACGGCCTTGTCATTGCCACCGGCTCACAGCCGCGCCTATTGCCTAATACGCCCCCATTAGATGGCCTATATACCCTCCGCACTCTCGACGATTGTTTTGGGATACGAACCCGCCTCGATGCTGGAGCGCGCGTCTGTGTGATCGGTGCCGGCTTCATAGGTGCAGAAGTAGCAGCGGCATGCCGCAGCCGCGGTCTAGATGTGACGGTTCTTGAAATGCTGGAACAGCCGATGGTGCGCGGCGTCGGTTCCGTGATTGGATCGGTACTCGCCGAGTTACATCGCGACCAAGGCGTAGATCTGCGATGCAGTGTCGCCGTAGATGCCATCGAAGGCGGCGGCAAGGTCGAACGCGTGCGGTTGGTGGGCGGCGCAGTTGTCGAGTGTGATCTGGTTCTCGTCGCAATCGGCGCCGTGCCCACCACAGACTGGCTGATCGGTTCCGCTCTAACCCTTGATGATGGGGTTGTATGCGATTCATCGCTGCTCGCTACGCCACTTGTCGTCGCTGCCGGTGATGTTTGCCGCTGGCCGAACGCATTGTTCGGCGGAGACCTGATGCGCATAGAACACTGGACAAACGCTGCAGAGCAAGGCGTGTTCGCCGCTCACCGTCTTCTCTCGGGCGACGCCGAAACACCATTCGCTCCAGTTCCATTTGTTTGGTCTGACCAGTACGGCATCAAGATCCAGTGCGCAGGCAGATTCACCGGAACAGACCGCATGGAGCTTGTCCATGGAGCGCTTTCAGATCACCGGTTTGTGGTGATCTTTGAGAATGACGGAGTGATCTCCGGTGTCTTGGCGTTCAATCAACCGCGCCAGGTGATGCTCTACCGACGCATGATCGCGGAGCGAGCTTCGTTCTCTGACGCACTCTCATTCGCTGCAGCCAACCAGTGACGCCCGCGCTCCAGCGTGAGCGATTGCTTACGCCTCAGTTCATTCTCATCGCGAGCTCCGGTGCGCTCTACTTCCTTTCGCTTGGTACCGGTATACCGGTTATCCCTCGCTATGTAACCGGCCCTCTTGGCGGCGGTGACTTGGCGGTGGGCATCGCAATCGGATCCTTTACTATCGGCGCTGTCCTGTTGCGCCCGTATACCGGTCGCCTCGGTGATCGAGTCGGCCGTCGTGTCTTAGTAATAGGTGGAGCTTTTGTCGTTGCTATCGCCACCGCGCTGACTTTGGTCGCGGACACGACGGAGATGTTGGTTGCGGTGCGTTTCTTCGGCGGTCTCGGCGAAGCTGCTTTCTTTGTCGGTGCGGCGACGATGATCACAGACCTTGCGCCAGCTGAACGTCGCGGCGAAGCAATTTCGTATTGGTCGGTAGCCGTTTACTCCGGGCTCGCTTTTGGTCCGGTCATCGGTGAGACCGTGTACGACGCCGCCGGTTTCGATGCGGTGTGGATTACCGGAGCGGCGCTCGCGTTCGCTGCCGCATTGTTGGCTCTGGCGACACGCGAAACCAAGCACCCAGGGCAATCACCTGCAAAAACTCCGTTGCTTCATCGGTCCGCACTCGGTCCCGGTTCGATCCTGTTCCTCGGTCTCATCGGTCTCACCGGATTCGTTGCGTTCGTTCCGCTCTACGTCGTCGACATCGGCTGGAAAGACTCGCGAGGCGTCTTCTTGCTCTACGGATTGCTCATTATGGTGATCCGTATCGCGGGCGCGCGCCTGCCAGATCGTCTTGGGCCCCTAAGGGCAGGAACGCTGGCGCTCGGCTCGGTTGCAGCAGGATTACTGATCATGGCGGGTTGGGAATCAGTTGCGGGGCTCATGATCGGCACCGTTGTATTCGCCGTAGGTATGGCGTTCATGTACCCGGCTCTCATGACGCTCGCTCTGTACGGCGTCAATGACAACGAGCGAGCGGCAGTCGTTGGCACATTCTCATCGTTCTTTGACATCTCTCAAGGCCTAGGCGCACTGATTGTCGGGACCATCGCCGAACTCTCTGGCTTCCGCGGCGCGTTCCTTGGCGGTGCCGTGTTCGCCATCAGCGGACTCGTGTTGCTGCGAAGTGGGATCGATCCGCGCATCCGCGCGCGTCACGAAGAGGTACGCGCATTTGCCGAGATCCCGGAATCGGAGCCAGGAACATGACCTCTTTGCTCGTCACTAACGACTTCCCGCCAAAACTTGGAGGCATCCAGTCGTATCTCTACGAACTTTGGCGGCGATTGCCACCAGAGGAAACGACTGTTCTCACAACCGCATATCCCGACGCACAGCAATGGGACAGCGAACAGCCTTTCCGCGTAGAACGTGCACGCCAACGCGTGCTCTTGCCGTCACGCTCGCTGGCGCGTCGCGTCGATTCGCTCGCGCATGAAGTTGGTGCCGATGTCATCTTCATCGATCCCGCGTTGCCGTTGGGGATGATCGTTCCTCATCTGAAGGCTGCTCCCGTAGTCGTCGTAGTGCACGGTGCCGAGGTCACGTTGCCTGGCCGGTTGTTCCCAACTCGCTCGGCCCTCGCGCGCGTATTGCGTGGTGCGACAGGAATCGTTGCAGCTGGCGAATATCCTGCTCGCCAAGCGGCGCTCGCGGCGCGTACCGACCTTCGCGGCATCGTTGTCCCGCCAGGCGTCGATGCAGCGCGGTTCCGCCCGGCCACCGATGCACCCGAACGCTCCGCAACACGCGCACATTTTGGATTGGATCCGTCCGCTCCGACGGTCGTTAGCGTGAGTCGTCTCGTCCCCCGTAAGGGTTACGACGTGCTCATTGATGCCGTGGCGCAACTCGACGCCGTGCAGTTGGCGATCGGGGGAGTGGGCCGCGATCGCTCCCGCCTAGAAGCTCGGGCGAAACGCCGAGGAGTTAGTGACCGTGTCCACTTCGTCGGACGCATTGCAGAAGCCGATCTACCAACCTTCTACCGCTCGGGTGACATCTTCGCGATGCTCTGCCGTGAACGTTGGAACGGTCTAGAAGCAGAGGGATTCGGGATCGTCTTTCTCGAAGCATCTGCGAGCGGGATACCCGCCATCGCAGGTCGCAGTGGCGGCTCACACGAGGCGGTCATCGATGGAGAGACTGGCTATGTCTTAGATCCCTCCGACCCTGCCAATGTCGCAGCGCGACTAGCGGCCCTGTTCGCAGATCCGGCGCGCGTATCCATGTTCGGCGCAGCTGGCCGCGTGGCAGCAGAAGGTCCGTGGTCTTACGAAACGCGCGTCGCGCCCCTAACTCGTCTTGCATCCGGCGATCTAAGCGTGCTCGGCCCGGTCGCTGGCTAGCCTCCAAGCATGCAAGTGGTCTCGATCATCAACGCGTCGTGGGCATCGAACCTTGTGTATGCGACGATGTCGGTGCTACTGATTTCCGGTGGCGAAGCAGTCGGTCCCGCCGCGGCCGTAGTGGCGATCGCCCTGTTCGCTGTCGCGCTCGTTGTGTGGGTATGGACATTCGCCATAGCGGCATCTCGAAGTTCCGCTGGAGACGACATCACTATTTCGACTCTCTTCCTGGTCGAGGGAGACGCCCCCAAGTCAGTTCGTGTACATCTCTACGGATCGCTAGCGGTTTGTATAGCAATTACTGCCCTAAGCGCGTCGGCCAACCCGTTCGGGGTTCTTGTCCCTATGCTTCCCCTCGGACTCATCGGTCTTTGGGGTGCCCGTAACGGAACCTTCTCGTCGCGGTCAGATGTCAGGAGGGTTTCGGATGGCTGAACAAGCAAGTGAACGGATACGAATCGACGCGACACGCGACGACTGCCTTGCAGTCGTGCTCGACTTCGAGAGTTATCCGACTTGGGCTAATGATGTCAAACAGGTGACGGTCATTGAACGAGATGACCAAGGACGAGGTGCCAAGGTCGAATACCGCGCCGCCGGGTTAGGAAAGAGCATGCGCTACACGCTCGTTTACGACTACTCCGCGTTACCCGAATCGTTTACATGGACCCTCGCGCAAGGCGAAGGCCTACGTGCCCTCGATGGCAGTTACCGTTTTGATTCCGATGGCGAAACCACCCGTGTTCACTACGACTTGTCGGTAGACCTTTCGCTACCCGTTCCCGGGATCATCAAACGTCGTGCCGCCGGAAAGATCATGGGAACGGCGCTTAAGGAACTCAAGAAGGCAGTAGAGGGACGCGACCGGTAACCTTCGAGAATGCGTGATCCCGGTACTCCGAGGCGTAACCCGTACTTCGAATACGCGGACCCAGACGCCGATTCTGATGGCCGCTTCGATCATGACGATCAAGACCCTGCGAACAGTTACGGGAGTGGCGGGATGTTGGACGCGCTCGGCGGACTCGTCGAAGCTCTCGTCGACGCGCAACCGGAAGCGACGGAACATCTGGTGGCCGCCGCTCATGAACTAGTCCTCGCCGTCAAGACGGTCGTGGACGCAACCGAGGCCGCCCTTGCGGCGCAGCGTTACGCAATGTCTGAGGGTGCAGGCGCGCCCGAAGAGGAATCCTCCGTAGGCTTGCGGCGCGTCGATATCGCGTGACGGGGGCAACATCCGGTCCTGCAATCGGGATCGACATCGGCGGTACGAAGATTCTTGGTGCAGTCATTGATTCACACGGGACGGTCCTCGAAGAACACCGCGTTCCATCTCCCGGAGGTTGGAACGAAATTCGCGCGTCCGTCACAGAAGTAGTCGCACAACTTCGGCAACGTTTCCCATCGGTCGTTGCGGTCGGCGTAGGGGCGGCTGGCATGGTGACCATGGAAGGCACAATCCAATATTCGCCGAATGTTCTCGGTTTTCGAAGTGCTCCCGTGCGAAGCGAACTTGAATCGGCATTCGGACTCCCTGTCACCGTCGACAACGATGCAAATGTCGCGGCATACGCAGAACACCGGCTAGGAGCCGCACGGGGCGCGACCGATGCCATGGTCATTACGCTCGGCACGGGAATAGGCGGGGGAATAATCGTTGGCGGGAAGATGTTGCGCGGTGCGCACGGATTCGCTGGCGAGGTAGGCCATTTTCAGATCGATCCCGATGGGCCAATGTGTGCCTGCGGTGAGCGAGGCCACTGGGAGGCACTCGCGTCCGGCAGCGCGCTGGGTCGCATGGGGCGCGCCGCCGTCGCCTCGGGCGATGCCCCCAACATCCTTGCGGCAGCAGATGGCAACTCCGACGCGATTGAAGGTCGGCACGTCTCCAAAGCGGCGCGCGCTGGTGCGTCCGACGCCCTCACGTTGATCGACCACTTCTGTGAGAACGTGGCGACCGGCCTAGTCGCCCTCGCAAACATCTTCGATCCGACAGTCATTGCGATCGCGGGCGGACTCGTGAACGACAAAGAACTGTTCATCGACCCCATACGTGTTCACTTTGTTGGACACATTGAAGGAGCGGACTACAGGCCCATTCCTGCCGTTGTCGCTGCCGAATTAGGGGAGAACGCTGGGGTAATCGGAGCAGCGATCATGGCGTTGGATGCATGCAACTAGGCCTAACTCTTCCGTCATTCGTTGAAGACCCCGAGATTCCTATCGCGGTAGCGCGTGCGGCAGAGGTATCTGGTGTCAATGGCGTGTTCGCGTTCGATCATCTATTTCGTGATGCGCCGAACGGTGATCGACGGCCATCTATTGAATGTTCTACGTTGCTCGGCGCCGTGGCAGCAGAGACCGATCGCATCGCTCTTGGTTCTCTCGTAGCGCGCGCAACGCTGCGACCACCGGCATCGACCGCAGCAATTTTTGACACGTTGGCGCGCATCGTGGGGAACCGACTGATTGTCGGGGTCGGCGCAGGAGACGAACAGAGCAGGGACGAGATGGAGACCTTTGGTCTAGGTCTTGGGACGATGTCCGAACGGCTCGCCGCCTTGCGATCCACGGTGGAAGCAATGCAGGGTCATGGCTATCCAGTCTGGGCAGGTGGCACTCCGAAGCATGTCGGCCCGATCGCCGCCGAACTTGCCGACGGTTGGAATTGTTGGGGAGCGCGCGCCGATCATTTCGCTGCAATGGCAAGCGACGTGATCGGAATACGGGAACGCATACGTGGCACGGCTAGTGGATTTACGGTTTCGTGGGGCGGACAAGTAGTGCTCGGAGAAAACGAGCAGGATGCTGCGGCCAAAGCGGATCGGCTCGCTGTAGGTGACCACGTGCTGGTGGGAGGTCCAGAGCGCGTGGCCGAAGCAATCCTAGAGCGTCGAGATGCCGGTGCCACCTGGGCGATCATCGGACCCGTGGACTCAAGTAACCCCGTAAACGCGGCGATCGTCGGCGAACTGTTGTCGCCGCTTGTGGCCGGCTGATACGCGTGCGTCGTTCAGGGGGACAGAGCCGTTGGGGGAGACGCGAGTCCGGCGGCACTGCAGTCGTAGCCGGTTTTGCCATCGCGACCGCCCAGAACGCAGCCGTACACCGCGTGTTGCCCGGAAGAGTCCACCTACCCGCGAATCTTGTACTCGCATTTGCCGAACTTGTACTTGCGCGTAGTCGCGGTGCAACTGCCGACGACATGGGTCTCTCCCCGCATCGCTTCCCTGCCAGCGCAGCGATGGGTTGCGCAGTCGGGCTGCTAGCGGCTACTGCAGTAGGTGCTGCTGCCGCCCTTCCACTTACCGCCACCCTTTTCGACGACGAACTCATTGTCGAACATGACAAAAATGCGGCTCGGTACGAAGCGCTCATCCGCATCCCAATAGCGACAGCGCTTGCTGAAGAATTGGTATTTCGCGCGGCGCTACCCTCACTCGTTTCCGGAGGCACACCTTCGGTGCTCGCAGACGTATTGAGTTCTGTCTGGTTCGGGCTTTGGCATGTGCTGCCTACGCTGAAATCACTCGACACAAATGCCGCCGGAAGTCGACTGGCACGCTCGAGCCATGGCCGTGCCACCGTGGTTGGCGTCGTGGTTGGCGTCGTGGGAGCCACGACCCTCGCCGGACTTGGCTTCGCGTGGCTGCGCCGCCGTACTGGGAGCATTGTGGCGCCGGTAATCGTTCATGCGGCCGTGAATCTCACGGCGTTCGCGGCAGTTCGCGCCCGTTCTTCAACTTCTAAATCTCAAACTGCGTTCCGGTAGGGTTCCGAACATGCAGACAGCACTTTGCCAATCTCTCGGCCTCGAATATCCGATCTTCGCGTTCTCCCACTGTCGCGATGTTGTGGCAGCAGTCACCCGCGCTGGAGGCATGGGGGTTCTCGGTGCGCTGTACTTCACGCCAGAAGAACTCGAAATGGAGTTGGCCTGGATCGATGAGCACGTCGATGGCAAGCCATACGGAATTGATCTGGTTATGCCAGCGACGCTTGCGCCCGAGGCGCGCGCTGCAGTCGAAGCAGGCGACTTAGAAGCGCAACTTGAAGGAATGATTCCTCAGGAGAACCGTGACTTTGTCGAGAAGGTGCTTGCCGAGCACGGCGTGCCTCCAATGCCTGATGATGCACCGCAGGCCCACCATCTCCTCGGCTGGACAGACACAACCGGCCGCGGTCAGTTAGATGTAGCGCTGTCTCATCCCGCATCACTTTTGGTGAATGCGCTCGGTCCTCCGCCTGCAGACGTCGTCGAAAAGGCACATGAACACGGAATGCGCGTTGCCGCGCTTGCGAGCACGGTGCGTCACGCAGAGAAGCATCGGGCGAATGGTGTCGACATCATCGTCGCTCAAGGCACCGAAGCCGGCGGTCATACAGGCGAGGTCTCCTCAGTAGTGCTCTGGCCGGAAATTGTCGAGGCCATGGGCCCCGATGTCCCGGTACTTGCGGCAGGTGGCATTGGACACGGCAGTCAGATCGCAGCTGCGTTAGCGATGGGGTGTCAGGGAGTTTGGACTGGTTCTATTTGGCTCACCGTCGCCGAAAGCGATATGTCGCCGTTGATTGTCGAACGTTTGCTTGAAGCGGGGTCGCGCGACACCGTCAGGTCACGCGTACTTACCGGCAAGCCAGCGCGTCAGTTGCGTACGGAATGGACCGAAGCATTCGAACGCGAAGACTCACCGGGTTATTTGGAAATGCCATTGCAGTTCATGCTCGTTGCAGACGCGTACACGCGCATCGGCCGCGCCGAGAATCGCGAATTGACTGGCATGGCGGTCGGTCAAGTCGTCGGCATGATGAACAACGTGCGACCCGTGCGCGATGTGATCTTCGACCTAGTAGATGAAGCCGGTACAGCGATGCAAAGAGTCGCCGACCTTGTGGGCGACTGACCTACTTACCTTTGAACACGGGTGGTCGCTTCTCGGCGAACGCACGAGGACCCTCTTGGGCATCCTCGGACGCGAATACTTCCCAGCCGATGGTGTCCTGAATGGGCATCGCTTCTTCTTCTGAGAGATGTTCGGTTGCGCGCCAGGTACGCAAGATCGCCTGAGTCGATAGGGGACCGCACGCGCTGACCTGGGCCGCCACCTCGCACGCCGCGTCGAGTGCAGTCCCATCCGGAACTACGCGTCCTATCAGTCCGATCTCCTTCGCTTCGGCAGCGGTAACCGGACGCGCGCTAAGCAGTATGTCCATCGCGATTGTGTACGGGATCTGACGCGGCAGCCGTACTGCGGAGCCACCGAGCGGGAACAGACCGCGCTTGGCTTCCCAGACCCCGAACGTTGCGCCCTCTGCGGCGATTCGGATGTCGGTTCCTTGGAGCATCTCGGTGCCTCCGGCGACCGCGTACCCCTCAACGGCAGCGATCAGAGGCTTCGACAAGCGGTAGTCGCGGAGCAGCGCCTTCCAATGCAGATTTGGTTCTTCGGCCATACGGTTGCGTACATGCTCAGAGTCGCTCGGCTTGCTCATCGCCTTGAGGTCCGCGCCAGAAGAGAAGTGCCCTCCTGCGCCCGTGAGGATCGCGCATCGAATCTCCGGCGTGTCATCCACATACGAGAAACCGTCGGCTAAACCCACGAGCATGTCCGGGCTCAACGCGTTGCGCGCCTCAGGCCTATTCATTGTGAAGATGACTACGTCGCCGTCACGTTCTACGGTGCAATGTTGAGTGGTCATCGGCAGGATCTCTGGCACCGGTACCTCCTTGGGGCGAGCGTTCGCGGCCGTCATTGTACGGCGGCGATGTACTACCCTAAGCCAAACATAGAACGCGTTCTATTTCTGTTTACGAAGTGGTGCCCGGTCGCCCGTGTTGCGCCTAAGCACCTTGATGACGAAGGCTGACTCCATGCAACCGACGAACGTCGCGCTCGACGACCCGACCACATATACGAACGGTCCTCCGCACGAGTTTTATACCTGGCTGCGAAACGAGGCACCGGCCTACTGGCACGCGTCCGAGAAGTTCGCGCCGGGGTTCTGGGTATGCACCAAATATTCTGACGTCATCGCGATTGAACGCGATGTCAAGACCTACTCGTCCTCGTTGGGTGGCGCGCTACTAGAAGATCAGGGCGAAGGCACGGATCTGATGATGCTTAACCAAGACCCACCACAACACACGCGTCTGCGCAACCTGGTTGCCCGTGGGTTCACTCCCAAAGTTATTCGAGGCATGGAACCACACATCCGCGAAGCGGCACGCACAATCGTCGATGCTGCGATGCAACTCGATGGCATCGTTGATTTTGTTCCGAACTTTGCTGCCGAGTTGCCCTTAGTGGTGATTGCACAGTTACTAGGTGTGCCATATGAAGACCGCCACAAACTTTTCGAATGGTCTAACAAACTGATCGGAGCGAACGATCCTGAGTACGGCGCCGGAGGCCCAGAAGCGGCGCTTGAAGCCTCGATGGAGCTCTACATGTACGCGCAGTCGCTCGCAGACTCGCGGCGCGAGCGTCCGCTCGATGACATCGTCACCACGCTCGTGACGGCAGAACTAAATGGAGAGAAGCTTTCGGACATCGAATTCAATGTGTTCGTTCTCTTGCTGTCAGTGGCAGGCAACGAAACGACCCGTAACCTGATTAGCGGCGGGATGCTCGCGCTTTTCGAAAACCCTGAGCAGTACGAACGCCTCAAGGAAGATGTAGACGGACTCCTCGACCCAGCGGTAGACGAAATGCTCCGATACGTCAGCCCTGTTATGTATTTCCGTCGCACTGCTATCAGCGATGCTGAGATCCGCAACGAACAAATTGCAGAAGGCGACGTGGTCACTGTTTGGTACGGAGCGGCCAACCGCGATGAAGAAGTGTTCCCCGACGCGCAAGTATTCGACGTTGGACGTTCGCCCAATGAACACATCGCTTTCGGTGGGCGCGGGCCGCACTATTGCTTGGGCGCGAGCCTCGCAAAGATGGAGATCAGGGTCATGTTCGAAGAAGTGCTTGATCGAGTCCCAGACATGCGGCAAGCCGGCCAAGTCGAGCATCTTCAGTCCACCTTGATCAACGGCATCAAACACCTGCCCGTCGAGTACGCGTAATGGCAGGCGGATTCTGGTACTTCGCACAACAGGACCCCGATGCACTCGCAATCGTCGAGCCCGATGGCACCGAACACTCCGCGGGCGATGTGCTTGCGCTTTGCAACCAGGTGTCGCACGGTCTCCGCGAACTCGGGTTGGAAGTCGGAGACTCGGTGGCAGCGGTTCTGCCTAATGGATTGCAACCGGCAGTGGTTTACCTCGCTGCGCTTCAACTCGGCCTCTATTACGTGCCTATCAACTATCGGTTATCCGCACCAGAGATCGCATACATCCTTGCCGACTCGGAAGCAAAGGCGTTCATCTCCAACGAGCGATACGCGGATCTCGTAGTGCTTGCAGCAGACGACGCCGATGTGCCTGCCGCTGGTCGCCTTGCGTGGGGAGAGGTTCCAGGTTTCGCGGACTTCGGCTTGTTCTTAACTAACCAGCCGACGACACTCCCGAAAGACCGTACCGCTGGTGCTGCGATGCACTACACGAGTGGGACGACGGGGCGACCTAAGGGTGTAAAGCGGAAGTTGACTGGCTTAGATCCGGAGCTATCCGCAGAACTCTTCGCGATGTTTCTCGGCCTCTTCGGGATTCAACCACTCGACGGCAATGTCCACCTGTCGACATCGCCGAACTATCACACGGCAGTCACTACGTTCGCTGGCAATGCCTTACATGCTGGCCACGTCGTCGTCTACATGGACAAGTGGGATCCAGAAGAAACCCTCGCGCTGATCGAGAACTACGGGTGCACGCACACACACATGGTCCCAACGCAGTTTCATCGGATGCTCTCGTTACCAGAAGATGTGCGTTCCAAGTACGACGTATCGTCAATGCGTTTTGCTATCCATGCAGCGGCGCCATGTCCTATAGATGTGAAACGCAAGATGATCGACTGGTGGGGCGAATCCATCATTGAGTACTACGGCGCGACAGAAGGTGGCGGAACATTGGCAACCGCGGCGCAGTGGCTCGAGTATCCAGGAACCGTGGGAACCGTCTGGCCAATGTCGGAGCTCAAGATTCTCGATGATGATGGAGTGGGGTGCCCTTCCGGTACACCAGGAACCGTTTGGATGCGCATGAGTTCAGGAGATTTTGAATACAAGGGCGATAGCGCAAAGACAGATGACACGCACGATGCCGAGGGGTTCTTCACGGTCGGTGACGTTGGCTACCTCAACGACGAGGGCTACCTGTTCTTATGCGATCGCAAGTCCGACATGATTATTGCCGGCGGCGTGAACATTTACCCTGCAGAGATCGAGGGCGAATTGCTGGCGCACCCGCAGGTTGCCGATGCCGCGGTGTTTGGTATTCCTGATCCAGACATGGGCGAACAGATCAAGGCGGTAGTGCAACCGATGGAATCGGTGGGCTCGGACGAGGAGTCGCTCGAAGCGTTACGTGCCTCAATCATGGCCCACCTTCAGCCGCGCCTTGCCAAGTTCAAGTGGCCTCGGACGATTGACTTCAATCCGGAACTGCCGCGGGAGCCGACGGGCAAGCTCCTAAAACGTAAGTTGCGTGACCCGTATTGGGCCGACCGCGAAACCGCTATTTAGTAGGTAAGGAGAAACCGTGACCGCCCCACTAATGCAACATCACATTCTTGAGTACCCAGGCGGTTACACGAGGTCGGTGGGACCAGCGGTTGGGCGTTACTTGTCCGGACTGCGCGATGGGCACATTGTCGGCGTGACCGGTAGTGATGGCCGCGTGTTGGTGCCGCCTACGGGGTATGACCCAGTCACTGCTGCGACACTCGAAGATTACGTACCGGTGGGCCCAGCGGGAACCGTCACAGCATTCACGTGGGTGAACCAACCCCGCCCCGGAAAGCACCACCTCACACATCCGTTTGCCTTCGCGTTGGTCCGTCCCGATGGTTCCGACACAGCGATGCTCCACGTCGTCGATGCCGGAAGTCCGGACGCGATGTCTATCGGTATGAGGGTGGCGCCGCGCTGGGCGCCTGCGAGGCGCGGATACGTGACCGACTTAGAGGCATGGGTTCCACTCGCTGACGGAGAAACTCCTGTACCGGCTCCGCCGAATACAAACGAAGACGTTTCGACGGAGCCGGTGACCGGAATCGTCACGCCCATCTCGCTCGCGTACGACATCAATGCTGGCGTAGCTGCCAGTAAGTATCTTCGTGCCCTCTCCGAGAAGCGCATCGTTGGACAGCGAGCAAAGGGCTCAGACGATGTATACGTTCCGCCGCGCGGAACGGACCCAACTACGGGTGCGCCAACGGAGATAGAAGTCGAAGTAGGCCAAGTAGGAACCGTTACGACCTACTGCGTTGTCAACATCCCAGGTCTTTCAGAGAATTCACCTGAGATTCCATACGTATGCGCGCAGATATTGCTAGACGGAGCGCACACCGCGTGGTTCGGGCTAGTGCAGGGATTACCTGCAGACGAAGTTCGAATGGGAGTCCGAGTGCGCGCTGTGTGGGCAGACGATCCCGGGCCCGATGCGCGCAGCATCAAGTGGTTTGAGCCGACCGGTGAGCCGGATGCGCCGTACGACGACTACAAGGCGTACGCGTAATGGGAAGTGGCATCCGAGAAGTAGCAGTAGTCGGTTTCGCGCAACTAACAGCGCTCGAAGACCGTGAACATAATGAAGTCGAATTGATCATTCCCGCCGTACAGGGCGCGCTGGCTGATGCCGGTATGGAACGTCACGAGATTGGCTTCACGATTTCTGGGAGTTGTGACTATCTCTCTGGCGGGCCGTTCACATTCGTTTCGGGCCTTGATGCCGCTGGCGCATGGCCGCCCGTCAAGGAAAGCCACGTCGAGATGGACGCGGCTTGGGCGTTGTACGAAGCCTGGGTAGCGATTCAGACCGGCGATGTAGATAGCGCGCTCATCTATGGGTTTGGAAAGTCGTCGCTCGGTGACCTCCACGAGATTATGGGATTGCAAGCCGACCCCTACGTAGTCGCTCCACTATGGCCGTCAATGGTTGACATGGCGGCACTTCAAGCCAGCGCGTTTCTCGCTGCGACCGACTACACGGAGAGCGACCTATGCGCGATTGCGGCGCGAAGCCGTCGTGCGGCGGTCGACAATCCATATGCAGTTCGCGTCGAAGACGCGACCGCCCAAGAACTGTTAGCGCGGCCCGTAACCCACACTCCACTGCGTGATTCCGACATCGCACCAATCACCGATGGATCGGCAGCGATCATTATCGCAACAAGGGAAATCGCGGATGCACGTTGCGAACGGCCTGCCTATATTCGGGGGATTGATCACAGAGTGGATGCTCAAGGGCTAGGTCTGCGTGACCTTGCAACAAGCGCGTCCACCAAACTCGCCGCGCAGGGTGCTGGCGTCTCCAACGGACCCGTAGATGTCGCTGAAATACACGCTCAGTTTTCGCACGAGGAGCTGATTCTTAAAGAGGCGCTCGGCCTCGATGACGCGGTTGTTGTCAATCCTTCCGGTGGACCGCTAGGGGCTAACCCAGTCATGGCCACTGGTTTGATCCGAATCGGTGAGGTCGCAGCCCGCATTCGGTCTGGATCCGCGAATCGTGGAGTTGCGCATGCATCGCAAGGGCCGTGCTTGCAACAGAACTTGGTATGCGTTCTAGAGGGGGATCAATGAGCGCGCTACGCACTGCGGTCATCGGGGTTGGACAGACACGGCATGTAGTTGCACGCCATGACGTATCGATTGCCGGTCTCGTGCGCGAGGCCGCCGAAGAAGCGTTGGTCGATGCGAACATGGACTGGGCAGACATAGATGCAGTCGTAATAGGCAAAGCGCCAGACATGTTCGAGGGCGTCGTGATGCCGGAGCTTTATTTGGCCGATGCGCTCGGTGCTGTAGGCAAGCCGATGTTGCGTGTCCACACCGCGGGAAGCGTTGGCGGATCGACGGCAATCGTCGCAGCAAAGCTCGTAATGGCTGGCATCCATGAACGCGTTCTAACAGTTGCCTTTGAGAAGCAATCCGAATCTAATGCAACTTGGGGTCTAACGGTTGAAATGCCGTTCTCCTCGCCGTTGGTCGCGGGAGCCGGTGGTTACTTCGCCCCACTGATCCGTGCATACATCCGCAGATCTGGTGCGCCAACACATATTGGGCATTTGGTGGCGGTCAAGGATCGCTTAAATGCTCTGCACAACCCGAAGGCTCACCTGCACCTACCCGACATTGATCTAGCGACTGTCGCGGAATCGTTCCTGCTGTGGGAACCGCTGCGTTACCTAGACGTGTGTCCGAGTTCTGATGGCGCGATGGCATTGGTGATCGGTAGCGAGCAGGTGGCGAAAAACGCGACGGGTCCCGTTGCTTGGATACATGGCACAGCGATGCGATCGGAGCCCACGATGTTCGCGGGTCGCGACCAAGTGAATCCACTGGCGGGTCGCAAATGCGCCGCTGACGTGTACGCGCAAGCGGGCATCAAGGATCCGCGCAAGGACTTCGACTGCGCCGAGGTGTACGTGCCATTCTCATGGTACGAGCCGATGTGGTTGGAGAACCTCGGGTTCTGCGCCGAGGGAGACGGCTGGAAACTTACGGAGCAAGGCGCAACGGCGATGGATGGCGACATCCCCTGGAATCCATCGGGCGGCGTGCTCTCGTCGAACCCGATTGGTGCGTCCGGGATGATTCGGTTTGGGGAAGCGGCGCAACAGGTTCGCGGAAGGGCGGGCGATTACCAGGTGCCATTGCACACCGGGCTTGCACTAGGTCATGCCTATGGGGGCGGTTCGCAGTTCTTTTCGATGTGGGTCGTCGGAGCAAGCCAGCCGCAATAGAGAAACAATGGCAGCGAGCGAATTAGTGCGTTCGGCCCTATTCCAAGCGCCAGGCGCTTGGAATAATGCCTGTATGTCTGTAACGGGAAGGCTGACCTCTCCCGCGTGTCGGATTTGTCCGATGCCGGAAACTTGCCTAATGTTGTCTTCGAAACATCAAGGCGAACGGGCGTGACTCTTATGAATGGTCCCAGTAGAACTTTGTCAGAGGGCACCGAATTGGAGCGCCGCGTTGCGGAGTACGGCGAAGCGCCAGAGGTAGAGGCATTGACGTTTCAAGACGGTCGTTCCAACAGCGAGTCATCGCGTGCATCGACTGATGCTGCAAGCAAAGGTCTATTTGCTAGTAAGAATCTAAAAACCCTGCTCGGCGCGTTTGATGCGTTAGGGGTTTCCGTGGCCTTCATCATGGTTGCAATTGCTTACGGGTGGCCGCTAGGTGCATCGAGTGCTGACGTAGTGCGCGGGATTGGTGCCTTAACTTTCGCGGTGACGTTCGCATTAATTCTGATCGCCACTCATGGCCTTTACCTAGCGAGAGTCTCAAGCGTGCGGACCGTCGAGTTGGCGATTCTTGGGCGAGTTGTCGTGTTGACGGGAATCGCCCTATTCCTCGTCGCCGAACGCCTTCATTTCCCGATAGGTGTTCTTCCGATTGCAATCGGGTGCGTTCTTGCGTACGCCTTGCTGGCGACCTCACGAGGAATATTTGCCGGTTGGCTAGGGCGTAGGCGAGCCGCTGGTGCCTACTGTCGGGACATAGTCATCATCGGTGGGGGAGCAGAGAGTCTCGAGCTCTGCAAACTGTTGGCGCTGCATCCCGAGGCCGGATATACGGTCGTCGGCGTTTGTGGACCTCGCCAGACAGTTAAAAGTTGGCCTAACGGCGTCGCGTGGCTCGGAGAATTAGAGAGCGCGTCCGAATTGCTGGTCGATGCCGGATCCAATGGAGCGCTACTTGCGGCGAGTGACCTTGGTAGCGATGACCTCAACGACTTGGCTCGTAAACTAGCCGGTCGCGGTGTCCACGTTCAGATTTCTAGTGGTCTACGGGGCATCGGCCACCGCAGGCTCAGAGCCCTTCCAATTGCCCACGAGGCGTTGTATTACATCGAACCCGTCGCGTTCTCGCCATTCCAGATGGTAGTGAAACGAATAATCGATCTTGTTGCCAGCCTCGTTGGATTGATACTGCTTTCGCCGTTGCTTCTTGTGGCTGCAATTTTGGTGAAGATATCGGACCGCGGTCCAGTATTTTTCCGCCAGGACCGCATTGGACATGACGGAGTTCCATTCACGATTTTGAAGTTGCGCACGATGATTACAGGAGCAGAGGATTTTCTGCCGGACGTCATATCGCTGAATAGCCGAAGAGGGGGTCCGCTGTTCAAGACTGACTCCGATCCGCGCCGAACCAACGTCGGCCGATTCCTGGAACGAACGAGTTTGGATGAGATCCCTCAACTTTGGAATGTCGTGCGGGGCGATATGAGCCTTGTGGGCCCTCGACCCGCATTGCCTTGTGAAGTCGAAGGGTTTGACCCTGAGCTTCTGGATCGCCATCGGGTTCTGCCCGGCATCACAGGCCTATGGCAGGTTGAAGCTCGCGATAGGTCAGAGTTCGACATTTACCGTCGGCTCGATCTGTACTACGTCGAGAACTGGACCGTAGGACTCGATCTCGCGATTCTGGTCCGGACGTTCACGACGGTCTTGCGGCGTTCCGTAACGAAGGTGAAGGCATCCCGTTCTGGAGATGCATCCGCACGGCTCGCTACGCTATAACGACTTCGCTCGCTACTGAGACGGCTACCCTCGTTGCCCATGGAGTTCCGACGGATACACGCGTTACCTCCGTATGCCTTCGCTGAGATCGATGCGCTCAAGATGGAAGGCCGTCGGACCGGGGAGGACGTAGTCGACTTGGGGTTCGGTAACCCAGATATCGCGTCGCCCCAAATCGCTGTCGAAAAGTTGGCTGAAGCGGCTCGCAATCCCCGTAACCACCGATACTCGGCGACGCGCGGACTCCCGCGGTTGCGCTTGGCAGCAACGGATCTGTACGCGCGCAGGTTTGGCGTGAAACTGGATCCTGAGACCGAGGTGTGTGTGACGATCGGGGCGAAGGAGGGATTCTCTCATCTCATGTGGGTCCTGCTTGGACCCGGAGATACCGCCCTCGTTCCTAGCCCTTCGTATCCGATCCACATTTGGGGCCCAATCCTTGCTGGCGCAGCTGTGCACTACGTGCGGCTCGGGCCTGAACAGGACTTCTTTGCCAATCTCACGGCGGCATGGGAGCAGGCCTGGCCCAGACCCCGCGTTGTTGTTATGTCGTTTCCTCACAATCCAACTGGAACTTGTGTGGACCTCGAGTTCATGACGCGGATGGTCGAGTTCGCGCAAGAACATCAGGTGTTGCTTGTGCATGACTTCGCATATGCCGATCTCGGGTTCGACGGTTATGACCCGCCATCGTTGCTTGAGGTGCCGGGTGCCAAAGAAGTATCAGTCGAGCTCTATAGCCTCACCAAGAGTTTCTCTATGGCTGGATGGCGTGTTGGATTCATGCTCGGCAATCCCGACGTCGTCGCCGCCCTTGCGCGCCTCAAGAGTTATCTCGACTACGGAACTTTCCAACCAATCCAAATCGCGTCGATCGTCGCGATGAATGAAGCGCCCGATTATCCG
>CAMBEL010000037.1 GCA_945865605.1 Bifidobacterium breve
GTGGGTGGCGCTTCTGTGATGGGTGCTGGCGGCGGCACAACGTCGGCGTCGTTCGACTTGCGAAACGCGCCAAGCGCGCGCTTCTTGCCGGTCGCTTCACTTGGTGATGGCGCGGCGGCTGCGGGAGCAGGCGTAGGCGTCGCCTCTGCCGAGACAACTCCCCTCGCCTCTAAGCGATCGACGCGATCTGCAAGTGCCTGCAACGGCCCACCCGTATCGCGGCGCGCAAGGCGGACCAACACAATTTCTAGCGTGAGACGCGGATCAATCGCTTCGCGGGAACGCATGTCATTGACGGCTTGACCAAGTGTCTCGAGCGAGCGGACAAGCGCTGCATTGCCAAGCGTCTCACCAGCCGCGCGCACGCGTACAAGTTCATCGTCTGGCGCATCCACTACGACGCGCCCGCGCCCCGCCGTCAGAACGAATGCATCGCGCAATGTTCGGAGTAGGTCTTCGGCAACCCGCCTCGGTTCATGACCGGCGTCGAGCAATGCTGCCGCTCCAACTAGCGCCCCCGCAGGATCTTCGGCCCCTATCGCGTCGAGCACTGCGAGCCGCGCATCGAGCGGAGCACCGCCGAGCGATCGCTCTACATGTTCGACAGTTAGCGAACCATCCGATTGGGCAAGAACACGATCTAGCACGGACAATGCATCACGCGCAGAGCCCTTACCGGCGCGCGCAATTATCGCCAATGCTTCGGGTGCAGCTTCGACGCCTTCGTTCGTAAGCACATTCTGAAGAGTCGCTACTAGGTCCTCTGAAGAGAGCAGCGAGAAATCGAAGTGCTGAGTGCGTGATCTGACTGTCGGCAGCACTTTGTCGGTTTCAGTGGTTGCCAATATGAACACGACATGTGCGGGTGGTTCTTCAAGAGTCTTGAGCAACGTGTTCGATGCTTCTTTGGTGAGCATGTGAACTTCGTCGAGCAGATACACCTTGCGTTTCGAAGTCGCACCGAGCCCAAGATTGATGCGCGCGACAAGGTCTCGAGCATCATCGACACCGCGGTTAGAAGCGGCGTCGAGTTCGATCAGATCACTGAAAGTGCCGCGCGTAATGGACTCACAGTTTTCACACACACAACACGGTTCTCCATCGACACCGAGGTCGAGGCAGTTAACGGCTTTAGCGAGAATGCGCGCTGTCGTGGTCTTGCCGGTACCGCGGGGTCCCGATAACAAATATGCATGCCCGACGCGTCCCTCGCTCACTGCGTTGCGTAACGAAGTCGTGACGTGGTCTTGGCCGATGAGTTCGGCAAAGCGTTGCGGGCGGTACTTGCGATATAGGGACTGGTATGTCACAGGTTGGACCTTACCGCCGAGTACGGACGTCGACTTCGTAACTAAATGCGGACCGTGCACCCGCCTTCGACCCGACGCCCTAGGACGCGCCGTTCGCATTCGGCTCAGACCAGGCAACCCTACGGCACACAAGATTGCCCGCTGAGAGCTGCTTCCTTCCGGACCTGACTCGATTCACGAGATCCCATTGCGTAGGACCCGGCCCTCGACGTCAAACGCGAGTCGCCTTTCCTATGACGGCTCGGGCCTTAGACAGGGATTCAGCCCCCCATACGTGGATTTGGGGTACAGGGCACCACGAACTCCCCACTTAGCACGGTCCGCGTGCGAACGGTAGCAGCGGCTGGATGGCACACAGAATCCGATGGTGGCCCAACTACGATCCACTCCTTGCAGCGACTCGCAAAACGCGTCTCTGCTTGGAGGGATGCGAGAGCGGCCGAATCGGCACGCTTGGAAAGCGTGTGTGGGGAAACTCACCGTGGGTTCGAATCCCACTCCCTCCGCCGACGGGGCGCCTAGAGTGCCCTCGTTCTATTGCAGATGATCCGGGAGTCAGAATGTCTAGGTTGACGAATAAGGCACGCACGGCGGTTGTTGTAGGTGTAATCGTGGTCCTCGGCGTAACCGGCATAGCTGGTGGCGCCTCAACCAAGGAAGCCACGCGCGTAACGCTTGGGGAGTCCCAGCCAGCCAATGCGCCAGGGCAGACCCTCGCATTAGCCCGCGTGACCATTCCGGGGGGCGTGAAGTTGCCGGAGCACTACCACCAGGGAACTCAGATAGCACGGGTGCGGTCAGGCACGCTGAGTTACACGCTGATCAGCGGGACGGCCCTGCTAACGCGGTCTGGCACGACGAACGCTATTCAGATAGCTGGACCCAAGACGATTGTGTTGCGAAGAGGCGACACGATCGTGGAAAACGCTGGTCTCGCGCATCTTTCTGAGAACAAGACCAAGCGTCCCGTCGTCATCGTCCTGACTACGTTGCTAACCGACGGGGCTCCTTCGGCGACCCCCGTTGGCAAGGGCGCGCCAGGTACTCCAATCACGATCAAGTCGACGATTGCGTCTACTGGCAGGACCACCTACTCCGTTGGACCGGAAGGCGAGCACACTTACGGCCAGAACCGCTTGGTTGGACCATCGACCGTTGACGGCCAAGCAGTTATTGTCGAAATGTTGGGGAACGTCAACTACACGAGTGGTAGCGGTCCCACATTCGGCTTCGTCACCTTCATGTTCGCTGACGGCTCAACACTTGCAACCACCTTCGCTGGAACATCCCAAGCAACCGCAGAAGGTGGCGCCAACTTCACCACAACTATGGGCGTGATCGGTGGCACCGGAAAGTACGCCACGGTTACAGGCGGCACGGGAACCTTCATCGGCTCGCGTACAGCGGCCATTGGTGCGAACGTGGAAAGTACGTTCTCGCTGCGCCTTATCGAAAACTGACTATCTCGGCTCTGTTGACCTATTGTCCCCGATACCCGACATTCATATACGGAGGAAACCTGTGCGCAAGTTGATCATCACCGCAGTTGTTATCACCGCTCTTGGCCTCGCTGGCTGCTCTAGCAGCGACTCTGGAAGTGACTCCACGAGCAAGCCAATCAAGGTGGGAGCACTGCTCGACTTGACCGGCTCCGGCAAGACCCTCGGCACCGCGAGCAAGGCCGCTCTTGAGGCTGGCGTCACAGACGCTAAGGCCGACGGAGTCACCGTGGAACTCACGGTCGTCGACACCGGCGGTGTTCCTGCGACGGCGCTCTCAGAGATGCAGCGCTTAATTGGCGAAGGCATCCACTCGTTCGTTGGACCGCAGTCAAGTTCCGAGGCGCGCGAAATCCTTCCGGCAGCAGACGCGGCCGGTGCGATCATTGTGAGCCAGGGAAGTACCGCATCGTCAATCGCTTACGACAACGACGCTCTCTTCCGCATGTTGCCTACTGATGTTGTAGAAGGCAAGGCGGCAGCGGACCTAATAACTAGCCCCGCCGGCATCAAGACGTACGCAGTCGTTGCACATCGCGACGATGCAGGAAACAACGGACTCGCAACAACAGTGACGGGCGATGTCACCGCAAATGGTGGGGTCGTAATTCCCGGTCCTTCCTATGCACCAGACACCACCAACTTCGCACCGGTCGCAACGTTGATCGGCGCGGCCATCGATGGTGCCCGTGCAAAGGCGAAAGCCGCTGGCGGTGAGACCCGCGTGGTGCTCTACCTCGCAGGGTTCGATGAAGTTGCCTCGATAGCTACAGAAGCAGCCAAGTTGAAGGTATTTGATGGAATTCCGTGGTTTGGTGGCGACGGGTCCGCACAAAGTGCGGCACTAATCTCGAACGCAGGCGCGGATGCTTTTCTTGTCAAACAAGCGGCTGGATTCGATAGCCCGCTTCCGACGCTTGGTCGCGAAAGTAAGGCACCGTCCAAAGCTCTCGATAAGGCATTGAACCCTTACGACAAAATTGAAGATCCACTACCACTCGGCGCGTACGACGCAATGATGCTCATCATCAAGGCCCAGCAGGCCGCTGGAACTTCGGCGATCGGGCCCAAGTTGTGGAGCGCATTCGCTAAGGCAGCTGATTCGTACATCGGAGTCAGCGGGGCAACGGTTCTCAATGCGGCTGGCGACCGTGCAACCGGGGAGTTTGGGTACTGGGGTGTGTGCGCTGTCGGAGCGACATACGAATGGCACATGAACGGAACCTGGGTGCCACCTAAGGCTTCCCAGAAAGTTGGAGTTATCGAGTACTGGGGATGTGGCAAGGACTCGGTCAGTAAGTAAGTGGTTGGGTCCCTCTACGCTGCCCGGCGTGGAGGGACTTGATCACCTAATGGGCATCGCTCTCGAAGAGGCCCGGTTCGCTGTTTCGCATGGCGATGTACCTGTCGGAGCGGTGGTAGCGCGGATCGACTCTGGCGAAGTTCTGGCGCGGCGCCACAACGAACGCGAGCTCACGAATGATCCAACTGCTCACGCCGAGGTGCTCGCGCTGCGCGACGCTGCGACTGCGTTAGGTAACTGGCGCCTCGACGGTTGCGCGTTGATCGTAACGCTCGAGCCTTGCCCGATGTGTATAGGTGCTGCACTCAACGCGCGCATCGACACGATTGTTTTTGGAGCAACTGACCCGAAGGCCGGAGCGGTAGGTAGCCTTTACAACCTCGCAGTTGATCCACGACTCAACCATGAGTGCAAAGTGATCGACGGAGTGAGGTCGGACGACTCGGCTGCATTGCTCCGCAAGTTTTTTGCAGCCCGTAGAGCATGAGACTCGATCGGTAGACTCGGATACGTACCGATCGGTACACGGAAGCAACTCCCTGAGTTACTTCACCGAGGAGGGGTGCGAGAGCGGCCGAATCGGATGGTCTCGAAAACCATTGTGGCGCAAGTCACCGTGGGTTCAAATCCCACCCCCTCCGCTCACCGCCGGCCGCCCCAAGGGGCGGTTCGGCGCGTGTCGCGACCGAGGAGCTACGCGTTTCGACACGCGAAATGCGCACCCTGGTGCCCCATTTCAGCGCTGAAACAGGATTGGGGTTAGGCCGGGGCTAGGCCGAGGTTTTCGTAGATCATCCGCGTCGCTCTGGACCTGTTCATTGTGTAGAAATGCAGGCCCGGAACGCCGCCATCGATTAATTCCTGACACAACCGCGTCGCTTCTTCGACACCGACAGCGAACACCGCTTCCGGATCCTCATCGACTGCATACAACTTCTTCGCCAACGATGCAGGGAACTCCGAACCTTGCAACTCGGACATCCGTTTGATGCTGCCGATCGCCGTTGCGGGCATGATCCCAGCAATTACCGGTCGGTTCACACCAGTAGCGCGCAGGCTTTCTACGAGATCGAAGTAGTGCGCGGCATCGAAGAAAAACTGTGTGATCGCGAAGTCCGCTTCGGAAAGTTTCTCTGCCGTGTGAGCGCGGTCCGCTTCAATGCTCTGCGAACGCGGGTGGGGTTCGGGATGTGCTGCCACTCCGACCGAGAAGTCGCCGACCTCACGTATCAGTCGCACCAATTCGATCGCGTATTCCAACTCGCTCGCCGGGAGATCAAGGTCTTTCGGCGCGTCGCCACCTAGGGCAAGGATGTTCTCGATGCCGGCATCGCGGTAGCGAACAACAATGTCGTGCAGTTCCTGGCGCGCATGCCCAACACATGTCAGATGGGCCATTGGCGTGATCGACGTATCTCGCAAGATTCCGGTGACGATCGAATGGGTCTTCTCTCGCGTAGACCCACCAGCCCCGTACGTGACAGAGACGTACGACGGCTGCAGGGGTTCCAACTCTGCAAGTGCTGTGGCCATCGCCTCTTCGGCTGCCGGCGTACGCGGCGGAAAAAACTCGAAGCTGTAGCTCGGGCCGCGAGCGAGTATCTCGGTGATCTTCATGAAGAGCCTCAGGCTACGCGAGACTCCATGCAAACCGGACGACCAGGAGAACTTGTGGACTTTCAAATTGTGCAAAAGATTGACGGCGACTTGGATGCCGTCGAAGCAGCCTTGGTTGATCCGGCCTTCCTCGTCCGCATGGCAGAACTCCCCAAACTTGGATCTGCCGAAGTAATCAACCAGGAGCGCGACGGCGATGTCGTGCATCAGCAGGTGCGCTACCTCTTTCAAGCGGATCTCTCCGGCGCCGTTACAAAGGTCGTCGATCCCAAACTTCTCACTTGGGTGGAGGACTCAACGTGCGACCTGGCATCGCACCGCACAACATGCGAGATCCTGCCCGATCACTACCAAGACCTTTTGAGTGCGCATTTCGACGCAGAGATGACGGCGGACGGCGGACAAACGATTCGAACGATCAGCGGGAGTTTGAAGGTAAAAATACTGCTCGTAGGTGGACGCGTGGAACGCTCGATATTGGGGGGTCTCGAAGAGAACGCCGTAGCGCAAGCGGCACTTCTCACAGCCTGGCTCGCGGCTAAGTAGAGCGGGCGCCTTGAAAGCGACGTAGCCGTAATGAATTGCTCACCACGAACACACTTGAGAAACCCATGGCTGCTGCTGCGATCATCGGGTTCAGCAATCCGAAAGCCGCAAGCGGAATCGCTGCCACGTTGTATGCGAACGCCCAAAAGAGGTTTCCCTTGATTGTGGCGAGTGTGCGACGCGACAGTGCGATTGCATCGGCTGCTCCTTGAAGGTTGCCACTCACCAGCGTCACGTCACTCGCCTCGATCGCGACGTCGGTACCGGTGCCGATCGATATGCCGAGATCTGCTTGCGCTAGTGCGGGTGCATCGTTCACACCATCTCCTACGACCGCTACCTCGTGACCATCGGCTTGTAATCGCTGCACGGCAGCAACCTTTTCTTCGGGCATAGCGTCGGCGATTACCTCATCGACTCCAACCGCTCGTGCGATTGCCTGCGCTGTCGTCTTTCGATCTCCCGTGATCATCACCGTCCGAATACCCAGTTGATGAAGTGCCGAGATCGCTGCAACCGATGTCGGCTTGACCGTGTCTGCAACTACAAAAGCTGCACGCGTCTTACCGTCCCAACCGACAAACACCGTTGTACGACCGAGTTCGGATGCAACGGTCTCTGCTTTGAGCAATTCGGGTGCCGTTTCACCGGTCCATGCACTCCGCCCAACCAACACATGAACACCATCGACCACAGCGCTAGCGCCGCGGCCCGGTGTGTTCTCGAACTGCGTTGCTGTTCCTAGCTGAAGTCCATTACTGCGCGCGCCGTTAGCGATGGCGCGCGCAATGGGATGTTCAGATGCGTCCTCGACGGTTGCAGCGAGCGTCATCACCCTTGCCTCGTCCTCACCGTTGGCTACCACGAAGTCGACTAGTTCCATGCGTCCTTCCGTGATCGTTCCGGTCTTATCGAGCACGGCTATATCGATGCGCTTAGTGGCCTCGAGCACTTCGCCACCTTTGATGACGATTCCCAACTGTGCGCCCCGACCCGTGCCAACCATGATGGCTGTCGGCGTAGCAAGACCGAGCGCGCATGGGCAAGCAACAATGAGTACAGCGACGGCCGCGGTGAACGCTTGCGACGCGGAATGTCCCGTCGCCATCCATCCAGCCAGTGTCACGACTGCGATCACCAACACGATCGGAACGAACACCGCAGACACCCGATCGGCAAGCCGTTGCACGGGAGCCTTCGAACCCTGTGCCTCCGCGACCAGCCGCGCAATCTGCGCAAGCGCGCTTTCGGATCCCAGACGCGTTGCTTCAACTACAAGTCTTCCTGTGGTATTCAGCGATGCTCCAAAAACTTCTTGGCCAACGAGAACATCTACCGGTACCGACTCGCCGGTCAGCATCGACAAGTCGAGCGAACTCGCACCGTCGACAACCCGACCATCAGTCGCCACCTTTTCGCCTGGGCGCACGACGAACCGGTCACCGACCACAAGACTCGCTACGGGTACCTCATCACCATTTTCAAGGCGCGCGATTTTCGGCGCCATGTCAAGTAGCGCTCGTAACGCCTCGCTAGACCTGCCGCGTGCTCGCAGCTCAAAATATTTGCCGAGAAGCAGCAACGTCATCACGACTGCCCCGACTTCGAAGTACACGTCGGTCTCGCCGCCACCCATCCCTTCCATCGAGTTCATACCCGAGTCGGCTGCACCAAAGAACAGGAGAGCAACCACAGACCAAGCCCAAGCCGCTGTCGTGCCAAGTGAAACCAGAGTGTCCATCGTGACTGCTCGGTGCCGAAGATTTACAAGTGCTGCGCGGTGGTACGGCCACCCGGCCCAGAAGATCACAGGGGTCGCAAGGGCGAACGCCACCCACTGCCAACCGGTAAACATGAACCGCGGAACCATCGAGATCAATAACAATGGAACGGTTAGGACGGCAGCGAATTTGAAGCGGCGCAACACATCGATCGCACTCGAGTCGTTGGGCACATGGATGTCGCCTTGGGCTGGACCGTCGCTCGGTTCCGGACTGTGGTATCCAAGTTGTGTGACAACTTCGCGCATCGCCGCGGGAGTGGACGTCGCGATGTCGTAACTAACCGTCGCGATAGATGTCGCGAAATTGACGTTGCACTCTCTAACACCATCGAGTTGCACAAGGCCACGCTCGATTCGAGCCGCGCACGCCGCGCAGGTCATGCCCTCGATCGGCAAGTCAACGCGAGTCGCTGGTTCGGTTGGATTGATGCCAGGTTGCTGATTCGGTGACATGTCTTGCCTCCTCGGTCCTCGGCGATATAGGATACCCCTGTACCCTATATTTAGTCAACTGGGCGACCGACGGCCCACCAGGAGGTTCCAGTGCGCGGCTACACGATGCACAAAGACGACTACCAGCGCCGATTGTCCCGAATCGAAGGCCAGGTACGAGGTCTCTCACGCATGATCGAGGAAGACAAGTACTGCATAGATGTCCTCACTCAGATCGCTTCGGTCTCCAAGGCATTGCAGGGCGTAGGACTCGGACTGCTCGATGAGCATCTACGACATTGCGTGCGTGAGGCAGAAGCTCGCGGCGAGGGCGAAGACAAGATCGGCGAAGCAATCCGAGCAGTAGAACGGCTACTCAGGGTCTGACATTCCCATCTCCAGGGCGATCTCGGCACGTTTCGGGCCCTTATAGGGCCTCGAACGTTCCGAGATCGCCCTTGGGGGTCGTGGCAGACTCACAAGATGCCTCCCGAGAAACTTTCCTGGAAACACCTCTACGACGAGGTAGTCACAAGCGGCCTCTGCACTGGCTGCGCGGGATGCGTAATCGCTTGCCCTCACGACGTTCTCGGGTACGACGACTTGAACGGCGTTTACAAGCCACTCCAGACTGAAGACTTCGGTGGGCCCGGCGACTGCTCGCACGGTGACAAGTCATGCACAAGTTGCACGCGCGCGTGTCCACGCTTTCGCGCTTGGGAACCAGAGATCGACGAGTTTCTGTTCGGACGCGCTCGCCAAGCAGAGGAAGTGTCGGGAATATACAAAGACGTCGTGCTCGCACGCGCGACCGATCCCGTGCTGCACGAAGTCGGCCAAGACGGTGGACTTGTTTCAGCGATCCTTCTCTACTGTCTCGAGAACGACATCATCGATGCCGCTCTCGTGAGTTACCTCGAAGGTGACGGATCCACCTGGAAAGCGATACCGGGCGTTGCGCGCAACAAGGAAGACATCATCGCCTCGGCAGGTAGTCGGTATACCTACTCGGCCAACACGCTCGCCTACACGGAAGCAATCGAGAGCGGAGCGGAACGCATAGCGCTGGTCGGTATGAGTTGTCAGTCATCTATCCCGCCAGTTATGAAACAGCGCAAGGCCGGGAAAGTCGCTCGTCGCCTTACGCTGTCAATCGGCCTTTTGTGTTCAAAGACCTTCGACGACGCGATCTTCGAAGAGTTATTCGAAGCCAAGTACGGACTAAAGCGCGCTGACATGCGCAAAATGAATATCAAAGGCGTGTTCCAGATTTGGATGCATAACGGCGACTACCACGAAGTGCCGCTAAAGGAATGTCATGCCTGGACACGCGAGGGCTGCAAGCTTTGTCCTGACTTTGCGGCAGAGCATGCCGACATATCAACGGGCGGCATCGGCGCATTCAACGACTGGACTCTTACGATCGTGCGCACGGAGATCGGTAGGGAGATCATGGCGGGTCTTCAAGATGCCGGGTGGATAGAGGTGCGCCCCGGAGACGATGACCCGGGAGCAATCGCACTGATGCACAAGTTGGCTGCGAAGTCACGCAAACGTTGGCCCGAGTTCGCCGTCGACGCGCCGCGACTTTTAACTACCTAGCCCGGTCGACGCGCGAAAATCGACGCGCGAAATCTGTTTCAACACGCGTATTGAGCACCAGGGTGCCCCGTTTCAGCGCTGAAATATGGCGGGGGTTAGATGAGTGGCCACGGGACGGACTTGTATCCCTCATTTGGTATCGGTAGCGACGGCATCCGCATTAGTCCAATGGATCGCGCATACAGAGCTTCAATCTCATTCGGCGCGAGCAACCCTCTTAACTCGGAACAACGTGGCCCATCCAAATCGGTGACCAGCGCTTCGACATCTGCACACATTGCATCTGCAACTTCTTCTCCCGCGAAATCCCAGATGACAGTTCGCAACTTCGACTCTTCATGAAACGTAAGCCCATGATCGATACCCCAAATATCGTCTGTCCCACGCTCTAACAAGCAATGTCCACCTTTCCGATCCGCGTTGTTAGCCAACACATCGAATATGGCGAATTGCCTCATCACATCTGCGTGGGTTTCCAACAGAGTGAAGTAATGCTCCTCGGGATCATGATCGACGAAGCGTTGTACCATCCCTACGCCGTACGGTCCGTCGCGCAACACGGTTGTCGGAATCAATCCCCATCCGAGTACTTCGGACAACTCGTACGTCGCCACCTCGCGTTCGCACAAAGTTCCGTCAGCAAAATCCCAGAGCGGGCGCTCACCCCGGCGAGGCTTGTAGACAGCCGATACATCAATACCGTCTAGCGAGGCCGTCACGAGAAATGTCGCGTTAGATGACCACGCCATGCGGCCAAGTAGTTCCAACTCGCCATCGCGCAAGACGCGCTCGATTATCTTCGGAGTTAGTTCCACCGGGGACAGATGTGACCCTCGAGATCCATCGGGAATGTGCAGAGCGGACAAGGTGGGCGACCACCTGCAACCGCCTCAACACCACAAGCTGCCATCGCTCGCACTTGCTCCCGACTGGCGAAAATACGCGCTACGAAACCTTCTTCGGTTGAGTCGCTGCCATCTTCGTCTTCATCATCGCCGCGCTCGCGCAATTCAATAAGCACCATGCCGCGATCGGGCTCGAATCCAAGTCCGATCATGCGCGCGCGAAATAACGGGACCGCGGGCTCGGCGATACCGCCGTCCGGACCAATACCGAAATCGCCCATCGTCTCCTCTGGATAATCCTCCGCGATGCGGTCTAGAAAATCGGTGACCTGTTGCGCAAGCAAGGCCACTTGTTGCTTCTCGACTACAACCGTGAGCCGCTCACCAAGTTGCTGAGCCTGTATGTAAAAAACACGACTCCCCGGATCACCAAGCGCGCCAGCGCCTAAGGCATCAACACTGTCAAAATGGATTGGATGCCCCATCACTCGGCCTTCGCTGTTTTCGCTGGCAGAATCTCCGCGAGATCACTAATCGAATTACACGTCACGAGTACCGCGCCGAACTTACCAAGTTCAAACACGGTCACCGATGCTGGCGAAATCATGATCCGCTGGAAAAGGTCTAGGTGAGTTCCCGTGAAATGCGCGACGGCGGCCTTGATCGGATCAGCATGCGAAACAACAATGATCGTCTCCCCCGCGTGTTGCGACACAACATCTTCCAACGCCGCGACCATCCGCGCCTGCATGCCCGCCAATGTTTCGCCGCCGGGGAACCGCGCCCGTGATGGCGCAACCTGCACCGTTTTCCAAACATCTGACTTGACGAGATCGACGATTTTCTTCCCTGTCCACTCGCCATAGTCGGCCTCAAGTACTCCATCGAGCACGCGCACTTCGAGTCCGTGGTGGCCAGCAATGTGACGCGCTGTCTGCAGGGTCCGTTCGATGGGACTGGAGTACACGGCAGCGATCTGCGCATTCGCGAGCCGCGCGCCAACAACCACGGCCTGCGCAATACCGTCCTCCGAAAGATCAATCCCAGGAGAGCGCCCCGATAGAACGGGACCGGTCTGGGCGGTTACAGCGTGTCGAACCAACACAAGACGTGTGGCCGCGACGGAATGATGCGAACCCTTTTTGGTTTTGCCATCTGGATCCTTGCTCACGGGTGCAGAGCGTACCGGCCAACCACACGGCCCCTCCAAGGCACCCGATTGATCGAGAGTTGGATCACAACCCTGCCGTTGACTCCACCAACGCCTAACGTCGGGATCGTGGCCGACCAACCTATGCACCTCCACCGCAAGGGACCGCCCGAGACGGTCATGCCGCTGGACCCCGCACAAGTAGACCTCGACGCGGCTCGCCAACTAGGTGATTTCGTGGCGCGGCGTGCTGCTATCGCGAAGATCATCGTCAACTATCCGCGCAGTTGCGCGTGCTGGGCCGATCTCGCGGATATCGCCGAAGATGAGGTTGAGTCATACGCATATGCCCGCACCGGGTACCACCGTGGACTCGACCAACTACGCCAGGCCGGCTGGCGTGGTAGCGGATTCGTTCGATGGGCGGAGCCAACGAATCGCGGGATGCTTAGTTCGGTTGACGCGTTGCGAAAAGCTGCAGGTGTCATCGGTGAAGCTGACGAAGAAGCCAGGTGCGCCGAGTTCTTGGCGCTGCTAGACCCAAGCGGACCATGGGCACAGGGTTAACGTCATCGCCGCGCCGACTGTCTCAACTAGGAGATCGGCAATCAAGTCGAGAGGTTGCTGAATGAAGCGCGCGCTAGTCACCGGTATCACCGGACAAGACGGACGGTATCTGAGCGAACTCCTCGCAAGTAAGGGCTACCAAGTGTTCGGCCTCATCCACGGTCAAGCGAACCCGAAGGCTCGCATGGTCATGGAAGAAAACCCTGGCCTTGAACTCGTTGAGGGCGACCTGCGCGACCTGCCTTCGCTCATAGCCGCTGTTGAGCAAGTGCAACCGGACGAGATCTACAACCTCGGTGCAATTAGTTTCGTCCAACTGTCATTCAAACAAGCCGAGTTAACCGCAGAGATCACAGGACTCGGCGTGCTTCGGATGTTGGAAGCGGTGCGAATCGTCGGCGGTACAGATAACAACCCAATGCGCTTTTACCAGGCTTCGTCTTCCGAGATGTTCGGCAAGGTTCGCGAAACACCCCAGACCGAAAAGACTCCCTTTCACCCACGTTCACCATATGGCGTCGCGAAAGTGTTCGGCCACGACACGATAGTCAACTACCGCGAGTCATACGACTTGCACGCGAGCAGTGGAATCTTGTTCAACCACGAAAGCGAACGCCGCGGACTGGAGTTTGTTACCCGCAAGATCACGAACTCACTCGCGCGCATAAAGCTCGGGCTTCAGGAAGGTATAAGCCTCGGCAACCTTGACTCCGCTCGCGATTGGGGGTTTGCGGGTGACTACGTCGAAGCAATGTGGATGATGCTGCAACAGGAATCGCCCGATGACTACGTCATCGCCACTGGCGAAACGCACACGATTCGAGAGTTCCTCGAGGTTGCGTTTCGTATCGCTGGATACGACAGCTGGGAATCCTTCGTTACCCACGATTCACGTTTCGACCGGCCAGCGGAAGTCGATCTATTGCTCGGTGACTCTTCCAAGGCACGTGCCAAGTTGGGGTGGAAACCGAAAGTGAACTTTGAAGAACTCGTACTAAGAATGTACGAAGCCGACTTGGCCGAAGAGACCGACCAACTAAAAAGAGGTCGTCGCTAACTGCGGGCGCTATGCGCGTGATCTAACGCGCGGTCGGCCTCTTCGACGATTGATCTCACGAGGTCACCGGCAGGAAGCAACTCGTGGATTGCGCCAACTCCCTGACCCGCTGGATAGCACTCGCGGTTTGGATCAACACCGACCGTGTTCTCGTCAGCTCCAAGGTGCATCCACCCTCCGGCAACCGAAGCCATCAATTGTTCTGGGAACGGCTTCAACTCATCGGGGTGCTCCTCGAAGTGACGCGTCATGTCGTTCGCGACAGCACGCAAAGTCTTGCCGGTGAATGCCCGGCTTATAGCGGTGCCATCCTCCATTGTTGCAAGCAGCGCGTCTTTGTAACCCGGAGCGGAGCGTGCTTCGTGAGTAGCGATGAAGCGCGTTCCTATCCAAACTCCATCCGCTCCAAGTGCCAATGCTGCAGCAAGGCCCCGACCATCGAAGATGCCACCGGCAGCTACGACCGGAACACGATCGCCAACCGCGTCAACGATTTGTGGAACGAGCGGCAATGTCGCGATCTGGCCCGTGTGACCTCCAGCCTCAGTGCCTTGCGCGACAACAATGTCGCAGCCAGCTTCGACGGCTGCAATCGCATGGCGAACTTTGCCGCACATCGACAACACCAACACGTTGTGTTCGTGACAGAGCGAAATCACATCGCGCGGCACACCGAGGCCCGCCGCAAATACCGATGCCCCCTCACGGATCAACGCTTCAACATCTTCGAGCAGTCGATCTGGCATTGCAGTAAGCAGGTCGACACCGAAAGGTTTGTCGGTTAGGGCGCGCGCCGCTCGCATCTCATCCACCATCTCTTCGCTACTCATTGTTGAAGCACCGAAGCACCCGAAGCCACCGGCCTCAGACACCGCAGCGACCAATTTTGAATAGGACACACCACCCATCCCAGCGAGCATTACCGGGTGTTCAATTCCAAGCGCATCTGTCAATCGAGTCCTCATGGGCGCGCAACCTACGACCTCAGAGACGTCTGGCGCTAACGTCGGGGGGTGACCGATGCCACAACGAGAGCCGAAAGTGCCGTTCCGCTAGTCGGCGTGATCATGGGGAGCGACTCAGATCTGCCTGTGATGCAAGGCGCAATCGATACTCTCGTTGAGTTCGAGGTGGCACACGAGGTGCGGATTATCTCGGCCCATCGCACTCCGGATGCCATGTTCGAATACGCATCTACTGCTGTAGACAGGGGCCTTCGGGTAATCATCGCCGGAGCTGGCGGCGCGGCCCACCTTCCCGGAATGACCGCATCAAAAACCCCTCTGCCCGTCATCGGTGTTCCTGTTCGGTTACCCGACCTCGACGGGCTCGACTCGTTGCTCTCGATTGTTCAAATGCCAAAAGGAGTGCCTGTTGCGACGGTGGCTGTAGGCAATTCCACGAATGCTGGCCTTCTAGCGATTCGTATTCTCGGAGCACATGACGCGAACTTGCGGCGAGCCATGGAGAAGTATCAAAGCGGATTAGATGACATGGTGCACGACAAGGACAAAAAACTGCGAGACGCATAATGGCATCAGATGTTCTCGACGCCGCGCTCGACATGCTCGCTCCGTTCGGACCCGAGTGGACAAACGGACTATCAAGCCATGGACCGATGGCCGCTGAGACATTGCTTCGCATGGGAAGACCTGACTCCGTTTTGCCATGGACCGAGCGGTACATCACCCATCTCGATGCCGCTCCGCCTAGTGCGCCTGCACTCACGGCTGAGGAATGGCCAAGTGCACTTGGAACACCGAATACCTACCCAGCGTGGCTAAGTCTCTTCCGCAAGGAACTCTCCGAAACAACACATGCCGATGTAATCACTCGCTGGACGCCCATTCTCTTGCCTGGCCTATTCGGAACAGCGTGCCACGGATTACTTCGCGCAGCGCACGCGACGCGCGCGCTCACCGATCACACATCCCGGCAACGCGTTGACGAGTTGGCACGCGGCCTCGCGTACTGGGCTGCGTACTACGAAGAGTTGCCCGGCCACCCTGTCCTCGCAGGTCCACTTTCTATCAACGACACGCTTCGACTAATCGATGCACTTGAGTTGCCAGGACATGACGGTTGGCTCATCCAAGATGTGCTCGGTTCATTACCCGAAGTTAAGGGCTTCCCATTCGCTGTCGAAAGTCTCGGCACGACAACCTTGTCTGAAATAACTGTGGTGTTCGCCCATGCGCTAATCGCTTGCGACCAGTCCGGGGCCATCGCGATGGTGCACTCGGTAACAGGGCCGGCGTGCTTGCGAATGTTTCTCCCCTATTTGCCGCCGGAGAAACACGCCGTCGCCATCGGCACGGGTTGGCAGGCTGCGGCTGCTCTGTATTTCGGGTGGGGCGGTAACGGACTCGCCACGATCAAATCTGACGAGATGGAACCGCCAGACATCGACGAACTGATTGATCGCGCGGTCGCATCGGCCGACGAGCACGCCATCAAGTTGACCGAAGCGTGCTTACGCGAGCACGCGATTCGCCCGGACGCGGCTTATCTCTACGCCGCGGCCAGCGCGAGTGAGCGACTCCGGAACCCTCTCTAAGTATTCTCGGCACGTTTCGGGCCCTATAAGGGCCTCGAACGTGCCGAGATCGCCCTGGGGGTGGGCGATTATTCGGCTTCGATCGCTTTCAGGATGTCTAGTCGTGCCGCCCGGCGAGCTGGCAGTAGTGCGAACAACACCCCTACGAACACCGCTATCGCAACCACCACGAGCAATTGTGGTCCGGGCGGCACAAACTCCGTTATGCCCTCGCTCTTCAACGCTTCAACGATCGCCCATCCAAAAAAGAGCCCCACGACTAATCCCATCGCAGCCCCGAACAACGAGATGATCACCGCTTCCCATCTCACCGCTGCGCGCAACTGCGCACGCGTCATCCCGATCGCGCGCAGCAACCCAAGTTCGCGAGTGCGTTCGACGATCGACAGCGCGAGCGTGTTTGCAATTCCAATACCAGCAATAATCACAGCCAACGCAAGCAGCGCGTAAATCAGGTTAACGAACATATTTATCTGATCGAGTCGCGACTGTTTAAACTCCGCTTGGTCCTGCAACTCAGCCGTCGGATAATCAATAAGTACTTCGTTGATCGCTCTCTTCCCTGCCGCTGGGGTCACGCCTTCAGCTAGGTGAGCCAGAACCTGGTTGTCGATGCGTTCCGGGTATCGCTTGTCGAACGCTTCAAGCGAGATGAAGTAGTCGCTAAGCCCTTCTCTTTGGCCTGCAGCGTAAATCGCACCGACTGTCATATCTTCAGCAGTCAAAAACTGCACTGGAAGCCTTGACCCGACTTCCAATTTTAAATCTTTCGCGATCTTTGTCGAGATTGCTATCTCATTGACTCCTAGCGCGGGAAAATCGCCGGCCACCGGGTCAATATCAAATAAATCACCCATTGCCTTCGGATCCGCTGAAACAATAAACTTTGTTCCACCGTCCACCTTGAACGCTCCGAACCGCAGTCCACTCGCCGCGCTGACTTCGTCGAGCGCGGCAACGCGCTTAGCGAGTTCAGGGCTGAACCCTCCTCCGAACCCGCCACCCTTCGCGTCGATCACATAGTCCGCCTTGAACGCGCGGTCGACAGCAACGCTGACCGACGCCTTAGTGCTTGCGGCGAAAATCGTGATCAGGGCTACCAGCGCTACCCCGATCATCAGAGCAGCAGCGGTAAGAGCGGTGCGGCGTGGATTCCGAACAGCGTTGTCTCTCGCTAACTCACCCGTGATCCCGCGTAATCGCGCGACCGGCCAGCCGAGAACTTTGCTCACAGGACGAGCGAGAGTCGGTCCTAAAACCGCGACCCCGAGGAATATAACCATCGCTCCCAAACCGACAAACGCGATTCCGTTACTTGGGCCTCCGAATAGCCCAAAGAACAGGGCGCAAGTGCCAAGCGCGGTAAGTACTAGCCCGATGATCGTCCACCGAGCCTTTCTGGTATTTGGTTCAAGCGCTACATCACGCATCGCCGCAACCGGCGCAATCTTTGATGCACGTCGCGCAGGGAGTATTGCCGAAAGGGTCGTGACAAGCGTTCCAACCACCATTGCTAGCAGCACAGTGCCACGAGCGACGACGACGTCTCCCGTTGGAATATCAATCCCAAATCCAGCAAGCATCGCTTTCAGGCCAGCTGCCACAACTATGCCGCCGATTACACCGGCTGCAGATGCGAATAAACCGACCAATACGGCTTCACCCAGTACCGAAAACATCACCTGTCTTCCGGACGCTCCGATTGCCCGTAGCAACGCGAGTTCGCGGAGCCGTTGAGCGACAATGATCGAAAATGTATTGAAAATGATGAAGATCGAAACGAACAAAGCGATGTAAGCGAAAATCGTTAGGCCGATTCGGAAGAAGGACAGACTTTTTTCTATCTCGCTCTGTGTCTCTGCAGTGACTTGTGCGCCCGTTAGTACTTCGTAGCGGGCTGGCTCACCGACCACATCGCGTACACGCAGCGCCATCTCCTCCTGCGAAATACCGGGCCGACTAGCTACCGCTATCGCGTCGAATTGGTTTGTCTGCGCGGGGACATCTGGCGCTACAGGTGGAGCAGTGATTCGTTGTGCCTCCCGCGTGGTCATCATCACGGCTGAGGCACCACCCGGACTATCGATGGTGCCAAACATCGCGACACCGACAACCATGTACTCCTTCGGTGCCAGCTGCGTAAGCACGCGCACCTTCCCACCGATCTTGAGGTTCCCTAGGTGAGCGGAAGCCTTGTCAATCACGACCTCGTCGTCTGAAGCGGGAGCAGCGCTCTCGACCCCTTTGAAGGAGACCAATTTCCACGGACTCAACTTGCCATCGGGCACCCAATTGAATCCGAATGTCGGCGCCCCGCGTCCAGGCTGCCCGATCGGCTTACCAGAACTGTCGGCCATCTGCGCATAGAAAGCCAACGTGCCTTGGGCATCTAGAACTCCGTCAATTGTGCGAATCTGCGGTAGTAACGAACCATCAATACGCGCTCGTTGAGTGCCGAACTGCGAGTCGATCTTGCTGCGTGCGCGCACATACGCGTCGGTACCTGCGTACGCGTTGGCAAACATCTCGTTGAATGTCTTTGTGATCGTGTCGGTCAATACGTTCGTGCCCGTCAAGAACGACACCCCGAGCATGACGGAAAGTGCCGTTAGAGCGAAGCGCAACTTATGGGCGAGCAAACCCTTCCAAGTAAGGCGAAACACGTCGTAGGTCCTCAGTTGCCCAAGCTCTTAAGGCGCTCCAGGACTCCATCGGATGTGGGATCAGACATCTCGTCAACAATCTTGCCGTCAGCGAGAAACACAACTCGGTCGCTGAAGCTCGCTGCTACCGGATCATGGGTAACCATCACGATGGTTTGGTCGAGCGAACGGACAGCACCGCGCATGAACGTAAGGATCTCAGTGCTGCTACGCGAGTCCAGATTCCCTGTCGGCTCGTCGGCAAATATTACTTCGGGACGCGACATAAGTGCTCGAGCGACTGCTACGCGTTGTTGTTGGCCGCCCGATAGTTCGCTAGGGCGGTGCGCGAGTCGATCACGCATGTGCAACATGTCGACAACGCTGTCGAACCATTCTTTGTCGGGCTTGCGGCCGGCGAGTGCCATCGGCAGTGTCATGTTCTCTAGAGCGGTAAGAGTTGGGACAAGGTTGTACGCCTGAAAGACAAAACCAATTCTGTCTCGCCGTATCAAAGTCAACTGCTTTTCTTTACAGGTGCTGATCTCTATGTCGCCGAGAAATACCTGTCCCGCAGTGACGCGGTCGAGGCCAGCCAGGCAGTGCAAGAGTGTGGACTTTCCCGAACCGGATGGTCCCATGATCGCCGTGAATCGCGATCTTGCAAACTCGACGGAAATGCCATCAAGGGCACGCACTTCATTGTCGTCCTGCCCATAGATCTTTGAAGCCGTTACGGCACGGGCCGCTAAAGGACTCGAGATCGTTTCTGCGATCGCCACGTTTTGCTCCTGGGATGGAATAGTAGGCAGAGAATACAAGCCTACGGAGCAGAAGCATCATCTCGAGTTCGAGCTCTGCGTCCCAGCAACAGGAATGCCACGACGGCTCCCACGAACACCACGATACTGACCCATCCGTTCACTCGTAATGGACCGATCTCGTGGGCTTCGTCTACCCGCATCGTTTCCATCCAGAAACGAAATGCCGTGTAGCCCGCGCAATAGAGCGCGAAGAGTTGACCCTTCGCGAGAGTAAACCGCTTGTCGATCCATAGCAGCGCGAAACCGAGCGCAGCGCACCACAACGATTCGTAAAGGAACGTCGGTTGGAAGGTTGAATACTCGGCAAATTCAGGTGGTCGATGCGCTGCGTCAATCTGGACTGCCCATGGCAATGTGGATGGACCGCCGAACAGTTCCTGATTGAACCAGTTTCCCCAACGTCCGATCGCTTG
>CAMBEL010000038.1 GCA_945865605.1 Bifidobacterium breve
ATGGCGTGTCCTCAACGACCCGGAGCGCGGCGATGAGGTGTTCGATCTTGCGTGGTCACGCCCTGCCGGTAGTGACCCGACACTTGTGTGGCGCACGTCGGTGCGGATAGCGGTTGCTGCACACGATCTTGGGAACATCGTTGTGAGCGAGCAGGTGGAGTCAGCTATGCCGAAGGTTCGCGAAGTCACGATAGGCACCGTTACGCCCCCTGGTCTCGTAGGTGAATTGTTGAAAGCCATTCATTTTGTCGATGGCGGCAGCCGCGTACAACCTGTACCGGTGAACATGTCTGCGGATTTGGTGTCGGCACTCGGCGCGTTCGTCGGTTGCGACCGCAAGCTTCCAGTAATTGTTGTTGCGCCTGATGCAGACGGCGTCGTTCATGCGGACGCCAACGGGTACGCGCGCGATCTTGCTGGCCTTGTACACGTCGTCTTACTTTCGTCCCCTTCGGCCGTAGATGCGCTGACAGAAGAACTTGGGTCGGACCGCTCCGTATCCCCGGGAGGAGTTCGCCTGTTTTGGCCAGACTGGCGCTCATCGGACGCGGCGTCCCGACATCGCGCTTGGCGAGACGAAGATGTAAAGGGCCCAAGGGTTCTCGAAGAACTGCGCGGGCTGGTGATTCCTGCCGGTGCGTTGCGCATTGAAGACGATCCCCTCGTTGCTCGTCTTGCTCGAGCGCGTCCGGCGGCCGAGTTACGAGCGCGCCGTGAAGAGAGGGAAGCCGCACGACCGGAGAAATCAAAGTCCAGCGCCGCGGCCGAAACGCTCATTGTTCAGTACGAGACCGAGATACAGGGTTATCAGGACGAATTGAACGCAGCCGATGAACGAGTTGTCGATCTTGAGGTATCGCTGGAAAAGGCGAGTAGCGATTATCAGAGGGCGCTCGATTGGTATACGCAGTTGGCTTCACAGGGCCGCACAGATGGTGGACATGCGATGACCAAGGCCGTCGACGTGATCAAGCGCGCTGCCGAAGAATTACCGCACATTGTCGTTCTGCCAGAAGCCATTAAATCCGCGAAGGCTCGGCAGTACGACAAGACCGATACTTTGTGGGAAGACTTGGTAAATGTTGAGGCCATTGCCACAGCCTGGGAACATGGTGGGTTGCGCGGTTCGTTCGGCGAAGCGTGCACGGAACGCGGACTCGACTGGGTGAATTTTGTGTCGGAATCGGCACGGCTGAAATACGGGACTTCATACGCGCGCACTTACGAGGGCCAGGAAATCGTGTTGGGCCCACACCTCAGGTATGGAGGACGTCAGTTGTTTCGCATCTACTTCTATCTCGACGACAAGCGCCACCGTGTTGTCATGGGCCACGCGGGAAAACATCTGGACGACTCCACTACATAAATATGCCATTGGTGCGACTACGGAGTCGCGGAGTTGCCCATGGAGTCACCGGGGGTCGGGTCGCTATGCTCGCCCTCTACTCGGAGGGATGACTGAGTGGCCGAAAGTGCTCGCCTGCTAAGCGAGTAGGGGGCTAATGGCCTCCTCGAGGGTTCAAATCCCTCTCCCTCCGCCACTACTGGCGCCTCTGTTTATGGAGACCGATGTCATCACCGCTGGTCACAGTTAGGGAACTACTCGAGTTGGGTTCGGCAACGCTCGGCGAAGCAGGGGCCCATGCGATGCGCGATCGCATTATGCCTGCATGGCGCGGAGCAAAACTGGCCGGTCCAGCGTTCACGGTTCAATGCACGCCAGGCGACAACCTCGCGGTTCATGTCGCAGTAATGCGGGCTCCGGAGGGAAGCGTCCTCGTTGTCAATATTGGAGATGTCCCCGAGTTGGGTTACTGGGGCGAAGTGCTCACGACGGCAGCGGAGGCACGCGGTATTGCTGGTCTTGTTATTGATGGAGGAGCGCGCGACACAAGCGCGCTCGAAGAACACAAGTTCCCGGTATTCGCGTCCACGATCGCGTTGCGCGGTGCGACAAAAGAAAATGTTGGTGAGATAAATGTTGAGATTCGATGCGGTGATGTGGCGGTGAAGCCGGGCGATTGGGTGGTGGGTGACTCGGACGGAGTGGTTGTTATTCCAGAGGCGAAGTTCGATCAGGTGATCGTCGCTGGTCGCGAACGTGCCGAGAAGGAAGCGCAAATGTTCAAGGCGTTACGCGGGGGAGAGACGACAGTCGGACTTCTAGGACTAGACCCGTCCCTAATCACCGACCCCCTGTTTGATCGCTAAATCTGAGCACCAAGACGCTCATTTCTCGTGTCGAACGCGCTTATCGGGGCGCGCTGGCTGCTGTTGCTACGGGACTCTCGTTACTGCGTTCGTTGGACTCTCGCCCGCCAGTACTGCTAGTGCGCCTTCGCTTGCAACCACTGCCATGCGCGTTCGTGTTTCAATCGATCCGGATCCGATGTGCGGGAGCAACACTGTGCGGGGTGCGGTCAACAAGCGCGGGTGTACGCGCGGTTCGCGTTCGAATACGTCGATGCCGGCGGCGAAGACTGTTTCGTTCTCAAGCGCAATAGCTAGCGCCTCTTCATCGACGACCGGACCTCGAGCCGTGTTGACCAGCACCGCCGTCGGTTTCATGAGAGAGAGTTCGCGCGCACCGATCAGATGGCGTGTCGTATCGGACAGCGGTACATGCAGGCTCACGATGTCGGAACTTTCAAGAAGTCGATCCAAGTTGCTCTCCCATCCTGGGATACCAGTGTCGTTGCGCGTGTGGTGCAGCACATTCATGTCGAAGCCACGCGCACGGCGCGCGACCGCCTGCCCGATTCGACCGTACCCAACCAGGCCGATGGTCGCGCCGTGAACATCGCGGCCGAGATACTGCATTATTCCCCAACCATCCCAACGCCCCTTACGCAGATCGTCTTCCGCATCATGTGCAAGACGCGATGCGGCGAGTATCAATAGAAATGCGAGGTCGGCTGTGGTCTCGTCGAGGACTCCGGGCGTGTTGCAAACAATAATTCCGAACTCGTTCGCTGCAGCCACATCGATATTGTCGTAACCGACGGCAACATTGGCGACGACTCGCAAACGCCCTGCCCCGGCTTGTAGGACCTCGCGGTCGATCCGATCTGTCAACAAACACACAAGCGCATCCGAGTTACGCGCCGCATCCGCTAATTCTGCAGCGCTCAATACGCGGTCATCGTCGCTCTCTATGACGTCATGTCCCGCCGCACGCAGTGGTTCTAAGCCACCTTCAGGAAGGCGGCGCGTGGCGGTGATGCGTGCCATCAGTGAGACGTGTAATCGACCGGACCAGCATCGGGCATTCCAATAGCAAAACAGAAGCAATGAATCGGCGCGTTGTTCGTGACAGGACGTAGTGAGTGCACAAGGTTCGGCGGTATATGCACAAGGTCTCCTTGGGCGATCTCTCGTTCTTCGCCGTCAATGGTCATCAATCCGCGCCCGGAGGTCACGTAGTAAAACTCGTGAGTCGGGTGCGAGTGTGGATCGACAAGACCGCCGCCCGCCACTTCGAACTCACTCACAAGTTCGAGGAATCCCCCATCTGTGATGTCCTTCAGTTCTCTTGGGTTGACGAGCCACCACACGGGAACCGTCCCGTTGTGTTCGACTACCGGCGCTACGTCCTCGATCGAACGTACGTCCATTTGCTTCCCCTCCGACCTAGTCTGACTACTCCATCAGCGTAGAGCAGCCGAGGAGGTCCGCGAGTGGGAGAGCTACGCACGATCCCACTAACGGCGCGCAAGATCACCGACGAAGCGTGGGAACCGTACGGGTGGCTGCCGGTAGACGACAGCGACACGCGTGACGCCGAATACAACTACGAGTTCACATGGGGTGATGCGCATGTCAATGTGATTACTCACGGTTTTGACGAAGTCGAGCACACTATCGCCGGGTCGATTTGCCGTTGGTTCTTTCGTCACGACTCGCACACACAAGTGCTTATGGGTCTCAACGTCGACTCGATCGTGGCGGTCGCTCCCGCCGATGTTGACTTTTCTGACCCATCCCATCTCGACTCCGTGAGCGCCTTTGTCATTCGACCGCTCGAGTCGATCGTGTTGCGCCGTGGCACATGGCATTGGGGTCCGTACCCATTAGGACAGGAACCTGTGCGACTGTTCAACGTGCAAGGCAAAGGCTTCGTGCAAGACAACACGCGGGTGGATGTCCCAGCACGGTTGAGCGCGCGATTCGAGGTCCTGTCCTGACAGTGCACCTGCGCCCGTTTTTATTGCTTGGAGCAGCAGGCGCAGGCATGTCGTTGACCGCCGCCGTTCTATTTGGGCTCGTTGAAGGCTTCACTGAGTTCCTGCCCATCAGTTCGACTGGGCACCTCCTCGTATTAGCAGACGTCTTGAACCTCGGACAGACCGCTAACACGGAAGAAGCAATCAAGTCGTATGAGATTGCTATTCAATTAGGTGCGATCCTCGCGGTGCTCGGTCTCTACCGACACCGTTTCTTGACAATGATTGAGGGCATTGCCGGCAAGAGCGAGTCAGGTCGGCGGGTGCTTGTCGGTGTTCTTATCGCGTTTGTTCCAGCGGCGATCGTCGGACTAGTAGGGGAGAACGCGATAAAAGAACACCTTTTCGGCGTGTGGCCAGTTGTGTGCGCGTGGGCGGTCGGCGGCGTGCTTGTGATCGTGTTCAGTCGGCGCGGCGTTCTCACACCTCGCGATGGAACCACCTTGGAGGGGATCACTGCCCGCAACGCATTGTTGATCGGTCTTGCACAGGTGGTTGCGCTCTGGCCGGGAACGAGTCGCAGCCTGGTGACTATCGCGGCAGCCCTAGTTGTCGGACTGTCGATGCGTGCAGCCGTCGAATTCAGTTTCTTGCTGGGCTTCGTGACGCTGTCAGCAGCGACCGGATATGAAATTCTGAAAAATGGTCACGTGATGATCGACGCGTTCGGATGGTTCACACCTCTCGTCGGCCTGGTAGCGGCGTTCCTGGCAGCCGTCATCTCAATCAGGTGGATGGTTGGCTACCTCGAAAAGCACGATCTTGAAATATTTGGGTGGTACCGAATCGCGATTGCTGCGCTGGTCACGGTGGTAGCGAGCACGGGCGTGATCTGACGCGGGACCTTGCAGCGGCGCCGTGCTAGAAGAACGCTGTGCGATACATGCAAATGCTCGCCGCGACTGTTGCGGGTTTTGTCGGTCTTGTCGTGGGAGTAGGCGGCATCGCCGCCGCTGCTCCCTCTGTAGATCCGCGGTTTACGGTGCGTTGCGAAATGTCACACCGCGCGAAGGATGATCCGATAGCGCGCCCTCGCCAACACGGAGCAAGTCATGCGCACGACTTTGTGGGGAACAAGAAGACCGATGCATCGTCCACGCCTAAGAGCCTTCGTAAGGCGCCAAGTACGACATGTTCGAACCCTGCAGACAGTTCGGCGTATTGGATGCCAAGTCTCACGGTCGGTGGATACAGGACTTCGCCGAGTTCGGTGAAGGCCTATTACGAGGAAGCAGGACGGCCAGATACAGCGATCGTCGCGATGCCATTCGGGTTGCGAATGATCGCAGGTGATTCCCGCGCAACGGCTCCGCAAGCGCTAGCCGTAGTCGGCTGGGATTGTGGTGCAGGTGAAGACCAAACAACCCTCGCTGCAGAGCCGCCGAGTTGTCCCGACGGTGAGTTGCTGCTGCATGTTCGCTTTCCCGACTGCTGGAACGGCGAAGTTCTCGACGCGTCAGATCACCGTTCGCATGTGGCGTACCACTCTGCAGACGGCACGTGTCCACCTACGCACCGCATGGCGATTCCGCGGCTCAGATTGAAGGTGTCGTACCAAAGCGAAGGAGGCCGTGGCGCAAAGTTGTCATCAGGCGCTCCGGTCACAGCACATGCCGATTTCCTGAATGCCTGGGAGCCACAAGAACAACACCGTCTCTTGCGCGCTTGTCTGATTGCGGGGCAAGTTTGCGACGCGATGGACAGCCGCGGGCGACCATGACCGCTACCGCGCTGATAGCGGGCGTCAACAAGGCAGGCACCACTTCTTTGTTCGTTTCGCTGTCAGAACACCCCGACATCGCTCCGTCGTCGGTCAAGGAGACGCGATTCTTCTTGCCAGCAAGGTACGGAATGCCCTTGGCGCCGCCCGCCGAGTGGGAGGCGTACTTCAGTGAATCTCCAACCGCTGTCCGTCTCGAAGCGACGCCGGCCTACTTCTATGGCGGCGCAAAGGTTGCGACAGCGATCCTTGAGCGCATCGAGCAACCGCGTGTGATCTTGGTACTTCGTGAACCGATCGCCCGCGCGTTGTCATTCTTCGAATACCAAAAGATGCGTCTGCGTTTCGCCGCGGACATGACGCTCGATAACTACCTCACAGAAACAGATCGCCTAGATGAGACCGACTTCGATGATCCTGCCAATGAGAAGTACATGGCGGTGCGCGGTAGTCGGTATGCCGATTGGCTGGGTGCGTGGTGGGATGTACTGGGCCAGTCGAACGTGTATTTGCTGTTCTTCGAGAACCTTATTGCCGACCAGGCCACTGCGTTGACCAACGTTGCGCAGTGGTTGGAATTGGATCCGAGCAGGTTCCCGCACAACGCGTTGCGTTCAGAAAATCTAACGACTGGCTACAAGAACAAGCGCATGCAGCAATTGGCACTTGCGGGCAATGACAAGTTTGAGAAGTTGTTGCGGCGTGTACCCGCCGTCAAACGATCGTTGCGAAGTGCGTATTTCAAACTGAATGGGCGTCAGATGCGCGCCGAAGTGACCGATGCAATGCGAGAAGAATTAGCAAGCCGCTTCGAAGAACCGAACGAACGCCTCCGTAACCAACTCACCACAGCGAACCTCGCACTTCCCCATTGGCTCACCTAGCCATCACGGAGAAACCGTGGGGTCCCCAGGCGTCACAATTGGCGTCGTGCCACCGGGGTGATCGGGAGTTCCCGCTCTAATTATTCGGAGCACTCCCAGGTAACAGGCCGTGCCGACGCCCCCGATAAGCACAAGCATCAGGATCGTCGCTCCCCGATCCTCCGGCGCAAATGTGTGCGTTACCCACCAACCCGCGCAAGCCAGGATGACTGAAGGAACGAACGCCTTCAACAAACTCGGCGGCCAACACGCGTACCCCAGTCGCCTCCGCAAAAGTATTCCGAGCACGGCGGCGCCAAGCACATACGCGACGGTGTGTCCGAATCCCAAAGCGGCGACACGCGCATTGCCCTCAACGGACGACCCGACAACGATGATGAAAACTGCACCCACAATGGCAGTCAGTACGGCAACGATCGCCGGTGTGCGGCTATCACCGCGCGCGTAGCTAGCGCGAGCAAAGAGCAAGAAGGCGCTATACGGATACAAACCGAGTGCAAGAGACGCGAGCGCGGCGGCAAGAACTGTTGGGTTGGTATCCCCGACGGCGATCGCGCGCATGGCGGGAAGCGCAAGGGCAACCATCGCCGCCGAAACCGGAATAACGAATAAGGCCATTGAGTCGAGCGCCCAACGCACAGTATTTGCAAAGGCACGGTCATCGCCCCGTTGGGCGTCTGCGGTGAGGTCGGGAAGAATCGTCGTATGAATCGGCATCGCAAGAATCGCGTATGGCGCCATGATCGCCACGAACGCGAATTGATATGCGACTACGCCGCCAGCAACGCGGTTACCCATCACCATCGCAGTCGCCAACAGGATTCCGATCCCGCAATGCTGAAGGATTGCCCAAGTCGAATGGCCGAGTAGTTCGCGCAAGGCGTCGTCTGGGCGTCCTATGCGCGGCCGAAAGCGAAAACCGGTGCGCATCAGAGCGATCGTTGGTACGCAAACAAACCCAAGCACGCCGATTGTTCCTCCCAACGCCAGCACAAGGCGTTCGGTGTTGGTCAAGTCCAAGCCCGGATTCCCTCCGGCGAGTGCGCGAAACACAAGCATCGCGATGACCACGGCGACTGTGTTTGCAATCGGGGCCGCCGACGCCGCGAATGTTCGCCTCTTCGCGTACAAAACGGCGGTTGAGACTGTGCCGACTCCGTACAAGATCACTTGGAACACGAAGAACCGCAACAGGAACGTAGACAGACTGATCTGTTGCGCCTCGGTTTTTGCATTAGGCGCGCCCGATGAGAGGAGTTCGGCGATCCACGGCGCCAAAAAAAACGCACACACAGCAACCGCACCAAGAACAACTAGCGCTATGCCGAGAAGACCGGAAGCAAGACGCTCAGCGCCTTCTTCGTCTCCGCTGTCGAAGAGTTTGACAAAGGTCGGTACAAGTACCGCAGAGAGCGCACCCGCTGCCAACAACTCGAAGAGGATGTTCGAAACTGAACTCGAGCCTTGGTACGTGTTGCCAAGGAATGTGGTGCCTAGAACCGTGGCGACTACCCAAATACGTACGAACCCGATACCTCTAGACCCGAAGGTGACCGCACCCATAAGGGCGGCGTTCCGTGTTGGTCGTGCGGGAGTTTCGCTGGTCATTGGCTCCATGCTCGCACGACCCGACATCAGCGACAGGCTCCTTAGGCCGTGAAACCAGACCGTGACCTATTGTTGGGGTTGAGCCGGCGCTCGTAGCTCAACGGATAGAGCATCTGATTACGGATCAGAAGGTTGGGGGTTCGATTCCCTCCGAGCGCACAGGAAAGCAGTTCAACACCGCAGCGGGAGCCAATACGCACCGCACCGGGTTCTTTGACGCACCTGGACCCACCAACAAAAGAGACCCGGGCCTTTTAGAAGGTCCGGGTCTCTTTTGTTTTTAGCTGGAACTTGATGAAGCCTTCAGGCTGTTCTAGGCCGCGTGCACCATCAGGCAATCCTGACAAGCACCGACAGCGCCGGTGAAGTACCCGGGGCCAGTACCTGGGTTCTGAACGATCACCGAAGTGTTCCCGACCGCCGCATCTGCGGTCACCGTCAGTTGCACGACAAGACTCGTCGGCGTTACCACCGGCGTGCCCATCGTGAATCCATCCAGGAACAGCAGTTGTGCTCCCGGCAGGAACGTGTTGCCGGTGACTGTGAGTGTGATGGTCTGTCCGTGGGTCACCATTGTCGGCGAGATCGAGTTGACCACCGGTACGTCAACGGCGCGCATGTAGATGTCGTGACGGAGGTTTTCGTCAGACGGGAAGAACGCGGCATCACTCATGAACACTGCATAGCGACCGTCCGGGGTCAATGTAGCGTTCACAGTGTCATTTGGCTTCTGACCCAAGAACAGGCCGGTACTGACGACGTTCGTGCGTGCCAGGGTGCGGTTGCGCACGAATACATCGATTAGTACGCCGTTCGAATCTGTCGCAGTTGGGTTTCCTTGGCTGGTGTAAAGGACCTCGGAACCGTCACTGCTAATTGTCGGGTTGAACGAGTGTCCCATCATCATCATTCCGGCATTGTTCATGCTGGCAAGTTCGGTCGTGTTCGCGCTGCGGTTGCGCACGAAAATATCGAGTTGGCCGAGAGTATCGGTCAGGCCAGGAACCATGTACAGCGCGCCGGTTGCGAATGCAACCAGGTTGCCGTCGTGGCTCAACGATGCGCTCATTCCGCCACCGCTACCCGCCGGTGCATTTGCACGAGGCTTCGAGACCCACTGGGTGGTCGCTGGAGAGGTTGACAAGATCCGTACATAAATATCGTCGCTGTCGTTCGCGTCAGCTTGGAGAATTGGCGAGTCCGACGTGTACGCCACCACGTTTCCGTCCCCACTGATGGCTGGTTCCCATGCGCCGAAGTCGGCTTGGAAGTTGCCTTGTCCCACGCTCATGATTGCGGTTGTTCCCGCGGTTATGTCGCGTAGGTAAATGTCGTTCGAACCATTGCCGTCGATGATGTCGAGTTCATCGGATTCACTTTCAAACGCGATGCGTTGTCCATTCGCAGAGATCGCTGGGCTGTAACTCGCGTCACCTACTTCTTCTTCGTTGCTGGTCACACTTACGCGAACCGTTGTCTGTGCGACGCGGTCTCGTAGAAAGACGTCTGAAACTCCATTGGTGTCCTCTGGTACCAGGTTGTCTGCGTCCGAAGTGAAAGCCACGAATCGTCCATCTCCAGAAACCGAAGGCTCACCGGACCAGTCGTTTGCCAACTCGCCGGTTGAACTCTTGCTAACTACCTCCCGGTCTTCAGTGAGTGAGTCAAGCAAGAACACTGCGCTAGAAGCGTCGGGGTCGGCCGAGTCGTTCAGGGCGCCCCATGCGATGTAGCGGCCATCGGCGCTAGTAGACGGAGACCCGCTTGGGTAACTCTCGGTGGTCGGTTCAGTCACGAGGCGCATCCACGCGCACCCCGAAGTAATAAGCACGATCGCACCAAGCAGCGCGACCATCTTTGAAACTTGTCCGACCTTAAACATGAGTCTCCCCCTGGTATCCCATTGACATGTTGACCACCGAGCGTGGTGGTTCAAGGTGTGTAGGGGCTACTCACCGTGATACAAAAAAGCCAGAGGCCCCCACAAGAAATTTCCTGGGCGCATCCTAGGGCCCCGAGTAATCGATTTACCATCGCCTATTTACCTGTTATCCGGACTTGTCCCTCTTCTCCCTAATAGTGGGTATTTACTGCCTTTCTTGTGACAAAGCGCGTTTATCGTCCTATTTTCCTTAGTCCACGGGTGTCGGAGTCCGACCGAGATGGGCTGGGAGTTGAACGTGCAACATGCGGTGCAGTTGAGGGACAGGATCGTCGCAGCAGTCGGTTCCGTCGCGCTCGTTGTTGGCGTCCTAGGAGTGAGTGCATCTCCGGTTGCTGCGGCCACTCCTCCTTCGCCGCCGCAGACGCCCGCCGCAATAGGCGGTGTCGGAACGGGTTCGATGACCGTCTCTTGGAAAGCGCCACTGACCGTGAACGGATCGCCAGTTACCGCGTATAGCGTCGCAACCTCGGTCGATGGTGGATCGTTCACTCCCCCGGTCGCGGTTGGCAAATTGCTCAAGGCCGTGGTCGGTTGTCCTGGGCTTAGCGTTTGTGAATTCCGCATTTACGCGACCAACGCGACCGGCACCTCGACCGCGAGCGCGGCAGCAGTTGGAAGTTGGACTGTTCCCGGGAAAGCGAACATCAAAACCGTAACGGGTGGACCCACAAATGGGAAAGCAACCGTCACATGGACGAAACCGTCGTCGAATGGCGGCAAAGTCATCAACGGTTATCTCTACGATGTCCAAGTCGATGGCGCCGGTACATGGGCAGGGCCGTTTTCGATCCCCAGTAGCGGCGCAACGAGCAATTCAGCCGAGTTGCCCTGCGCGTCTTCGAACACATCAGGTGGATGTAAATACCGCGTTTACGCGCTGAACGAAGTCGGGTCTAGCGCGGTTAGCAACGCGGTCAATGGATTGTGGGGAACACCCAACGCGCCCGCTCTAGTGACCGTCCAACCCGGACGCCCTGGGGACTCCGCGACAATCACATGGAAAGCGCCCACCAACCCAGGCGGTCTCGCGGTCACCTACAGCTACGAAGTGAGTGCCGACGGCGGCGCATTTACCGCTGGTCCGACTCCGCTCCCCAATTCGCCGACAACGGCGATTGTTGAATGTCTTGCAAACACAACTTGTTCTTATCGCGTGAAGGCAAGCAACGCCAAGGGCGCCGGACCTGCCTCCACTGCCAAGTCCATGACGTTCAGCCAGCCGGGCGGCGTGCTCAATGTCACTGCGGGAATCGCGACCGTTGCCGATCTCAACCTGGGAACTGGAGCGTCTACCGTGACCGTCGATTGGGCTTCGCCGGTCAACACGGGCGGCGAGCCCATAACTTCGTATCAAGGACGAGCTTGCAACGGCAACTGTGACGAACCGGCTTCGGCATGGACGTCATCAACTGTCGTGCCACTTGGAATGGCGACATCCTGGCGCCCGACGTGTCCTGCAGGTCTTGTTACGTGCTCTTACCAAGTACGCGCAGTCAATGCGAAGGGTTCTGGACCATGGGGTAACTCTGCGCGCATCACTCCCTTCGGCGTGAACTCCCTTGCGGCGACTCCAAGCACAACGGCTGGCCACGTGAATCTTTCTTGGAGCGGACCAGCGGAGTCGGGTGACGGAATTGATTACTTCGTCCTGTTCTCATGTGTTACATCAACGGGATGTACGGATAGCGCGAACTGGTCGGACACAGGCGTAGAGATTGACCCGACAGACCAATCCGCTTCAGATGACTGCGGGTCTGGCGTGTCATGCACGTATCGCATCGCTCCATATATGGTCTACTCAGTTGTCTCAGGCCCAGCATCATCGAGTGCGGTTGCGATCGGTTCTGCGCTTCCTGGCGTTCCCGAAAATTTTGTAGCTGCGAGTGGCAACACACTCGGAGCGGTTGTTTTGACCTGGAGCGCGCCACTCGAAACAGGCGGGTTCGCGCCACTCGACTACGTGTTCACTCGGTCCATTAATGGCGGCGCACAGTCGGCACCGATTTCTACGTCCACGACGGGCACGTCGTTCACCGACACCGGTTGCGGCGCTGGCAACACATGCGCCTACACGTTGGCAGCGGTAACAGCGGTCGGAATGGGCGAGGGTACGGATCCCGCAGTCGCAGAGGGCGCCAACGTCCCGTCGGAGCCGCTTGCTCTCGCGGCGACCCCGGGGTCGGCGCTGGGCGCGGTCGATGTCGATTGGCAGGCACCCACTGACGACGGTGGACGTTCAGTAACCAACTACCTGCTCGAGCGCTCTAAGAACGGTGGCAGCACTTGGACCGATAGCTGGAACACAGAAACTTCTCTTTCTTATTCAGACACGACTTGTGGTCTATTCGTGTCGTGCACCTACCGAGTCTCCGCCACGAATGTGATTGGAACCGGCGCGTTATCGGGTACCGCCACCGCAATAGGCACGGGTCTTTCGCCGCCGCTCAACCTTGCGGCCGCGACAAGTTCGGCAACCATTGGAGGGGTAGACCTGACTTGGCAGTACCCGGCTGATGATGGCGGGTCGGTCATCGTCGGATACGAGTTCCGGTATTCGCTGAACGGCGGAGCCTTCGTGGCGTGGGCATCGACGGGCGGCGGTACCGATTTGGAACTCTCGCACTCGTGTGGTGAATCCAACACCTGCAATTACGAAGTGCGGGCCTACAACGCTTTCGGTACAAGCGGCCAAAGCAACGAGTCCGCGGCACTCGGACTCACAGACAACACTGCGCCGACGGTCGTGTTGTCTACTCCCCTCAATGGATCGGCAAGCCCCGGTGCCATACCAACTATCTCCGGTACAGCCGGAACTGCGTTGGGTGACGCTGCGACTGTGACGGTACTGATCAAACTGGGGGCAACGGTTGTTGAGACGATTGCTGGTGCGACTGTCGAAGCCGGAGGAACGTGGAGCACTACAGCGGCAACTCTCGCCGACGGCACGTACACGGTTTTCGCGCAGCAGAGCGATTGGGACTCCAACACCGGAACAAGTGCGACGCACACCTTCACTGTCGATGCCAACGCACCAACGATCGTTATCACGGCCCCCCATTCAGGCGACGTGCTCGCGAGTTCCGGAATCGCTTACGGCACCGAGCAGGCATGGACGGGCACGGGGTGTGCTGCCGCTGTCATCTGCGGGACTGCATCGGATGCAGGTAGCGGTGTCGCTCAGGTGACAATGAGTTTGCGGAAGAGCGACACTGGTCTCTACTGGAACGGCACTTCGTTCGCAAGCGCCTCTCAGGTGATGATCACCGCCACCGGAACAACAAGTTGGACACTCCCGTTTCCTGCATCAAATTTCCCAGCCGGCGGTGACTACGTCTTGAGCGTGAGCGCAACTGACAACGCAGCAAACGGGAGTTCGACCGTAACGAGCACGTTCAAAATTGATTATGACCTGAGCGCAGTGGTATTCGTCTCGCCATCGGGGAACGACTCCAGCAATGGTCTCACTCCAACAACTGCCAAGTTGACGATTGCCGCCGGACTAGTCACCGCGCAGACCACAGGGCGCGCGACTGTGATTGTTGCCGCGGCATCGGGCGGCACTACCTATGCAGCGCTTTCGATCGCTGGCAGCACTTACGGAAACAACAAGACACTGCGCGGTGGTTATGACACTTCTACATGGAAGCGGTCCGCACCCGGAACGAACGTGGCGACGATCTCGGGTGCGGGGACAGCGGTTCTGGTCGATGGCAAGACCGGACAAACGTTCGAACAGTTGTCGATACAAGGAACTAACTCAGGATTAGCTGCCGCGTCCAGTGTGTACGGGTTGCGTGCCATCAACTCGTCCAATGTCACGCTCAGTCGCGTGAATGTCACCGCTCAGTCAGGAGTGGCAGCAACCGCAACGGCGACGAACGGCACAGCCGGAACATCTGGTTGTAACGGCGCAGTCGGAGTGAACTCCAACACCAGCAACGGTTCAAGTTGTGGTGGATCGGGGACTGCGGCCGCCGGTTATGGGTCCAAGGGCGGTGCCGCCGGCACTAATAGTTTCCTAGGTACGGCAGGAACAGCGGGAAGCAACGGTGGCGGCGGCGCAGTAGGTGGAGTCGGCGGCAGTGGCGGTTGGTGTACCACCCCGACCCCCGGCAACGGTGGCGGCGGTAACGGAGGCAGCGCGGGTGCCGGTGGTACCGCTGGATCATCAGGGTCCAACAGTGCAACGAGCGCCACGGCAACGTGGACAGGTAAAAACGGTGGTAGCGGGGGCACCGGTGGCTCGGCTGGCGGCGGTGGCGGTGGCGGTGGCGGTGGCGGCACTTACTGTTCCGGTGGTGAAAAGGGCGGTCGCGGCGGAGGCGGAGGTGGCGCCGGTACTGCAGGCACTGGCGGCGGAGGCGGCACTTTCGGCGGCGGGTCTTTCGCGGTATACGCATATAACTCGACGATCTTGGCGAACAGCGCATCCGTTCTCACGGCGTCTTCTGGTGGCGCTGGGAGACCAGGCGGCAATGGCGGCAATGGCGGATCAGGCGGTGGCGGTGGTAACGGCCAAGGTCAAAGCAAGTCCGGAAGTGGTGGATCAGGCGGCGGTGGATCAGGCGGTTCAGGCGGCGGTGGCGGCGGTGGCGGAGCGGGTGGCCCGTCAATATCTGCGTTCCACACCGGTACGGGATCGCTCACCGTGGACGGAAGTGTGACCAGTTTGCGATCGGCTACGGCAGCCGATGGTGGTGCCGGAGGGACGAGTTCCGGCGGCACCGCTGGGCCAATGGGCGTCTATGTTGCCGGTGGCTTCACCGGCGGAGGCAATAACGGCGTGGCCGGCGCAACCGGCGCTGCAGGAATAACCGGCGCAGTCGGCGGATCGGGTCTACTTTGCACCCGATATGCCGGAGCCGTATGCACCGCGTGATTTAGATAATCAATCTGGAGTTGCAACCGGCGCTGCCGTACGTGATCTACTCGCGTTGCTTTCGTCGCTCGAGGCGCGGTTCACCGCCGGCGACCCATCCATTCCCGACGGGCGTTCTCTGCTCGAAGCGTATCGATGGATCTTCTCGATACTTCAGGTAGGAACCGACGCTCACCTATGGGCTGACGCACAGTGCCCACGTTTCATTGACATTGTCGGTCCATACAAGAAATGGGGCGGTGACAACGCAGACGCGTTCTATCAATACGCGCCAATAGATCCGACTCGCACATACCGTGTCCGCGCGCGCAGGGGAGACGCTGTGTATTTCTCCCTAACCGTTTATGGCGGTCCAGATGATGGACGCTATTCAGAACGAATCGTAGGCACAGCGAACGACCTTGACGCCTTGCCCGATGCCGACGGCACCATCCAGATAACACTCTCACCCCATCACCACGACGGAGCATGGATACAACTGGATGCCGACGCAGTCTGCGCAATCACACGCGACTACATGATCGATGCAAGTACCGGTCAACGCATGCAATGGAAGATCGAGTGCATGGATGGAGAAGGGAAGCCGAATCTCACCGATGAAGAAACCGCTCGTCGGTTCCGCGCTGTGCACACTTGGATTGAGGAGCAGGTAAAGATCACTCCTCTCGCACAAGGAACACCAAACGTTGTCGAGACTCCCTATCCGGTGCCGACCGCAACATTCGGATGGGCGGCCGGAGACGCTGCATACGCGATGGGAAGTTTCGAACTCGCAGAAAATGAGGGACTTGTAATACGCGGTCGGTCACCAGAGTGTGCGTTCTGGAACTTGTGCCTCTGGAACCCGTTCCTGCACACGTACAACTACGACTACGACCGCGTAACCATCAACGGCGCGCAAGTTGTCTACGAAGCAGATGAATCTTGGGTAATCGTTGTTGCTGCTAGAGATCCGGGTCACCCCAATTGGGTGAGTACGCAAGGTCACAGGCAAGGACGACTTTGGTTTCGTTGGTTTCGGCCCGGTGCCACCCCAGAGTGCCCGTCGACAGAGGTCGTCGAACTTACGGAACAGTGATTTGCTCGCTCGGTGGCGCGGTAGTCAGCCTTCCAGCACTGTCGTACCACCAAATGTCGTAGCGACCGACCCCAGGTTCATGACCGTCCCAAACCTTGAAGTCAGACGAAGCACCTTGGTAGTGGATCGCCTTTCCGGATTCCAACGCCGACTTGCACTCTGCGAACGTCTTGCACAACGTGTTGCCCGTCAGGTTCTTCGCGAAAGCGCGTTGCATCTTTACGGGGTCATCTGACTTTGCGCGTACAGCGGCAAGCGCAGTGAGGATCGCGCAGTCGTAGTAGTAAGACGAATAGATGTTATCGACACCCGATGTAGCTATCGCAACGTTGAATGGGTGGTCGATACCTGCAGGTGTGGAAGCGGGGGTAGTGCCGCGCACGCCAGCGACAACGCCTGGATTAGCCGAATCAACTATTGCGGCGAAAGCGGAAGAACCTATTCCGTCAGTTCCATAAATCGGCATCCCCGAAGGCCCGATTCCAGCAGCGATCATGCCGTTCAAGATCCGAGCGCCATCTTCTTGGAGACCAAGAACGACGACCGAGTCCGGTTTACTCGCGGCAATTTTTTCGACGTCTTGCGTGAAGTCAGTTCCCTCCGGGTCGTAACTCACCGTCGGTTTGGGCGAGATTCCCGCCTCGCGCAACACGCGCGTTGCCGCGCGCGCTAACCCGACTCCGTATGTGTCATTGCGCACGATGAACGCCGGCGAAGCGCGCCGATCGTGGAGCAGCAGGGACGCGAGTGCGACCGCTTGCAAATTGTCCGATGGCGAAGTGCGAAAATAGAAGCCACCCGAATCCGTGTCGGAGAGCGATGCGGCGGTGTTGGACCCCGAGCACTGAAGTACGGGTGCGCTCTTCACGTCCGAAAGAAGTTCGAGTGCGACATTTGACGACGCTGGTCCAATTACTGCATCCACGTGGTCGGTCGCAACAAGTTTCTTGAGTGCCGTTCGTCCCGTTTCCGGAACCGATCCATCATCCGCCACAAATAGTGTCACGGGTGCTCCGCCGACACCGCCAGCCGCGTTTATCTCGGCAACCGCCATCTGCACCGGAACCGTGAGGGAAGGAGAGAGCACTGCCAAGGGGCCAGTTAGCGGCGCGAGATGCCCCAACGCGAGCACACCATCTATCCGAGTGCTCGCTGGTTGCGTGTTAGTCGTGCTGGCAGCAGTGTCACTGTCCCCACTTCCTCCGCACCCTGCTGCGATCAATGTGGCCATGACTGCGAATGTCGTGATCGCTCGCATCGCATAAACGGGCATGGTGGTCTCCTTCGACCTATTGGATCGTCAAGCCAAAGTAACGGCGCCGCCGACGACCACTTCGCCTGGCGTTTTCACAATCGCATAGACACCGATGTTTTGATCCGCTTCGCGAACAACAGTGCGTAGCAGTTCCCTGTCCTCTGGCAAGTCCTCGAACCCACGCGTGATCATCACGCAACGGGGGCAACGTGCCACCACGTCAAACTCAGCGGTTCCAGCGACGAGAGTTCTGCCAACCCAGTCCTGCTCCGGAAACCTGCTTTCTGTCTCACACTCTGCAACCACGAGGTTGGGTCGGAACCTGCGTACATCCGCCCGCGAACCTGGAGTCATCCGTTCCAAACTTGCAAGCGATTGATCCGTAATTACGAGAAGAGGGTACGCGTCGAAATATGTACCGGGCGGAGATTCGTATTCGATGACTTCCGGCGGGAACTGCGAAAAGTCTGGGAGCGGTTCATCGCCTTCCCTTCCGAACATGTCGCGCAACTCTGTCAGCAGATCGTCGCTGTCAGGAGCACCGCGTCGGTAGTGGTCTGGATCTGGTTGCAATGGCCAGAGGGTGACCTTGTGATCTAGTGCTGCCGTAATTCGGGAGTTCACATCTGGATCGTCTGACGTAACCGTTTTCCCGTTCGGCAACGTGATCTCGATCGCTGGAGTTTGTTCACCCTCTACGGGATCAGTCACATAACGCGCTGCAAGGTTCATCAGCCCACCGATTTTTTTGGCCCCGCGGATGCCTCCGCGCACTTCATCTCGAACCGCCCACGTTCTGTCGCCGATTATCCCGCCTGCCGCGACCGTTGCGCGTTCTAGTCGTTCGCCGCCCATCGACTTTGCCGGATAACGCCACACCTCGCCGATCCGCATCGTGGTTTCTCCTTCGTACATGTCGCGCGACAGTCAATCTAATTCTGTCCAGCCTGACAGGGCTAACGTGCGTTACATGTCAGACCGTAGCGGCAATGTCCTGTTCATCACGGTGGATCAGTTGCGCGCCGATTGCCTCAGTTCAGCAGGGCACCCATTGGTTCAGACACCGAACCTTGACCGCTTGGCCGCAGACGGTGTCGCCTTCCGTCGCCACTATGCGCAATCGACACCATGTGGCCCAAGTCGCGCATCGCTTCTGACCGGCCAATACCTTCAGAAACACCGCTCCGGGCTTAACGGCACTCCAATGGACGCGCGTTTTACCAACGTCGCTCTTGAAGCGCGCGCAGCGGGATATGACCCTGTGCTCTTCGGTTACACCGATAACTCCCCCGACCCTCGCGTCCTTGCTCCTGATGATCCACGCTTACGCACCTATGAAGGCGTGCTGCCAGGTTTCCGCTCCGTCCTGTATCTGCCAGAACATTTGGAGACTTGGGGAGTATGGCTACGCAAACATGGTTACGACGTTCCCGAATACGTGCCAGACATTTACGCTCCAATCTCGGATGCTCCCGGCGCACCACCGATCTATTCGGCGGAACACTCTGAAGCCGCATTCCTTGTAGAGGAAGTCCTTGACTATTTAGACACGCAGGGTGACGAGCACTGGTTTGCGCATGCAACATTTATTCGGCCGCATCCTCCGTACATTGTTCCAGAGCCCTACGCGTCGATGTTTGATCCTGCCGATGTCTCGTTGCCCAACCGACAGCCCACATACGAAGTCGAGGGACAGGTGCATCCGCTGTTGGCGGCAGCGTTGTCAGTGGAAGGCATTCGTGGTCCCGACGATGAGGCCGAACTTCGCCAACTGCGCGCGACCTATTACGGCATGATTGCCGAGGTAGACGCCCAACTCGGGATTCTTTTCGAAGGTCTCAAGGTGCGTGGTCTCTGGCAAAACACACTTATTGTTCTTACTGCGGACCACGGCGAACAACTGGGTGATCACTGGCTATGGGACAAGCTCGGCTGGTTCGACCAGAGCTATCACATCCCCCTCATCGTGAGGGATCCACGATCCGAAGCGGATGACTGTCGCGGGAGCGTCGTAGAAGACCGCTTTACTGAGAACGTCGACGTTATGCCGACCATTCTCGACTGGATAGGCGCGCCGATTCCCGTGCAGTGCGACGGCCGTTCCCTGCTTCCAATCACAAGAGGCGCTGACCCCGGTGCCTGGAGGGATGCCGCGTACTGGGAATGGGAGTTCCGTGATCCAATCGGTCAGTGGGCAGAGAAGATGCATGGGATCACGAGCGATCAGTGTGCGATATCAGTTCTGCGCGATGAGCGGGGCAAGTACGTCCACTTCGCAGCGATGGCTCCGCTCTTCTATGACCTCGAAACCGACCCCGACGAGCGAATCAACCGCGCCGAGGACCCTGCCTATGCCTCAACGGTGCTCCGATATGCACAACGAATGCTGTCTATTCGCATGGAACACGTCGATCAAACCCTCACATGGATGGTCGTCACTCCGTCCGGAGTGCTCGACGGAAGACGTCGATTACGGGCAGTCGGCTCCGCTTAAAACGTTCAAATCGGGCTTTGTG
>CAMBEL010000039.1 GCA_945865605.1 Bifidobacterium breve
CCGGACTCATCGCCTCTTTCGCAGTCGCTTTATTCGGTCAAAATTCCAACGCCATCGCAGACACCTTTCAAATCTCGAACGGCCAACTCGGTAGTTCCCTAGCCATTACTCGCTTCGGCGCTCTCATCGCCTTATTCGCCACTGCGTTCGCGGATCGATTCGGCCGCAGACGCATCTTGCTGCTGGCCGTTGCAGGCGTCTGCATCACCAACGCGCTCTCTGCGTTTGCACCCACGATAGAAACATTCACAATCGCCCAACTTTTCCTTCGCGGATGCGTGAACACGGTCCTCGTGGTCGGCGGAATAGCGGTTGTAGAAGAGGCACCAGAAGGAGCAAGAGCATTTGCCGTTGCAATGTTTGCCCTGGCATCTGGAGCAGGCTTTGCATTAGCTGTTGCATTCCTGCCTTTGACCGACTTCGGCAACGAAATGTGGCGCATCTCTTTCGGAGTTAGCGGCATCATGGCTTTCGTCGTACCCCTCCTAGCGCGCAACCTAAAAGAAACAACGCGTTACTCGCGCCTAGCGGCGCGCACAACCAAGAGGGGTGGTTTCCGCGAGGTCTTCAATCCCGCTCATCGTCGCCGGTTCTTCCTATTGGGAGCCATCGGCTTCTTCGTCAACATCCTCAGCGCGCCATCGGCTCAACTCACCAATCGTTTCCTCGGAGATGAACGTGACTTTTCGGGATCCAGCATTGCTGGTTTTCGTGCAGTCACCAATGGCATCCCTGGTTTGTTCGGCATCGTGTTGGCCGGACGTCTCAACGAAACTCGCGGACGCAGACCCGTCGCCGGTATCGGGCTGATCGCAGCAACCGTCTTCACCATGATCTTTTTCTTAGGTGGTGGAGCGGTCCTCTGGATCGCCTCCACGCTGGCGATTATCGCGGCCGCATCCTCAAGCGTCGCCATAGGAACTATGGACGTCGAACTTTTCCCCACCGAAGTACGCGGCACCTCCAACGCCCTCTTGCTCATTTGTTCTGTTCTCGGTTCCGCGACAGGGTTGATCCTTGCGGGTGCCCTCGCAGACCGAATCGGTGGTCTCGGTTACGCGATCGCATTGTGCGGGATAGCTCCACTTCTGGCCGGCGTATTTCTCATACCGCGCCTCCCCGAATCCAAAGGCCGCGCCCTCGACGACGTAAGCCCCTCCGAGGTTTGACCCTAGATCCCGTCGGATTGCGATACGTTCAGCGCCGTGACCGACTACGCGAACGTTCTCGACGACTTTGTTCAGACCGATTTCACATCGCAAGGGAAAACACGCGTGGTCTACCGCAAAGGAACTGGCCCTGCTGTCATCGTGATCCACGAGATGCCAGGAATCACATCCGAGGTAGCGGCCTTCGGTCGTCGCGTCGCGGAAGCCGGTTTCACCACGGTAATGCCCGTGCTCTTCGGAAAACCCGGCAAGCCACTATCTACGGGCTACGCCGCGCGCAATGTTGCCTGGGGTTGCGTAACCCGCGAATTCGCGGCTCTCGCTACCGGCCGGACAAGTCCGATCACTCTCTGGCTCCGCGCTCTAGGCGCGCAAGCGCATGAGGAATGCGGCGGTCCAGGCGTCGGTGCACTCGGCATGTGTTTCACGGGCGGATTCGCATTAGCAATGATGGTTGACGACAGGGTGCTCGCACCAGTGCTGTCACAGCCATCCCTGCCACTTGCGCTCACCAAGAAACAAGGACGCGACATCGGAATCTCGGCTAGCGATCTAGACCGCGTAAAGGAACGCGTCGCCGATGGGGCGTGTGTGCTCGGCTTGCGGTTTACAGCCGATCGAGCCGTCCCTGCCGCCCGTTTCGAAACGCTCCGCGGGGCACTAGGCGGCGGGTTTGTCGCTGTAGAAATCGACTCCTCTCCGGGCAACAAGTGGGGAATCAAGAAGACTGCACATTCGGTCCTCACCAACGACTTGGTGGATGAACCGGGTCATCCGACCCGTGAAGCACTTGACCAGGTCATGGCCTTCTTTGCAGATCGGCTATCCACGTAGCGAACACGGCCTCATTTGCTTCACGCCGATTGTCGGGCGCCCCCTAAAGATTCCATGCATGAATGGTCGATACCTCTTTCAAGGCGCGCTTTGGAGTCGAAGGAGGGTCAATGCCAACATCAGCAGCAGACGTTGCTCATCTCCTGAGGCGTGCCGGTTTCGGCGGTACTCCCGCAGAGATTGCCGCCCTAACGCCCCTCGACCTGCCTGCGATTGTCGATCGCATATTCGACTTCTCGGCCAATCCCCCCAGGACTCCTCCGTCCTCACTCACGGATCCGGCAAGCGGCGACTGGTTGCGCCATACCGACCTCCGCAAGTGGTGGTTGGACCGCATGCGCACCGCCCCCGCACCGCTCCAAGAGAAGATGACGTTGTTCTGGCACGGCCACTTCGCCACCGAAGCAACCAAAGTTCAACATGCGGTAGATACATGGGACCAGAACGAACTATTCCGCACCGACGGCCTAGGTAGCTTCGAATCGCTCGTGCACAAAGTGTCGCTCCAGGTTTCGATGCTCGTCTACTTAGACAACGACCGCAACTATCGGAGTTCACCAAACGAAAACTTCGCTCGCGAGCTACTCGAATTATTTACCCTTGGCGTCAACCAATACACGCAAGATGATGTTGCCGCAACCGCTCGCGCATGGACAGGCCACAACGTCGACTTCAATGCAGTTCCCAGACGCGCCTACCGCTTCAATCCGGACCGCCACGACACTGGCAACAAAACATTCCTAGGCGTGACGCGCAATTGGGATGGACCCGAAATCATCACCCGCGTACTGACCGTCGAACCCCAAAGATCAATCGCTGCACGTTTCATTGCACAGAAATTATGGACCTACTTCGCCTACTCCAACCCTGACAGTTCGCTGCTCGATGCGCTTACGGCCCAGTTCGTAGCGTCCTCCCTAAACATCGGCGCCCTGGTCCGCGCGATATTCCTACGCCCCGAATTCTATTCAACGACTGCTCGCCGAGGGCTTGTGCGGACTCCGGTCGAGTGGGTAGTCGGTGTGCTCCGTGCAACCGGTCTGAGCGCGGAAGAAACAAACCCGCAATGGTGGATGGGCTCCATGGGGCAACAACTCTTTTCTCCGCCAAACGTGGCGGGATGGAAAAACAACGCCTACTGGTGCAATACGACATCGCTTTGGGCGCGAGCTGACTTCGCACGCAACATCACCTGGCGCGCCCGCAACGCTGGCTTCCTTCACGAGATCGCACAACGATCAGGAGCACAACATGTGATGACACCAGGCGCCGCGATCGATTTCGCATACGCAAAATTCGGTCGAGACCCTGCCGTTGAACCGGTCTCCGGACCCATACGACAGGTCCTCATTACATGGTTACAAACACAGCGCGCTACCGAATTCGCGCCGACCTATACGTGGAACCTGTGGGCACCAATAAATCTGACAACAATGATGATGCTCTCTCCAGACATCGTCCTCGCATGAGGTGCGACTAATGACAAAAGAATCACTCGACGACGCAGCCTTCAGGAGATTATCCGTTGCCGCTCAACTCCCCGGCGGTATGAGCAGGCGACGTTTCATGCAGGTTGCGGGCGGAAGCGCTGCCGTCGCGGTCGGCGGCGGAATGTTGGCGTCCGGATTAGACCCCCTCCAGGCTTTCGCCGCTCCACCGATAGGACCTAAAGATGGCGTGCTCGTAATCATCGCCCTCGAGGGCGGCAACGACGGTCTGAACACTCTCATTCCGTATGAGGACCCCCGCTATTACCAACTCCGAGACCAAGTATCCATACCCGCGTCCCAAGTACTGCCAATCGGTTCCGGCCTGGGCTTCCATCCATCCTTGCCCAAACTAAAAGCGCGTTTCGATCTCGGCCAAGTAGCCGCTGTGCGAGGCGTCGGCTATCAAACTCCCGATCTAAGTCACTTCACATCTATGGGAATCGTCATGAACGGTTGGGCTGGTGGATCTCAACCGGGAGGTCCGACAGGTTGGATCGGCCGCTATCTCGACGGACTCCCCAATGCCGCCAGCGAATCCCTACTCGCTGCTGTCACGGGAACTTCGGTACCGCTGCACATGTCGGGGTCCATCGCACGCGCCTCTGGTATCCCTTTGAGTATCGAAAGCGCCTTCGGCATCAGCCGCACCGACCCATCAGAGGCGCGGATGTTTGACGCCATCGCCGCCTTCGCGAACACTCCCACAAACCTTGGAACATGGGGAGACACCGTCGCCGATGTCGAGTGCGACGCGCTTGACCTCGCTCAACGCATTCAACCTGCCTATCAAGGAACCTTCCCAGCAACAAGCCTTTCGCGTCAGCTGGTGCTGGCCGCTCGGTTGATCAATACCAACCTCGGCCTACGGGTCATCAGTACATCTGCGGGAGGCTTCGATACGCACTCAAATCAAGCCACAACCCACGCATCCCTGTTGAGTGACCTGGACAATTCGATTGAAGGATTTTTCGCGACCCTGTCGCCCGAACTCCGGTCGCAAGTAACAATCATGACCTTCTCCGAATTCGGACGGCGACCAGTAGACAACGCGACAGGCGGTACGGATCACGGCACCGCAGGCGTGCAGTTCCTAATCGGCGACCGTGTCAAGGGTGGCCTGCATGGCACCCAACCCAGTCTCACAACATTCGACCGTTACGGCAACCTCGTACCGACTGTCGACTTCCGCAAGGTATACGCAACCGTATTCGACAAGTGGCTCGCCGCCGACTCGCAGCAATTGCTGTCCTCCAACTTTGGAAACCTCGATCTATTCCAAATTGGCGGACCAGGCGAAGGGCCACCCCAAACCAATCTGCACAGCGATGGTCGCCCCGAAGTCGCACAAGGTGCCGCGTCGCAATCGTTCACCACTGGACACGTCTCCGAAACATTGTCACCAGTCCAGGTGTCTTCCAAACGTCGCGTGCGGATCCGGCGCACGGCCACTACAAGCCCCTAGCGACGCCGAAGGTGATGGCCAAAAAAACCGCCTAGCGGTCGCGCATGCGCGTGGTAGTGGTCTGGGATGTTGCGCATGTTGTCATCCACGTAATGCTCGAAGGTGAAGTGCTCTGTGACAACGGCTCCCAGGCGTTCGTGCATGTGTTCGAGAATTGTATTTTCGGGTTCCGTTCCGTGTTCACGCCAAACAACCATCGGCACTGCGCAAATTTCGCACTCTGCAATCCAGCAAATATCATCTTCATGAAACCACTCAGTGATTCGCGCCGCCTCGCAGAGATCGCAGTGGTCCGCCGCCGGCATCCAACTCATGACATCAACCAATGCGCTGGTCTAGGCCAGCACGCAATTGCGCAACAAAGGCGGCCGCTTCGTCAGGACCTCCACCATCTAGAAGGCGCCGCACAAGCGCGCTCCCCACAATGACACCATCTGCGCTAGAAGCAGCCTCAACCGCTTGCGATGCATTCGATATTCCGACTCCCAGCAATACGGGGCGATCAGTGGCCGCTTTACACCGTGCGCCCATCGTGCCGGCCTGCTTTGTCAAGTGGTCGCGTTCCCCCGTCACTCCCATCAAGGCAACTCCATATACGAAGCCACGCGAACGCGCGCAGATAGCCGCCAAACGCTCACCGGTCGTATTGGGGGCAGCTAACAAAACGGTTTCAATGTCGGCAGCATCAGCAGCTACCGCCCAGCTTCCCAACTCGTCAAGAGGAAGATCCGGCACGATCGCGCCATCGACGCCACTCGCTTTCAGCGCGTTTGCAAATCGTTCGTGACCAGCGTGTGCGACGGGGTTGTAGTACGTCATCACAACGAGCGGCACGTGTACGTCAATCGTTTTTAGTTCCGAAATGATTCCTGCAGGCGTCGCACCAATTTCCAACGCTCGCTGCGAAGCCTCTTGAATGGTGGTCCCATCCATCACTGGATCGGAAAAAGGAATGCCCACCTCGATTGCATCGGCGCCCGCGTCCGCAACTGCCCGCACGACATCCGTCCATCGACCCCCGAGGCCTCCCGTCACGTACGGAACCAGCAACTTGCGGCCGGCATCCCGTTTCGCGCGGAATTCCTTTTCCAAGTTCATTTGTTCAACTCAGCGCCTAGACGCTGTGCGACTTGCTCTGCATCTTTGTCGCCACGTCCCGAAAGAGTCACTACAACCGTCGAACCCAATGGGATTTTCTTGCCAACTTCTCGGGCCAACCATCCGATTGCATGGGCGGGTTCTAGGGCCGGGACAATCCCTTCCGTCTGGCTCAGCAGCACCAACCCGCTCAGAGCTTCTTCGTCTGTCGCATCGTGATACTCGGCCCTTCCACTCGCCGCCAGTTCTGCATGCTCGGGGCCAACTCCTGGATAGTCAAGTCCCGCACTTATCGAGTGTGCTTCCAAAATCTGCCCGTGTTCATCCTGCAAGTACAACGAGCGCGCGCCGTGCAGAACCCCCGGCACGCCTCGCGCCAATGACGCTCCATGCTTCCCGGATTCAAGTCCCAATCCACCAGCCTCAACCCCAACCAGGCGCGATCGAGTGTCCAGGAACCCAGCGAAGGTTCCGATCGCATTCGATCCCCCACCCACGCAAGCGACGACAACATCCGGATCATTACCGCCGAGAATCGCACGCGATTGTTCGCGCGCTTCATCTCCGACTACGCGCTGAAATTCACGCACAATCCATGGATATGGGTGAGGACCTACGACCGATCCGATGCAGTAATGCGTCGACTCGACAGTTGCAACCCAATCCCGTAACGCGTCGTTGATTGCATCTTTTAGGGTGGCACTTCCAGACGAGACAGGAACGACCTTCGCTCCAAGCAGTTCCATGCGGAAAACGTTGAGGGCCTGCCGCTCGACATCGACCGCACCCATGAAAACCACACAATCCAAGCCGAACAGCGCAGCCGCTGTGGCGGTAGCAACACCGTGTTGCCCAGCACCAGTCTCGGCAATGACGCGCTGTTTGCCCATGCGTCGAGCTAGCAGCGCCTGGCCGAGAACGTTGTTGATCTTGTGGGATCCCGTGTGGGTTAGATCTTCACGCTTGAGGAGCAGCCGCACGCCAAGCCGGTCAGAAAGTCGATGGCACTCGGTAACCGGCGTAGGTCGTCCTGCGTAAGACTCGAGCAAACCCGCGAACTCAGATCGAAACGGCTCTGAACTCCAGGCCGTACGAAACTCTGCTTCGAGTTCCTCGAGAGCCGGGATAAGGGTTTCGGGCACGAAACGACCACCGAACTCGCCGAACCGTCCCGCAGCGCTCGGAACGGGACCCGGAGGGCCAAGTAGAACACGATCACCACGTGCTGGCGCGGACATGAGGAACTCCTGTGTAGTCAATCGATGAGGACATCATGCTACGAGAACCCAACTCTTTAAACCCGCAGGTGACGCCGTCAGTATCTTGCGATCTCGTCAATCTCCCAATCGAACGGGGATTCGGCCACCGCAAGCGGACGTTCATCATTTTCAATGGCTTCGCCCGCCTCCCGCGCAGCCTTCACAAAACGCCGCAATTTACGAGCATCTTTACGGCCTGGAGAAGACTCGACGCCGCTAGATACATCAACTCCCCACGGCCGTATCCTGCGGATCGCTTCTACGACATTGTCTGGAGATAGACCGCCCGCGACCATCAATCGAATTCCTCCAGGCGCGCCTTCTGCAAGTGTCCAGTCAAAAAGACGACCCGATCCAGGATCCGGGGAGTCAACAAGAATCACATCTGCTGGCCCATTCGCCGACGCGCCAAGAGTTGGGTCACCCGCGGCGAAAGCTTGAATTACGAACTGCACGCGCTTGCGGATCCAACGCACCTCTGAGATCGGTTCGCGACCGTGCAACTGCGCGCCGGTCAATCCAATCTTGTTCACAATTTCGGCGACGCGTTCGGGCCGTTCATCGCGGAACACACCAACGGTGACCGTGTCGGGCGATAGACGTTTCACGATGTCGCGCGCCTGCTCGGCATTGATCTGTCGACGGCTACCGGGAGCGAATACGAATCCGAGCGCGTCGGCACCCATCGCAACCGCGAGTAGGGCATCCTCCTCGCTCGTGATCCCGCAGACCTTTACAAACACCGTGCCCCAACGCTACCGCTAGAACAGGCCAAGCAGGAGGCATTAGCGGGCGACAACATTTCGTTGGGCCTAGGAACTTGTGTTTCGCTTACCCACGCCGATGGAAGCCATCGCCGAAACGAAGGCCGCTGGGTCATCTGATCGAATAAGCGCCTCCCCTACTAAGACTGCATCGAATCCGGCAGACGCCATTGCTTCGGCATTCGCCTGAGAACGAATCGAACTCTCGGCAACCGCGATTGTTCCGGTTGGAATCGCCGCTGCCATCGCCGCTGCTCCTTCGAGATCCTCAGCGAAGGTCTTCAGATCACGAGCATTGACTCCAAGTATCTGCGCACCCAGTCGTACACCGCGTTCAATTTCTTCCGGTGTGTGAGCCTCAACAAGGACGGCTAATCCCAGGCTCCACGCAAGTTCTTGCAGGTCGATGACCAGCGCGTCATCAGGTAGGGCAGCGAGTATCAGTAGCAAGGCGTCGCCGCCGATGGCTCTAGTTTCGTAAACCTGTACTTCATCGATCGTGAAGTCCTTGCGCAACACGGGAATCTCCACAACTTCGCGAGCCGCCTGAAGGTCGTCGATGCGGCCACCAAAAAATGCCGAGTCAGTGAGCACGCTTATCGCAGAAGCTCCGCCCTTCGCATATTCGGTCGCCACATTGTGCGGATTCAATTGCAGCGCAAGGTCGCCCTTACTTGGCGACCGCCGTTTGAATTCGGCTATCACTGCGAGGTTGCCGTCAGGACGTCGTAACGCTTCAGCGAAATCACGGGTAGGTGCAGCATCGAGAGCCTGCGACCGCAAGAGGGAACGTGTCTGAGGTCTGTGTAGAAGCGTGACCTCGTCTCGTTTAGTTGCAAGGATCTCGGATAGAACGCTCACGGTTGTCGAGTCTACGATCCTCGCCATGACGATCTTCTTCCCAAATGGATTCACCTGGGGCACGGCTACCGCGGCTCACCAAGTTGAGGGCGGTAATTGGAACAACGATTGGTGGGAGTTCGAACACACGGCCGGTACCGGAACCACTGAGCCGTCGGGTGACGCGTGCGAAAGCTTCACGCGGTATCCCGAAGACATCGCGATGCTCGCTGGCCTCGGCTTCGGCGCTTACCGTTTTTCGCTCGAGTGGTCCCGCATCGAACCGGAAGAAAACGAGTGGTCCAGCGCCGCCCTCGATCATTACCGGCGCATGATTGCGACGTGTCGCGATCATGGACTGCTGCCAGTCGTGACGTTCCACCACTTCACGAACCCGCGCTGGGTTGCGGCAGATGGAGGCTGGGCCAACAGCGCCGTAGTCGATCGCTTCGCCCGCTTCTGTGAGCGTGCAGTTGCGCACCTCGGCGCCGAGATTGGTATGGCGTGCACGATCAATGAGCCGAACATCGTTTCCTTGATGGGTTACCTAATGGGAGCGTTTCCGCCAGGACAACGCGACATGGCGGTATACGAACAAGTGAACGAGAACCTCAAAGCCGCGCATCGCAAGGGGTACGACGCGATCAAGGCTGGCTCCGGCAACTTTCCCGTGGGTTCCTGTGTGGCAATGGGTGACTGGTGGGTACCCGAGGGTGCCGAAGACGCGCTTGCGCGGACGCAGCACATGCACGAGACGCAGCACCTCGAAGTTGCCGCTGGCGACGACTTCATCGGTGTTCAGGCTTACTCCCGCACACGATTAGACGAACGTGGAATGCCACTCGGCCCCGAAGAAGGCGTCGAAACCCTCGACATGGGTTACGAGTACTGGCCCCAATCGCTTGAGGTTGCCATCCGTCATGCTGCCGCCGTAACGGGTTCTCCGATCTATGTCACCGAGAACGGAATAGGCACCACAGACGACGCCCAGCGCGTGCGGTTTGTAACGGACGCGCTTGAGGGAGTCGGGCGTTGCTTAGACGATGGAATCGACGTGCGCGGTTACTTCTATTGGTCGCTGATGGATAACTTCGAATGGGCACTTGGTTACATGCCGCGGTTCGGCCTCATCGCGGTCGACAGGGACACGCAAGCACGGTCACCCAAACCAAGTGCTCACTGGCTGGGCGAAATTGCGCGCAATAACAAACTGGGTTGAGCGATCGGAATAACAACTAATGGATGCCGCATCCGAATTAGCCGCTAGTTGGTAACGCTTCCACCTTTGCGGTGATCCCATTTACCGATACCAATGAATTCGGTTCCACTTCACCGCGGACAAATCCCAATGAAATTCCAGGCGCGCTGCTCGTAACGCTTCCCACGACCTTGCCTTCGGACACGACGTCACTACCTGTACCCACACTTACCGTTGCGTCAGCGAAGCGCAGATGTCGCAGGTACCGATTTACGTGGCCTCTCGTGTCGATGCGACAAACGAGTTCCTGTCCCACGAAGCACCCCTTCGTGAAACTCACTCCATCTACCTCCAAGAAAGCTTCCTGTGGGATCACAGAGTCATCTAGCTCTGCGCCCATGCGAGGTATCCCCGCTTGTATGCGAGCAATCTCATCATCCGCGGTCGGGGGCGTACCCGCTTCCAACGAGATTTCAACCTTCGTGCGAATCTTGAATCGTTCGAGTGATTCGACAAGCCGTTTACCCCAACCCGTGTCCATGTCGAGCACGGCATCGTCTGCCACCCGTGTAATCCCCGCCGCGACATCTACCTTGCCTTTTGGAGTCAACATGAGGGTCTGGCGGCGTTCTCCTTCGGCAATGCCGTCGAGATCCTGCGACAACAAGTTCTGTAGGAACGTCCAGGTGTCTGGTCCGGTGACGGTGACGCGGTCGCGCGTGGACTCGATCATTCGCGGGACAGAGACTCGAGTCGTCGGCTAGCCGCAGCAGCCATGAGCAATGCCTTCGCTTTGTTGCGGCATTCGAGATCTTCCATCTCGGCGTCCGAGTCGGCGACTATTCCCGCACCGGCTTGCACGCTCGCTTTTCCATCGCGCCAGAGCATCGTTCGAATTGCGATCGCGGTATCAAGGTTCCCCGAAAAATCTAGGTAGCCGATCACTCCCGCGTACGGGCCGCGCTTTACGGGCTCGAGTTCATCGATTATCTCCATTGCCCGCACCTTCGGCGCGCCGCTGACGGTACCGGCAGGGAAAGTGGCCTTGAGGACATCAACCGCGGATACGCCATCGGCAAGTTGGCCTGAGGTTTGACTGGTCAAGTGCATGACATGGGAGTAACGCTCCAGCATCATGAGGCTGTCCACCTGTTCGGTGCCGAACTCGACCACACGCCCTATGTCATTACGCGCTAGGTCAAGAAGCATCACGTGTTCGGCGCGCTCCTTCGGGTCCTCCATCAGCTCGGCGGCCATCCTGTCGTCATGTACATCATCACGACCGCGGAATCGCGTTCCGGCAATCGGTCGGCTGATAACGCGCCCATCGATTACCTGCACTAGCGGTTCCGGCGATGACCCCACCAACGTCGCCTCTTTGTGCCGCAAGAAGTACATGTAAGGCGAGGGATTGATCTGGCGGAGGACGCGATACACATCGAATGGATCACACTGATCTTCGAGTTCAAATCGTTGAGCAAGCACGACCTGGAAGACGTCGCCGGCGACAATGTATTCCTTCGCTACTTCGACAGCCTCGCGGTACATCTCAGACGACATTGATCGTTTGACTTTCGGAAGTTCAGTGAGGTTGTCGGCCGGTGGTGGCGACGGTAAATAAGGAAGCGGGCGCGCCAACTCATCGACCATCGTCGCGATTCGCACTACGGCCTGCTCATATGCCGAGTCAACATCAGCAGCCTTTGCCTCGGAGTCAAGGAAAACGTTTTCGATTAGGAACAGGCGTTGCCTGAAGTGGTCAAAAGCCGTCACGTGCCCCGTAAGAGAGAGCACTGCATCGGGCCAACCGATGGGATCGGGCGGAACATTCGGCAGGTGTTCAATTTCTCGAACAACGTCGTACCCCAGGAAGCCAACAACGCCACCATGAAATGGTGGCAGGTCATCGAAGTGCGGCGCACGGTGATGCGACATTAATGCCTCTAACGCTGCAAGCGCCCCGTGGTCCGTCGGCACTCCCGCTGGAGGAATACCGATACAAGTGACGTCGTTGCCGCGCACCACTAACGAGACAGCTGGATCCCTGCCGATGAATGAAAAGCGACCCCAGCGATCGCCATGTTCGACAGATTCGAGAAGGAACCCCTCGCCATCGCCGACGAGTTTGACAAATACCGAAACCGGAGTTTCTAGGTCTGCAAGCACCTCGCGCCACACGGGAACAACCGTGTAATCGCGCGCGAGAATTCTAAACTCGTCAAGGCTGGGACGGATCACACGCGGCCTGGTTTCGCTGGTCCGCCGAACGCACGGAAAAAACACGAACGCTCACCCGTGTGGCAGGCGCCGTTACCGACCTGTTCCACTACGAAAAGCAATGCATCCATATCGCAGTCGAAGGATGCCTCCAACACATACTGCCGATCCCCTGATGTTTCGCCTTTGCACCAATATTCCTGGCGACTACGGCTCCAGAACCAGGTCCTCCCCGTTTCAAGCGTGCGGCGTAGCGAAGTTTCATTCATCCAAGCAAGCATCAATACCTGACCGGTGCCCGCTTCCTGAATAATCGCCGCAACCAAGCCTTCCGCGTTGAAAGCGACGGCTTCAATCTCTTCATCGGTCGCTGCTATCGGGTTGGCTTCAGGCATACGAATGCAGGTTATCCGGGAGGTCTACTAAGTCGGGTTCGTTTCTGAATGGCAGACTCCCCCGGATGCCCGACTACCCCGGCCCACCGATCGCTCCGCAACGTCCAGTGACATTGACCCATCACGGAGACTCGCGCGTGGATCCATGGGCTTGGATGCGCGATCGAAATGACCCTGAGGTCATTGAACACCTCGTTTCTGAAAATGCCTACGCGTCATCGGCCATGGATCACACGGTGGGTTTGCAGGAAGCCATCTATGACGAAATCAAGTCCCGCGTTCAAGAAACCGACTCCTCACCCCCAGTACGAAACGGTAACTGGGATTATTTCACGCGATCCTTCGAAGCGAACCAGTACGTCGTGCATTGTCGGCGGCCGGCAGGCGCCGAACCCGGCGTTGAGCAAATCGTTCTTCTCGATGAAAACGAACTAGCGCTCGGTCATGATTACTTCGCTCTCGGCGGGTTTTGCGTGTCACCAGACGGCCTGCTCATCGCCTACATAACTGACACAACCGGGGGTGAGCGTTATCGGTTGCGATTTCGGGATGTAGAGACCGCTACAGATCTAGCCGATGAGATAGATGATCTCTACTACGGCCTTTCTTGGGCTGCCGATAACCGCACCATCTTCTACGTGCGGCCCGATGATGCCGTGCGGCCGTATCAGGTTTGGCGACACGTCGTCGGAACGCCGCCTTCCGATGACGTTCTTGTATACGAAGAGCCCGATGAACACTTCTTCATTTCGATAACTCGCAGTCGCAGTGGCAAGTACGTATTTATCGCCGCGGAGTCAAAGACAACGAGCGAAGTCCGCGCGCTATCGACTGATGAGCCGCATGGCACGCCCTTTTTGATCGCACCACGCCAGCCCGACGTCGAGTACTCGATCGAACACCACCACGGTCCCGACGGAAACCGCTTTTTTATTTTGACCAACGCCAGCGGGGCGCGCGACTTCTGCGTGATGGTCACTGACGTCGCGACGCCCGGTCGAGAGCAATGGAAACCATTCGTCGGCCATGCGCTCGGAACGCGGATTGATGCTATTGACCCGTTTGCACGCCACCTCGTCATCTCCGAGCGACGCGATGGCCTTGAACGACTGCGGGTGATTCGGTTCGTAGACAACACTCACCACGAAATCCAAATGCCCGATCCAGTTTACAGCGCGTGGGCAGCAAACAACCTCGAGTTCGACACTGACGTCTTGCGTTTCGTATACACCTCGCTCGTCGAGCCGTTGACGGCGTATGACGAAAACCTCAACGACGGAACCCGATCGGTCGTGAAACGCACTCCCGTGCGAGGAGATTTTGCTCAGAGCGACTATGTCTCGACGCGTCTCATGGCTACGGCATCCGACGGCACGCAGATACCGATGTCCGTCGTCCACAGGGCCGACTGCGAACTCGATGGCACTGCTCCTGCACTGTTGTACGGGTACGGGTCTTACGAAATTTCCTCCGATCCGACGTTCTCGATCGCGCGCTTGAGCCTTCTCGATCGCGGCTTCGTATTCGCTATCGCACACATTCGCGGGGGCGGTGAAATGGGGCGCGAGTGGTACGAGCAAGGTCGATTGATGTTCAAGCGGAATTCGTTTACGGATTTCGTTTCCTGTGCAGAGCACCTCATCACTAAGGGCTATACAAACGCCGGCCGCCTTGGTGCCCGCGGCGGTAGTGCGGGTGGGTTACTGATGGGTGCCGTTGTGAACGCGCGCCCCGACCTTTTTCGGGCGGCTGTTGCACAAGTGCCGTTCGTAGACTGCTTAAGCACAATTCTCGATCCCTCATTGCCACTCACAATCACAGAGTGGGAGGAGTGGGGAAACCCACTCGAAGATCCCGACGCCTATGCGTACCTCAAGTCCTATTCACCGTACGACAACATCCATGATGGCGAATACCCCGCGTTATTGGTAACTGCAGGCCTCAATGACCCGCGCGTCGCGTTCTGGGAGCCAGCTAAGTGGGTCGCGAAGTTGCGCGAGCACAAAACTGATGATCGCCTTGTCCTTCTCAAGACCGAAATGGGGGCTGGGCACGGCGGTCCATCAGGGCGCTACGACGCATGGCGCGATGAAGCACTGACGCTCGCATTTCTGATCGATCAATTGACTGGAGAGAACACATGAACAAAGGCATCATGCCGAGTGGCGGACTCGAAGGATTCAACGTCTTGGTAACCGGAGGTGGCAGCGGCATTGGACTCGGTTGTGCTCGACGTTTCGTAGCCGACGGAGCGAATGTAACGATCTGTGGTCGCACCGAAGAAAGGCTCGTGGAAGCGGCTGCATCCTTGCGGACAGGCGCGCCTACTGGCATAGCGATTGATCATGTGGTTGCGGACGTCACCAATGAGGATGACGTAGTTGCAGCGATTGCGGCCGCTTCGAAGTCAAGCGGAACCCTGGACGCGGTAATCGCGTGTGCTGGCGGCTCCGAGACAATCGGTCCACTGGCATCGATGGATGCTGAAGCGTGGCGACGCACAATCGACCTGAACATCACAGGAACGATGCTGACCATCAAACATGCTGCCCGTTCGATGGCACGCGAAGGTTCAGGTTCGATCGTTACGATCTCCTCGATTGCGGCGTCAAACGTTCATAGCTGGTTTGGCGCGTATGGCGTCGGTAAAGCGGGGATCGACCATCTGACAATGCTCGCGGCCGACGAATTAGGGGCCAGCGGTGTGAGGGTAAACGCGATCAGACCTGGGATCGTAGACACCGAATTGATCGCATTCGTTACGGCTGGCGGCGAAGTACTCGACGACTATCTCGCATGCATGCCGATCTCGCGAGTTGGCACGGTCGAAGACATCGCGGCCATGGCGCGCTTCCTCATCGGAAACGAGTCAACTTGGATAACCGGACAGTGCATAGGCGTAGACGGTGGCCACAGTCTCCGACGCGGACCCGATTACCGAAGCCTCCTCGAACCGGTATTCGGTGCGGAAGCACTGAGAGGCGTGGTCGACTAACCAAACCCACGCCCGTTTGTCAGATTATGCACCGCCACGGTGTGCTACGCGACAGGCGCTCGGTGGGGTTAACGAAGCCAGCACGAAATCGTCCGGTGCAAGGGACGCGTGCGGAAGTTCGGAACGAAAATGAATTGGCAGATCCACAGGTGGAACAACCACGGGTTCATTTACTCTGCAGAACAACGGCGGCAACCATCCGTCGGCGATGGCCGCGGCGAGACTTGCATCGACCAGCCGCGGCTCCGGTAATAGAATCCATCCTCCAGCAACGGCCCGGGAACCAGCGTCTCGTTCACCCGCAGCCGGAGGTTCCCCGATGGCCCATCGCATGTCGTAGCGGTGAGCGATCGGTGGTTCATACGCTGTGCCTGCTTAACGGGTATTCGCTCCGGCCCTGGGACCTTTGGCATTTCGACGTCGCAGAACTCGAACGACGGGCGCGGCAACTAAAAGGCAGCTATGGCCAACGCAATCAACCTGCCGTCCTGTTCCATCCGGCACGAGCACGTCGTGAGAGAACGCCCGACGCGTTCAACCAGCGTTTTGAGTTGCACCTTTCCTTCGCGCGCAGCACTCGGGAAGTGAACCGTTTGTCGTGCAGCGCACGGTGCATTACACGACAAACACCGCCTGGTATAGGTTGGAACCCGCTGAAAGTCGTCGGATCCATTTGTCGAACAAGAAGGGGATTCCGGTATGCCGGGTTCGCACAAAGGTAGGAACCGTTCGATCATTGCTATCGCTTTGGTTACGGCTGCAATTTTGGTTGGCGGCACAACCGCTGTAGGCGCGGGAAGTTCGCGCAATGCAGAAAAAGCCAGCGCGGCTAATGTGGCTTCGATTGAGCCAATGGCAACGTGTCCTCCCGGCGGTCCGACGGGCCCAGGTTGGAGTTTCGAAACACTCGACGGCGGCGGCGGGACTTGCATCGATGTCAATGTCGGTGCTTACAACGCTGTACTTATTTTTAATGGCCAACCCCATGTCTGGTACTACGACGCCACGGGTGGCAACCTGCGCCACGGTTGGTGGAATGGCACGGCTTGGCAGTTCGAGACTCTCGACGGTGTACCTGGACCCAACGGCCGAATCGATAGCAACGTCGGCACCTTCAACGCTGTACTTATTTTTAATGGCCAACCCCACGTCTGGTACGTGGACAACACGGGTGGCAACTTGCGTCATGGATGGTGGAATGGCACGGCTTGGCAGTTCGAGACTCTCGACGGTGTACCTGGACCCAACGGCCGAATTGATAGCATCGTCGGTGCTTACAGCGCGGCTCTAATTTACGGTGGCCAACCCCATGTCTGGTACTACGCCTTGACGGGTAATAATTTGAGACACGGTTGGTGGGATGGCACTGCCTGGCAGTTCGAGACACTCGACGGTGCACTTGGACCCAACGGCCGCATCGAGGGCAACGTCGGCTGGTACAGCACGGTTCTTATTTATAACGGCCAACCCCATGTCTGGTACTACGACGACACGGGTGGCAACTTGCGTCACGGATGGTGGAATGGCACGGCTTGGCAATTTGAAACCCTAGACGGTGTACTTGGACCCAACGGCCGCATCGGTGGCATCGTCGGAATGGACAACGCGGCGATAATTTACGGTGGCCTTCCTCACGTCTGGTACTACGACTTGACGAATGGTTATTTAAGACACAGTTGGTGGAATGGCACGGCTTGGCAATTCGAGACTCTCGACGGCAATGGCGGCACTAATGGCCGAATCAATGGCATTGTCGGCAGTTTCAATGCGGTTCTGCTTTATGGAGGCAAACCCCATGTCTGGTACTACGACTTTTTTGGCGGCAATCTGCGTCATGGGTGGTGGAACTAGGAGGTTCGGTCCTCAAGTAAGCGCTAACCCTTGCCGTTCGAGGAACGCGATTCGTTTGGCGACCGTCTCTCTCCACACGGTGAGATCCAACTCGTAATGTTGCCGATCACCGTCTTCGACGGCATGCTCGAGTTCATCGAACGCACCGTCTTCGGCGTCCAACAACTCTCGATACTTTCGGATGAAACCTTCTTCCAACACACCGTTCAGCGACAAAGCGAACCTCCTGTGGTCGGGCACCCTTGAAGGGTGTCAGGCAGTTCCCATTGACCGTACAGCAATCGGGTAGGGATTCATAGGGAAATCAGGTGACATCTCCCGACACGGCAGCGAGCGCATCTTCTACCGCGAAACGTTCTTCATAAATAGCTCGCCCGACGATTGCACCTGCCAGGGTGCGCCCTTCCACGGACAACTTGCGAAGCGACACCAAATCAGCGAGAGCACCAACTCCCCCACTGGCAATAACGGGAACAGGGACTACTTTCAACACCGTTTTCAGTTGAGCAAGGTCCGGACCTTCCATGGTGCCGTCTCGACCTATTTCAGTCACCACGAGCGCCGCAACGCCGGACTCCGCAAATCCGATTGCCAGTTCAACCAGGTCTTGTCCAGAGCCTTTAACCCAACCTCGCACGGCGACGTCACGGCCTCTGGCATCAAGCCCTACGGCGACCCGTCCAGGAAAAGAGGCGCAGAGTTCGCTCACAAGAGTCGGACGTTCGACGGCCGCTGTCCCCACCACAACCCTCGCGACGCCGACTTCCATCAAAGCTGCGGCAGCACCCTGGGTTCGAACACCTCCGCCAGATTGCACGCGGCACGATACAGAGGAACAAATCGCTTCGATCGCGTCCAGGTTCGCTGCATTGCCTGACCGCGCGGCATCTAGATCAACGACATGGATCCACTGCGCGCCTGCATCCGCGAAACGGCGCGCTACGGCTACTGGATCAGCGTCGTAAACGGTCTCAGCCGCGTAATCCCCCCGCAAGAGGCGCACCGCGTTGCCACCCCGCAAATCGATTGCCGGAAAGAGTTCTACAACGCACCCTTTGTCGACGGAATGGCATCGCCCTCGACACGAATGGCATCACGCAAGCACCTCGCAACACCTTTGAAGGATGCCTCGATTACGTGGTGTCCATTACGTCCAGAGGCGGATCGCATGTGCAGAGTGATGCCGGCAGCGAATGCGAACCCTCGCCAGAATTCTTCGGCGAGTTGTGGATCAAATGTTCCGATCCACTCTGAAACTGGATCGATAGCGTAAACAAGGAACGGCCTTCCAGAAAGGTCGAGTGCGACCTCTACAAGTGCCTCGTCGAGAGGGAACAAGCCGGACGCGAATCGACGAACACCGACCTTGTCACCGAGTGCTTCGGCCAGCGCGCTACCTAGAACGATCCCGACGTCTTCCACCGTGTGGTGAAGATCAATCTCTAGGTCGCCCTTCGCAACAAGCGTTAGATCAAAACCACCGTGTTTCCCAAGTTGTTCGATCATGTGATCGAGAAACGGGATGCCGGTATCGACCGATGACACTCCCGAGCCGTCGATGCATAGATCAAGGCGAATCTCTGTCTCTTTGGTCTTGCGGTCCTTGGTCGCGCGGCGTGGCGCTCTTATCGTTGAATCAGTCATGGTCCACCATGCTCGCACAGTGCATCGCCGATAGCGGATAAGAAAAGATCATTCTCGGCTGGACTGCCGACCGTGACGCGCAAGCAGTCCTCGACGCCGGGCCAATTCGAGAAATCGCGTATAAGAACGCCCCGTTCCAACAAGCCCTCCCAAAGTGCACGTCCTCCGCCGTCGACCCTAAACAGCAGGAAGTTCGCGCCCGAGGGGAACACCGAAATCCGATCTAGGGCGGCGAGGGCAGTGAACAGCCGTTCCCGTTCGCTGACGAGCATTTCGACCCGCGCTTCCATCTGCTCCCCGAACTCGAGCGCAACGATGCCAGCGGCCTGCGTCGCGGCATTGAGGTGGTACGGCAACGTCACTCTCTCAAGTTCGGAAACGATCCAGGGTGGAGCAACACAGAAGCCAAGCCGCAATCCAGCCAACGACCACACCTTCGAAAAGGTTCGAACGACCACTAGGGGGGTATCGGCAGTCACAAGGTCAGCAGCGGTCCAATCCGAAAATTCGCCATAGGCCTCGTCCACGATCACGAGGCCAGGAGCCACTGCCATTACGGCTTCGATAGTTGCACGCCCGTCAACAGTTCCCGACGGATT
>CAMBEL010000040.1 GCA_945865605.1 Bifidobacterium breve
GATCACGAGGGGAACCATTGTGGCGAACGGGATCGACCTCGTATTCCCCTCGGATCGTTGAGAGTTCCACTATGTGGTGGACATGGATGTACATAGTGCCAATTTCTCCAGAAGTTGCTGAATAGTCGAAGTCATATTCTTTGCAAGTACCGCCGTAATGGGCCACACATGCATCTCGTGCGGACCTGCCGTGCTCACACGCTTGATGGATCGCATGGCACTGGATGCCTTCTCTGAAGGAACCGACAACGAACGCGGGCCTAATCGCGGCGATGCGTGAGACCGCACAAGCGGCCGTCTAGCCACCTGACCTGCACTTTTACATGGAGCGGACGACGGGATTCGAACCCGCGACCCTCACCTTGGCAAGGTGATGCTCTACCAGCTGAGCCACGTCCGCGCGACTGGTCGAGGATAGCGCGCTCGGCTGCGATCTCTTCCCCTGCAAGGCGTAGGGTCGTCACACCAAACCCAGGAGGACACATGAAACTCGGCATCTTCGGCGGCGACGTCGCCGTGGGAAACGACATAGACCGCGTTGTTGCAGCAGCGGCCGAAGCCGAGGCCCAGGGCTTCTCGACTTTCGGCCTCCCGCAAATATTTGGCGCAGACGCACTCACCGTGCTCGCGCTCGTCGCCTCCAAAGTACCCCGCATCGAACTTGGCACCGGCGTCGTCCCCACCTACCCGCGCCACCCCGTCATGTTGGCGTCGCAAGCACTCACAGTGCAGGCCATCTCCGACAACCGTCTCATGCTTGGCATCGGCCTCTCGCACAAAATGGTGATCGAGGGAATGTTCGGATACTCGTTCGACAAACCAGTTCGCCACATGCGCGAATACCTATCAATCCTTATGCCGTTGCTACGCGGGGAACCGGCCGACTTCGATGGCGACACGCTGCACGCGCACGCTTCCGTCTCCGTTCCCGGCGCAACCCCTCCGCCTGTACTTGTCGCGGCACTTGGTCCGCAAATGCTCAAACTCGCCGGCACCGTCACCGATGGCACCGTGCTTTGGATGACTGGGCCAACCACCATCGCCGCGCATATCGCGCCGGTAATCAACGAAGCCGCTGCCGCTGCAGGCCGCCCAACACCGCGTATTTTTGCTGCCCTACCGGTATGTGTCACCGACGACGAGCAGGCTGCCCGATCACTCGCCGCTAAGGCATTCGAGGTGTACGGGTTCCTTCCCTCCTACCGCGCAATGCTCGACCGTGAAGGCGCCGCCGGACCTGCAGACGTTGCAATTGTCGGCAATGAGGCCGCCGTGCGCGGTGGCATCGAACGCATGCGCGACGCTGGCGCCACCGAGTTTGTTGCATCGGCCTTTGGCAACGCAACAGAACACACCCGCACGCGCGAGTTGCTTCGCTCCATGCTGTGACCAGTACACCGGGAACAGGGGGAACGCCGGGCAAACCCGCAACTCCCCGCTCCCCTCTCGAGTTGCTCGAAACACTTGCGATGGAAGAAGTGGAGATTGCCCCCGGTCTCGTACACATCGAGATCTACACAATGCGCGGCCTGCTCACTCTCATATGGCACGGCCCGCACGACGCGTCGCGCGTGGTGTTGATGAGTGGCGGTGCAATGGGTGGACTCCTCGGCCCAGCCGGTGGGTTGTACCACGACCTCGGCCAACACTTCGCCGCCATGGGCATCGGTACCATTCGCGTTGGCTACCGCAAACCCAACGACCTTGCGCGCTGCGCGCACGACGTTGCCGCCGCTGCCGACCTTGCATCGCGGCGCGGAGCGCGACGCTTCGTGACGGTTGGGCATTCGTTCGGTGGGGCAGTTGCAGTACAGGCCGGCATCATGCTCGCACAACACTGCGCCGGTGTTGTCACGCTTTCAACGCAGTCGGCAGGTTGCGAAGATGTCGCTGCCCTCGGCGACACTCCCCTGTTGTTACTGCATGGCGATGCAGACGAACTGTTGCCTGCCGAAACTTCCACAATGGTCCAAATGCTTGCAGGCCACGGAGAGGTAGTCATCCTGGCCGGTGCAGGCCACCTGCTCACACAAGCACACGACGAACTACGCGACCGCTTGGGTGCGTGGATACCAGAGAAACTCAGCACGCCGGTCGGCGAGACTGCGTCCTAGGTACCTGCTAGCGCTGCGACAATCGGAGCGAACGCGTCTATCTCGTCGTCTCCGATCACGATACTGCTCACTCCCCATCTTTCGCGACGCCCAACAAGAATGTCGCAAATCTCCTCGACCGTTCCCACCAAACTGATCCCCGAGTCGAGCGCTTCTTGTGCGGTCAAACCGAATGCCGGTGCCATCGCCTCTGCAAGACCTTGGCGGTCATCTGTGACACTCGCAAAGAAGTAGCGGATCTGCAGCGTTAGATCATCGAAACGATCACCAGCACCTTCACGGACCCAAGCAACCTTGTTGTCAATATTGTCTGCCACAGAATCCGACGCCGCATCGTTCGTAATTGCACCAGCACGCAAGTTCGGGTTGATACCGACAATGTCGGCTTCTCTGCCAGCGAGGCGTAACAACTTCGGACCACCGCCGCCTATCAATATCGGTGGACGGGGCTGCTGCACTGGCTTTGGAATGCCGTCGTAATCAGTGATCGTGTAGTGATCACCCTCGTACGAATAGGTTCCTGTAGCCCATGCACCGTTAATCACAGCGCACGCTTCTTCGAGCCGCGCAATGCGAACACTCGGCTTGTCGTACGGCAAACCCAACGCGTCGTAGTCGACCTTCATCCAACCCGCGCCGATTCCCAACTCTGCACGGCCATCCGAAAGCACATCGATGGTTGCAGTCTCCTTGGCAACGATCGCAGGATGTTTGTAATCGTTATCTAGAACAAGTGCACATACACGCAACCTTGTTGTCGCTTCGGCCGCTACGGCCAGTGCCACCATCGGTGCCATCGCCGTCTCTAGAAAGTGGTCCGGCACATAGAACGTGTCGTAACCAAGTCCCTCGATCTTGCGTGCATGCTCCCGAAAGTCGGCGCCGTTGCGCGTCCCTCCTACTTGCACTCCAAAGGTGAACGGATTAGTCATGTGAATCCTCTCGAAACGCTTACCGGCTGCGGACTAGGTACCCGCGAGGCGGGCGACAACCGGCGCGAGCGTATCTACGAACTCCTCGGGAATTACTACGTAGCTCATCTGCCACCGTTCCCTACGCTCCAGCAGGTCTTCGCAGATTTGGTCGACGGTACCCACAAGCACGGCAGGACTCTCGAGGGCAACCTCGGTGGCCACCTGAAAATGAGATGCGATGCCAGCCGCTATCTCGGTGCGGTCATCGGTGATGTGCACGAAGCCCGTCAGGGTTTGGATTTCCAAATTGTCGAAGTTGTCGCCAGCCGCTTTGCGCAGGTGTTCCAACTTCGCATCGGTCGCCGCCGCAGTTAGCGACAGCGCCGTCTCTTGGTTGTTCGAATCGCCACTCCGCAGATTCGCGTTGACTCCAACTATCTGCGCGTGTTTGGCCGCCACGGCGAGAATCTTGGGGCCGCCTCCACCTATGAGAATCGGAGGGTGCGGGCGCTGAACCGGTTTTGGTTCGCCTTCGAGGGCGGTGACGGTGTAGTGGTCGCCGGAAAATGTGAACGGCCCGTCTGCCATCAGACCCTTCATCACCGTAAGCGACTCATCGAGGCGGGCAATACGAACGCTCGCCGCTTCCAGATCCATACCGGCGCGTTCGTAATCGACGGTCATCCAACCTGCACCCATTCCCAACTCGAGGCGGCCATCGGAGAGCAGGTCGATCGTTGCAGCTTCGCTGGCCAATACGACGGGGTGTCTGTAGTCATTGCCCAAAACGAATGTGCCCACTCGCAGTGTGGTTGTAACGGCCGCCGCAACCGCTATGCCAGGAATCGGTGCGAGTGCATGATCAACAAAATGATCTGGCATGAAAAAGGTCGAGTAGCCAAGATCCTCAACCTTACGAGCAAGTTCACAAAAGTCGGAACCCGACTGCGCAACCTTCGCACTCATCCCAAAACGAAACTTCCGGTCATGCGTCATACCAATCGACCCTACCCCACTGTTTTTGGGGTGCAGGTTGGGCGGGGCGTGTGTGTTAGCGGCCTGTTGAGCCGAAGCCGTATTGGTCTCGCTTTGTATTGTCGAGTTCCTCCACTACTTCCCACTCAACATATGCCACCGCCTGAACCACCAACTGCGCAATGCGGTCGCCAGCACAGACCTCATACTTCTCGCCCGGATCGGTATTGAGCATCAGCACCTTCAACTCGCCCCGATACTGCGAGTCAATCAATCCCGGCGTGTTTACCAAAGTCACACCATGTTTCAGCGCCAACCCAGACCGCGGCAACACGAACGCTGCGTAACCGCTAGGAACTGCAATCGCCAACCCCGTGCGCACCAGTGCGCGGCCACCTCCCGCCGCCAACACAACACCCTCCAACGCGCATAGGTCATAACCCGCGTCATCTTCGTGTGCCTGCGACGGCAATACCGCCGCCGGGTCCAGTCGCGTGATCGCAACCTTCATGCGTCGAAGTCTCCAGCCAGTTCTTCTCGTTGTGCATCGGTCAATACGACCCGCGCCTGATATTCGGGGTGATCCACGACCAACGCAACGGCGGCATTCTCAAACGAAGCAACCTGGGAGGGCGTGAATGCGAACTTCAAGTAATGCACTGTCGTCGTCATCTCATCTTCTCTTGTGAGGCGCGACTCGTCGGTCTCTCTCGCGCGCACCAGTTCGCCATCCACTTCGATCGCAACGAAATCTTGGATGTGTATGAGACGCGGCAACCAGTTGCGCAGCTCCGCTTCGTCTGCGATCTCTATGAACAGCGTTCCCGAGAGTTCGCCGTCATCAGGAATCAACTCGTTATATGTCTCTACCTCGTGTTCGATCTGTTCGTCGCGCAACATTTTCTCTGCGCGCGCCATCTCCTGGATTTGAAAACGCATCGTCAAAACATTCTCAAACAAAATCGTCATCAACTCGCCGATCGCAATGCGGCGCTTTTTCTTGAGCTCAATGATCTCGTTACGAAACCCGTCCCGCTCGCGTTCGTATTCCCGCATGTCCGCAATATCGGCGACCGACAGTTTTCGCATCAGTCGAACGTAACGCCGTAGGCACGGGCCAGTACTTCCAGCGGATGCGAGGGCACCTTGCCAGTTGCTTCCCGGATTGCGGTGTTCGACAGGTGACAGTCTCCTGCTACAAGATCTGCATCCGAATTCTTGATCGTCTCCATCAACGGCTTCGCAATCTTTCGAGCCATCTCTACATTCTCCGCGCGCAATCCCCAAGTCCCATCAATCGCCGAGCATCGTTCGATGACCGTCACCTGAGCGCCGGTAAGCGCCATCAGATCGCGGCTTTTGGGCCCAATCTGCTGCGCTCGGTAGTGACAGGCCGCTTGCCATGTGATCGTTGCGTAGGTCTGACCGGCGGAGAAATTGACATCTAGTGGTTCTTCGCGGTGGCACGCCATTAGATATTCCGATGCATCCTTTGTCGCCGCAGCAACAGCGCGCGCATCATCGGTCCCTAGGAAGTCTGGGTACTCGTTGCGCAACACATATGCACATGTCGGTTGCGGCACCACGACAGCGTGGCCCTCACGAACAAGGGGAGCAAGGGCGGCAACGTTGCGCCGTGCATGTTCTTCAAACTTCTTGGTGTCACCCGCATCGAGCCATGGCATCCCGCAACACACAAGACCCTCTGGAAGTTCGCAGCCAACACCGTTACGTTCGTACACACTCACAAGCGCCCTACCAATGTTTGGGTCTTGGTACTCCACAAGGCACGTCGGGAACACAGCAACCGTTCCCCTCGGCGCGCCGGGAGCCTCCAATCGCTCGCGGTTGCGACGCCGCAGCCACTTCGAAAAACGGACTGGTGCATAAGTGGGAAGCAAACGGGTCTTAGAGATACCCGTCGTGCGCTCCATAAGAGCCCGCACAACGCCAACGTCAGTCGATCGGTTCACGATCGTAGCCAAGGCCGTAGCTACCTTGCCCTGAAGGTCGGTACGGGCAAGCAGTCTGGCGCTCTTCGATCCTTTTCCGGCACGTTGGTTGATCGCTAGCGACCGCAACATGAGCCGCGGGAAATCGATAACCCATTCCTGCTCCTTGCCCGGCGTGTACGGACACACGACGTAACAAAGTTTGCATTGGTAACACTCGTCGACGATCTGGTCGTGCTCTGCATCGGTGAGGAAGTCGACGTCATTCACAACTTCTTGATCCCGCGAGTCGATCATCGCGAACAGGTCTTTGAAACTGGGGCATAACCGCACACAGATACGGCAGTTGGTGCAGATCTCGAACGTTCGATCGCGTTCGGCGCGCGCGTCGTCGTGGTCGAAGTATGCCGGCGCTAGTGGGTCGTAAAGATTTGTAGCCGTCATCGTCCCGCCCTTACAAACAGGTGACGCCGGGATCAATTATCCGTGGGTCACATTTGCACGCTTGAATTATTGACGATCAGGCCAACGAGTCGAGCGCTTGACTGAAACGACCGGCATGACTCTTCTCGGCACGTGCCAAGACTTCGAGCCATTCGGCAACTTCGTCTAGACCCTCTTCACGTGCGGTCTTTGCGAAGCCCGGGTACATCTCTGTGTACTCGTACGTCTCGCCCTCGACCGCCGACTTCAGGTTGTCGGCAGTAGACCCGACGGGGCATCCGGTTACAGGGTCTCCCGTCTCGACCAAGAAGTCGAAGTGGCCGAACGCGTGACCAGTTTCGCCTTCAGCAACGGAACGGAAAAGCGCGGCCACGTCGGGATAGCCCTCAACATCAGCCTTCTGTGCGAAGTAGAGGTAGCGACGGTTCGCCTGGCTCTCACCGGCGAATGCTTCCTTGAGGTTCCCCTCCGTGGTGGTTCCCTTGAGTGCGGGCATCTGTATTCTCCTTGGTCCGACTTGCAAGACTTCTAGAACTAGAGGTCTGAATCGATACAGAAGTAGCATAAACCACGCCACCAACCGCGCCTCACTGCGACGGCGTGTTCCTTGTCACATACGCATCGCGGAGCTTGGGTTTTCGGACTTTGCCGTTCGGATCACGGGGCATCTCGTCAACGAACTCGACGATACGTGGGCGTTTGTAGTCGGCCATGTGATCGCGCACCCAGGTCATGACCCCGTCCGCGTCGAGCCCTGATCCGGGGCGCGCCTGCACAAGCGCGTACAGGACCTCTCCCCACTCAGCGTCGGGAACGCCGAGAACAGCACAATCAACAACGTCGGTGTGGTTCAGCAGACAGTCTTCAATCTCTCGGGGATATACGTTCACGCCACCCGTAATCACCATGTCCGACTTGCGGTCGACCAGGTAGAGGTATCCGCCATCATCGAGACGACCCGCATCGCCAACGGTGAAGAACCCGTCCCGATGTTGTGCCGCCGTCTTCTCTGGATCGTTGTGGTATTCAAAACTCGATTCCGCCGGTTTCACCCAAACGGTTCCAACTTCGCCCGTTGCCAACTCGTTGCCGTCATCATCGAGAATCACAAATTCGTTACCGGGGAATGGCTTACCAACACTTCCCGGATGCTCCAGCCATTCTTGAGGTGAAATGACAGTGCCGCCGCCCTCGGATGCTCCGTAGTACTCCCACACTTTGTCCGCGCCGACGAAGCCCATAAATGCGCGCTTCAATTCGACAGGGCATGGAGCGGCAGCGTGCACGACCACGTTCAGACTGCTTAGGTCGTGCGCGCCGCGCTGCTCTGGCGGCAGCGCGAGCAACCGTTGAAAGTTGGCGGGAACCATGTGCGTGGTCGTTACCCGATATGTCTCTATCAGCGAAAGCGCGCCGCCTGCATCCCATCGCTTCATCACAACTACTTGGCCACCAAACGCGAGATGCATTTGCGACCAATAACTAGGACCCGAGTGGTAGAGCGGACCGACCGTCAAGTGCACATCATCAGGTCCGAGCTTCCAGAGCTGGCCTCCCGCTGCCACACCAGCCGCTCGACGCCGGAAGTCTTCGGCACCGATTGCCACACCCTTGGGGCGACCCGTTGTACCAGACGTGTAAGCCATAGAAGTGGGCCAGCCGTCTCCTATGACATCGGGTGCGTCTATCTCGCCCGATGCGGGTGCTGCTGCGATTGCCGCTTCGTACTGTGCGCCTATAACAACGCGCGCCACATCGGGAACTCCGTTGAGTGCGACAAGCAGTTCCGCATCTACAACAACCACTCGCGCACCGGAGTCGTTGACAATCCATCCAGCCTCGTCGGCCTTGAAGTGCGCATTGATCGGTACGGCGATGGCGCCCAGGCGGCCACACGCATGGAGCGCTTCAAAAAACTCGAGGCCGTTGTGAAGAAATACGGCGACACGGTCATCGCGGCGAACGCCTAGGCCGAACAGCACATGCGACAACCGCCGCGCACGCTCGTTAAGTTCGGCGTAGGTCAGGGTCTTATCGCCCAGGCGAAGGGCGATTGCTTCGGGTCTAGCTTGTGCGTGATGAATCACTCCGGCGGTCATGGCCGACATGATGACCGCTGGGTCGCAGGGAATGCATAGTGGCGCAGCGCAGCCATTCCGGAATATCATTCCGGGTATGGGGAACATCGTTGCCGAACTAGCAGATCGGACCGTATCGGATAGACACGTGGCATACGCCGCCGAAATTCGCGCGCTGCTCGATGCAGCCCTCGAGGTGATGCGCAGTGACGACACGATCGACCCGCGAGTTACAGACATCGTGAGCACTGCAGGGCTTTCGAACCAGGCCTTCTACCGGCACTTCCGTGGCAAAGACGAGTTGCTCTTGGCACTCCTTGCCGATGGCCGCGAACGACTGACCACCACTGTCGAACGGCGCATGGCGCGTGCCACTGACGATGCCGCACGCGTGCGTGCATGGGTCGAGGTTGTCCTCGCACAAGCTCGCGACGCGAAGGCCGCTGCGGCAACACGCCCGTTCGTCGCTAATGCCGACCGCCTCGGACAAGCACATCCCGAAGAAGCTGAACGATCGCGCACCCGCTTGGTTGCTCCTCTTGCTGTTGTCGTCGGAGACGACGACGCCGTTGCCGTCTACAACCTTGCAATGGGCGCTGCGCATGACGCAATCATCGAACGCCGCGTGCCAACGAACCGCGACGTTGAACACATCGTGCATTTCGCGTTGAAGGGGTGCGGACTTGGAAACTGAAGTACTTCTCACGGGTATCGGTGGTCAGGGAGTGCAGCTCTGCGCTGCCGTGCTGGCGCGTGGAGCAACCATCGAAAACAAGCACGTCATGCTCTTTGGCGTATACGCAGGTGCTATGCGCGGTATGAACACAGACGCAACCGTTGTGATCGGCGATGGCCCCTTGCAATCGCCACCCCTCATCTCCCATGCGAGTGCAGCCGTCGGCATGCATGACAAGTTTTGGGAGCCGGTTGACCGCAAACTTCGGGCCGGATCGCTGCTTTGCGTCAACGACACCACCTTCGAAACACCGCTCGACTCTGATCTTCATCGAGTGCTGCGGGTGCCCGCAACCGAAATCGCCGCGGACATGGGCATGCCAATGGCGGCATCGATGGTCATGGCAGGCGCTTTTGGGGCCTTGTCAGAATTGGTGGCGGTCGAATCATTGGTCGAAGCGATGCGCGATTCCATCCCCAGCTACCGCGTGCAGCACATCGAGGGTAATGAGTTGGCAATTGCGGCAGGACACCAATGGGGTTGCGACTCACGTGCGGCGGCAACACGTTGAGCGCCCATGGCACGGTAATTATCGATACCGAAATCTGCAAGGGATGCGAACTTTGCATAGAAGCCTGTCCCCCACGTGTGCTCACGATGTCGAGCGTTGTGAATCGCCTCGGCTATCAGTATCCCGAGTTGCAGGATGGTTGTACCGGCTGCGCTGCATGCCAACTGTTCTGTCCCGACTTCGTATTTGAGGTTTTCCGCCGTCCTCGCGCGGCTGCTGCGACCACGAAGGAACAGTCATGAAGTTGATGGAGGGTTCTGAAGCGATTGCCGAGGCTGCGATCGCCGCCGGATGTCGTTTCTTCGCCGGATACCCGATGACACCGTTCACCGAGTTGTTGGAGCACTTTGCAAAGCGCCTCCCCGATGAAGGTGGCGTATGCATCAATGCCGAAAGTGAACTTGAAGCGGCAGGGATGGCCTGGGGCGCACTTGCGACCGGAGCACGCGCAGCGACCGGATCCACCGGTCAAGGACTGTCGCTCATGCAAGAAAGTTTTTCCGAGATCACCCTCGCCGAGTTGCCACTCGTGATTTTCAACATGGCACGCGGCCAGCAGGACTATTACCAGTCGACCCGTGGCGGCGGTCATGGCGACTACCGCCACATAGTGCTCGCGCCGATGGACATTCCCGAAGCGGTCGAACTAACGCAACTCGCGTTCCACCTTGCAGACAAATGGCGGAACCCTGTCCTCGTGTACGGCGACTACCTGCTTGCACACACCCATGAAGCTGTGGACGTGAACCCAATCGTGTTCGATGGCGCACTGCCAGAGAAGGACTGGGCGCTCGATGGATCCCTTGGCGGTACCGGCCAGTCACGGCTCGTAAGCCCTTTGGGATTTGAGAAGTCGGGACGTGAGAGCCCCGGTATCGAGGCCCACCTTCGACGCATCTCTGCCAAGCACGCCGAAATTTCGGCAACCGAAGTGCGCGTCGAAAGCGGGTACTGCGATGATGCGGAAACGGTCATCGTTGCGTTCGGCCCTCCCGGAAAATTCGTTCGCTATGTCGTTGCGCAGTTGCGCGCCGAAGGCGAGAAGGTCGGCTACGTACGGCCCATAACTCTCTGGCCGTTCCCGACAGAAGCCGTCGCTGCGGCGGCCGATGGTGCGACGCGCGTAGGTGTATTCGAGTTGTGCGCTGGTCAAATGATTGACGACGTGCGACTCGGTGTGCTCGGGCGCGCTCCTGTTGTGGGCATAGGTGGCATCTCAACAGACGCTTCGGGATTCGGCGTAGGTCCACTTCTAGATGTCGAGATCATTCGCGAACGTGTTTTCGCTTTGCATCGAGATCTCCCGCTTCCATCGCTCCCAGACAACGACAGGAGTTTCTAAATGACTTCGACCAATACGGAACTGAAAGTGATTGGGCAGCAATTGCCTGACCTGTTGCTCACTGCGCACCACCACATGTGCCCTGGGTGCGGGGAACCGCTAGCCCTGCGCGGATGCCTTGAGTCGATTTCCGATTTGGGTCTCTCGCAGCGCACCATCGCGGTGGCGGGCATCGGTTGCTACACGAGTTTCTCGATGACGACCGACCTTGATCTTGTGCAAGCGCTACATGGCCGTGCACCGAGTGTTGCCACAGGCGTAAAGCGCATGCTCCCCGACTCGATCGTCTACACGTTGCAGGGCGACGGCGACATGGTGAACGAGGGACTCCAAGAAGTGCTCCACGCGGCGGCTCGCGGCGAGAACATCACGTGTGTGCTGCTCAACAACGGCGTGTTCGGCGAAACGGGTGGCCACATGACGGCTACCACGGTGCTCGGGCAACGCACCAAGAACAGCCTGGAAGGCCGGGACCCGACCTATCACGGCTTCCCAATATTGATTGGCGACCTAATCGCTCAACTCGAGGGAGCCGCATACGTCGCACGCGGATCAGTTCACAACGCTGGATCGGTTGCTCGCACAGCGAAAATGTTTCGCCGCGCTTTTGAAGTGCAAATGCGCGGCGAGGGGTTCTCATTCGTCGAAGTTCTCACAATGTGTCCAACCGGCTGGTTCATTCCGACGATCGAAGGTCCGCAATACATGCAGGACACACTTGGTGAAGTGCACATCATGGGGGAACTAAAGGTGGACGGCGTTATACACACGACCGACGAGTTGCACGCGCAGAACGTGCTGAAGGCAGCTGAGATGGAAAAGGCGCTCGCTCGCGGAGGCATCGACACCTAGTGGATTTCAACTACCCGCCTGACGCCGAGGCGTTCCGCGCAGAGTTTCGTGCATGGCTAGAGGCGAACCTCACGGACAAATACCGAGGTGATGGTCTCGGCTTCTCAATGGAGATGAGCCCCGAGCGCGTCGAAGTGTTGCGCGAGTGGAACCGCGTGTTGGCCGAGGCGCGGTTCGCAGCAATTGCATGGCCGGAGGAATATGGTGGTCGCGGCGCAAGTGTGATGGAGCAGGTTGTATTTGCCGAGGAGATGCACCGCAGCGGCGCGCCAGGCACTCTCAACCCACTCGGCCTGTCCAATATCGCACCGGCGATTATCGCTCACGGCACCGACGACCAACGCCAGACATTGCTACCGCGCATGCTGCGCGGCGAAGATATTTGGTGCCAGGGTTTCTCGGAACCCGATGCAGGCAGTGACCTGGCATCGCTCAAGATGTCTGCGGTAATCGACGGCGACTGTTTCATTGTTAATGGGCAAAAAACCTGGAACACGCTCGGCCACCTCGCGAACTATTGCGAACTACTCGTGCGTACCGATCCCACCGCTCCGAAGCACAAGGGAATCTCGTGCTTGTTGGTTGACATGACGCTGCCCGGTGTCGAAGTGCGACCGCTGGTCACCATCACAGGCGAGAAAGAGTTCAACGAGATCTTCTTCACTGATGTGCGCGTTCCCATATCAGCATTGCTCGGGCCCCTGCACGAAGGCTGGCGCGTTGCGATGACCACGCTCGCTTACGAACGTGGAACCGTCGCCAACCTGCATCTAGGACTACGCGCGAAAATCGGCAAGTTACTCAAGGCGGCCAAGGACAATGGCACGGCTCAGGATCCCGTCGTGCGTCAATCGTTAGCGCGCATCTATTTGGAGGGCGAGCTGTTGAAACTGATTAGCGAGCGCGCCATCTCTGATGCGATACATGGCCGCGACCTAGGGCCCGAATCGAGCATCGCCAAACTCCTGTGGAGCGAGGCCGAACAACACTTAGGTGAGGTTGCAGGCGAAGTGCTTGGCGCCGATGCGAACACAGGGTCATGGGGCCGCGACCGCGTGTACATGCGAGCACTAACAATCGCAGGTGGAACAACCCAGGTGAACAAGAACATCCTGGCAATCAGAGTGCTGGGACTACCAAAAGGCCCCTAAACCTTGTTTCGTTTGTCGCGTACCGCACGGTTGCGGTGCATTATCCGACAAGCGCTCGGGGGTTCGGGACTACCACTGGGACGTTGCTGAAGCCTGCAACGTTTGCCATCTGCACTCTACGCAACCCTTCATCATTCACTTCGTAACTCGGCCACCGTTTCGCTATTTCCTCGAAGGCGATTCGGCTTTCGAGACGCGCGAGCGCGGCCCCGAGGCAGGTATGTATCCCATGGCCGAATCCGACCGACATGCTGAGCGGGCGGGAGATGTCGAATCGATCGGGATCTGTATACATCCGCTCATCGCGACTCGCTGCACCCGTAACGAGAACTATCGGCGCCCTCGCGGGAATTTCGGTGCCATGCCACTCGGTTGCAGCGGTGCTCCAGCGTCCCTGGTACTGCGACGGCGCCCAATACCGAACAATCTCCTCGACCGCGAGCGGCAGAACGCCGGGATCGGACAGCACCTTGGCCCACTCCACAGGGTTGCGACAGAACAACACAACACCGTTGCCAATCAACTTGGTAACGGTCTCGGATCCCGCGGCAGCGAGTAATCCGCCGAACCCCGCAATCTCTTTATCGGACAATCCCGACGCAACAAGTCCCGACAACATGTCATCGCTGGGCGATCGACGTTTTTCCTTAGCGAGTTCATACAGGTAAGCGGCTTCGTACATCGCGGCTTCCATGCCTTCTTGTGTCGGCTTTGGATTCCCTGGTTCGCGATGCAACATGAGGTCTGTCCAGTGTCGGATCTGCTGATGGTCTTCCTCAGGCACTCCGAGAATCGCTGAGATCACTTCGACAGGAAACGGCGCTGCGAAATCCGCAAGCAGATCGAATCGCGTCTCACCTACGAGTGGATCTAGGTACTTGACGATCAAGTCGCGCACGAGAGGTTCCAGGTTGGCAACCGCTTTGGGCGTGAACACGCGGCTCACCATACGACGCATCTCGTCGTGTTCGGGAGGGTCCATGAAGATGATTGATCCGCGCAATATCTCCCTTGATCCAGGGTCAGTCAGTTGATCGATCGTCGCGCCGTGCGTACTTGAAAACGTTTTCCAATCGCGGTGAACCGCCAACACATCTTCGTAACGCGAAAGCGCCCAGAAGCCGTACTTATCGTTCCAATACAGGGGCGCTTCGTCGCGCAGGCGGCGGAACGTTTCGTATGGATCATCAAAGAAAGTCTCGGAAAGCGGATCAAATTCGACCGGCGGCAACTCGTCGATCAAGGCAACCTTCCGACATTCACGGATCCGTCGGCACAAGCAACAACGATCGATTTACCGACTAGTTCTTCTTCCTCAGCGGCGGCCAGCAGTTCGACATCGTGCAACTTCGCGTAACACCGCTCGCCGCTGGGTGTGTCGCACACCGCTATCCCCCACTCCGGCAATCCATCACGTCCATGCACAACAGAATACGTGGCCACCGTTGCTGGACCTTCGTAGGTGTCGACGACCGGTGTTGTCGCGCATGCTGCAACCGGCGACGGCGGAGCAACGGGACCTGGAGTTGTGGAGTAGATGCCAAATGCATGTTTCGTCATGTGCATTCCAACACCGCTGACTAGCCCAAACGAACCGGGGTCACGGCGCAACACGCGCGTCATCTCCGCGATGGAGTGCGACACGTAGTTACTGCCTGCGCCGCCGTGATACGGCAATCCACCGGTGACGGTGAGCGAGCGTGAATCGGTTGTGTCAATGCCCAACGCATCGCGAGCGAAATTGACTGACGATGCAAAACAAGAATAAAGGTCGAGGTGCGCTACATCATCGATTGAAATACCGGCGCCGCGTAGCGCTTCAGCGGAAGCATCTTCCATCGCAGGTGAACGCCATAGGTCTGGATGCTCTGCGACATATACGGGATCGGTGGCATAGCACCAGCCCCGCAGATAAATGCGTTGATCCGCTGGAACACCCAGCACGTCCGCGCGTTCATGCGATGTGATCACCACGCCAGCCGCCATGTCGACATCCATGATCGACACCATGTATTTCGTGTACGGATACCCCACCAAACGATTCGTCACACTCGGCGTAATGATCTCGTCTACCGAGCGTTCGAGGGGGAACCATGCCTGCGGATTAGCGGCGGCAACCTTGGTAAAACGGTGCCACTGTTCACCCAACTCGCGTCGATACTGATCGAGGCCAATCCCGAGGTGCGCGCGACGCGCGTCGTCGAACATGGCGAACGTGAGCCACGCCTGAAATACCTCATGCGCTACTTCGCTTGGATGAAACGGTGCCTCCCATGGGAACGGACGCTTCTCTGCCGGAGGGAACGAGTACGCGAACTTCTCGTCGCGTTTACGAAAGCGCCGTTGCGTGTCTAGTGCTTCGGCGCCAACAACGAATGCAATGTCTGTCTCCCCGCGCAAAATGCGTTCGGCTGCACCCGAGAGCAGCACTTGCGGGGTGGTGCCACCGATGCCGGAGTAGTACTGACGCGCAGGCTTGATGCCCAGTCGGTCAGACAATCGATGTGCAGGGTCGTCGTACTGCCACGTCTGGCAATAAACAACGTCGAGCGAATCGCATTTGTCGACAAGCTTCTGTCCCGCACCGCTGTCGTCGCATGCAACGCGCAGAACTTCTTCCCACATCTCGAAGGGTTCCGGCGCTCCAGCTTCGCCTGTTTCATTCGAATGCCACGTGCGCGAACCGACGCCGATGATGCACGGCGCACGGGGATCTGATGCGCGGGTATTTGGAGCGGTCACGTTGCGCTTACTTTCCCTGCCACACCGGAGGCCGCTTTTCGGTAAAGGCCTTCGGCCCCTCCTTGGCGTCTTCGGTCTGAAAGATCATTGAAGAAAGACCCGATTCATTGCGATAAGCATCCTTCAAGTTCATGCCTAAGCCCTCCCACACACTCTGCTTGGTAGCGCGCACCGCTAACGGTGCATTCGCCGTGATGCGGCGCGCGTAGGCGTATGCAGCATCCATGAGATCCTCACGCGGCACGACAGCGTTCAGCAATCCCATCTCCAAAGCTCGTTGCGCGGGTATTAGATCGGCGCACAACAAGAACTCCATCGCTTGCGGGAATGGAATCTGACGTGGGAGGCGCACCGTTGTACCGCCGCCCGCGAATAGCCCGCGCTTCGGTTCCATCACTGCGAACTGCGCTTCTGGACACGCAACACGAATGTCGACACCGCCCAACATTTCCATGCCACCCGCCGTACAGAAACCATTAACAGCCGCAATAATCGGTTTCCAAATCTTTGCACCGCGCAGGACGGCTTTCGTACCGTCATCGAGGCGATAACCGTCGATCTCCGTCAGACCTTCCTCGGCGATCTGACGTTGGAGTTTTGTAATCTCAGGCACGTACCGTTTTAGATCGGCGCCACTGAAGAACGCTTCGCCGACGCCCGTGATGATGGCGACCCAGGCATCGTCGTCTGCGTCGAATCGTTCCCATGCTTCACGCAGCAACTTGAAGTGCTCCATGTCGGCTGAGTTGCGAGACTCGGGGCGGTCAATCGTGATCAACACGATGTGTTCGTCATCAAGTTTGTAGTGAATCGCCATCGTTTTGTCAGCCGTTCGATCGAGAACCCGGATTCGCGCGCTGCAACGGCGCGCATTGCGTCACGATACTCAGACACCGTTCGCGCCCAAGGACTGAATATCACCGGTAGTGACTTAAGAAACAAGAAATCTCACTCCACGCGACAAGCACACCGCGCGTGATGCGCGTCACACCGAAAGGTCCACCACATATTCGTTCATCGGTGCGAAAATAACGGCGTGAGTAACCGCCTTGCAGAACTAACCGTCATCGATGCCCTCGTAGCTTCGTACCCCACGTGGACGAACGAGAATGGCACGAACGTCGAGCAACTCGCAGAGATCGCTGTGAAGGCGCTGGCCGATTACGGCTTGCTAGGTGCTCCGGCTAATCAGCCTGTAACGGCGACACGCTAAACCCGACAGATCTGCGAGCCACCCAAGCGGTGCGCATGCGGGGAGCAAGGGCAGCAACGGTGACGAGAGCGATCGACGCTCCGTAGAACGCCCAGCGGACGACATTGATGTCGGCCCATGTAGCGAGTTCACGGACGTTAGTGACAAGTAGCAGGGCTGCGACCGCTAGTCCCATTGCTCTGGCGGGAATAAATCTGATCACCCAAGCTGCGAGAGGTGCAGCGAGTACTCCCCCGGCCATCATCGCCAAAATGACGCCGATGTCGAGAGAGCCGCGGCCGAGCGAAGCAATCAACGATGTCGCTGCAACCGTTGCAACCGCGACTTCAGCGGTGTTCACCGATCCGATTGCGAAGCGAGGCGGCAGCCCCTTGTGAAGCAGGAATGGTGTGACTACTGGTCCCCATGCACCGACCAATCCGTTGGTCACTCCACCCGCAGCAGCTACGACCTTGACTCCGCTCTCGTCAAACTTAGGAGGACCGTCTGCGGCATCGGCCGGGCCTGGCAATGCAACCGGCAACGGCTTGCTGAACCGCAACAACATACGAAGACCTACGAGCAACAACATCAGTGCCAAAAGTGGGCGCAGCGTGTCGCCATCTACCCGCGTCAAAATTGCAACACCGATCAATGCTCCGAGGCACCCTGGAATAGCGAGTTGCAACACCAACCTGTGATCGATGTTGCGGAAACGCCAATGCGACACACCGGCAGCCAATCCGGAAACAACCTTGGCCAGGTTGACCGTTGTAGACACTGCTGCAGGTGGGATACCCGCGCTCAGAAGCAACGTCGACGATGTAGGCCCGAAGCCCATGCCGAGCGCTCCGTCTACCATCGCCGCCATGAATCCGGCGAGCGCAACGAGGAACAGGTTCTCCATAGGCTCATAACCCTACCATCTCGGTCGGGTTAGTAGTACTAGGCCATTAGACCCCTCCGCACATCCCCACTCCCCTGAGCGCTTGTCGCTCGGCCCACCCTGCGCTCCAGCACTCGTTGCAATGATGGTGGTGATCTTGCTGACACGTTGAGGTCACGAAAGATTTCTCAAAGAAATATTGATTTAGGTCTTGACAGGGCGAACATTTGTTCGTACAATGGTTCTAGTCATTAGGGCAGCAGTTATACGGCAGCAGTTATACGGCAGCAGTAATACAGAACACTCGACTCCACAGAGTCCAGCTAGTCATCTCGCTTAGTGCCCACCGAAGTATCGGGTTCGGGTTAGCGGGTCGAAGCAGACGTTGGGAGTCTTGTGGTGCATTACGAACTAGGCGGTGAGTTGGGTCAGGTGATCAATCAGGCCATTGATCAAGTGCGCCAGGCCGTAGTGGCCTTTGATCCCTTGGTTGTAGATGGCACCACAGCTTGTGGGCTAGTCGAGATGTTTAGTGAATTAGAACGCCTCGCCGGCGCTGGCAAGTTGCTTGCCGCTGGTCGTGCGGCAGGCACGGGTGCGTGGGCAGTCTCGGGTAACCATCGCAGTGCCGAGTCATGGCTCGCAGCAGTTACCCACACTTCTTTTGGTCATGCCACAGCCGCGATTACAACAGCACGCCAGATTCGCGATCTCCCAGCGGTGGAGACCGCACTACGGGCTGGTGAACTATCGGGAGTCCAGGCAGAGGCCGTCAGTGCTGCAGCAACTGCTGATCCTGATGCGGAGCGGCAGTTACTAACTAGTGCTGCAACCAATGGACTCCGAGGACTCAAGAACGATTGTGCTCGAGTTGCTGCTGCAGCTTGTATTGATGAGATGGCTGCCTATGAACGACTACAGAAACGTAGGTCACTTCGGGCTTGGCAAGACCCAGACGGGATGGGGCGCATAGATGTGCGTGGACCCATTGATGCAACAGCGGCGATCATGGCTGCACTAGAGCCCTATGAGCGGGAGTTGTTTGATAAGAACCACAAGGCCGGTGAGCACCTATCGCCAGACACGACTGCTTTTGATGCCCTAGTAGCAATGGCTGCGACCCAAGGAGTGGGCGGCGGCACAGGTGGAGCCTCTAAGAGCCCGCCAGCAACTGTGGTTGTTCATGTTTCCCATGAAGCATTCATACGTGGTCACAGCCAACCAGGCGCAGTGCCGACAGAGTTCTGTGAGATTGCAGGTGTGGGGCCTATCCCTGTAGGGGTGGCG